>JAZLDD010000060.1:0-13045 GCA_045614585.1 Akkermansia sp. | reverse complement strand
ACCATGAAGGTGCCGGCCTCGATGCGGTCCGGAATGACGGTGTGGTCGCAGCCGTGCAGTTTCTCCACGCCGTGAATGGTGATGGTGCGGGAGCCGGCGCCTTCGATGCGGGCACCCATCTTGTTCAGGAAATTGGCCAGGTCTACCACCTCGGGCTCGCGGGCGGCGGATTCGATGACGGTGGTGCCCTTGGCGAGCACGGCAGCCATCATGATGTTGTCCGTGCCCAGCACGGTGGGGCCGCTGTCGCCACGCATATCAATCGTGGTGCCGATGAGGCCGTTCGGGGCATCGATAACCAGGTTGCCGCCCTTTACCTGCACGCGGGCACCCAGCGCCTTGATGCCGCGGATGTGGAGGTCCACCGGGCGGTCGCCGATAACGCAGCCGCCGGGCAGGGGAAGCACGCACTTCTTCATGCGGGCCATGAGCGGGCCGAGCAGGCAGATGGAGGCGCGCATCTTGCGTACCTGTTCGTAGGAGGCCTTGTGCGAGATGCCTTCCGGCGACTCGATGCGCACGGTGCCGCTGGAGCGTTCTACTGAGCAGCCCAGCTGGCTGAGAATCTGCAGCATATAGTTGGTGTCGGAGACATCCGGCACGCGGGTGATGCGCACGGGCTCATCGGTGAGCAGGGCTGCTGCAAGAATGGGGAGAGAGGCGTGTTTGGAACCACTGATATTGACGGAACCACTGAGTCTGGTACCGCCTTCTACGATGAGCTTGTCCATGATGATGTGTGTGAGATTCTCTGGTTACTTGAGTATGCCTGTAGCATAGCACAGCACCTGTTTGCTTGCAAGGAGAATCAGCCTTTATCGTTAAAAAATCAAACACGTTTCATCCGTTGCCCGCAGCCATTCCGATAATTGCCGATTGTGCGCAAGGGGCGGGCTCCACGTGCGACCGGAGATGCGGAAGCTCCGGCCGTTTCCCGGAAAAAAAGCCACACAGGGAATCAGCTCATCAGGGCTTCCCGGTTGACGAAGAAGACGGCTCCCAGCACGCAGAGGAATGCCCACAGGTAGTCCCATTTCCACTGCTCGCCCATATAGAGAATCATGAAGGGTACAAAGATGCTCAGGGTGAGAGCCTCCTGCATGATTTTGAGCTGAGCCAGCGACAGGCCGTAGGCGCGGCCCAGGTGGTTGGCCGGTACCATGAAGCAGTATTCCAGCAGGGCAAGCCCCCAGCTCATCAGAATCAGCTGCCACATGGGGGTGGTGACTCCTTCGCCGGGTTTGCGTAAAAAACCATACCAGGCAAAGGTCATCACAACATTGCTCATAAACAGCAGGCAGATGGATAATGCAAGTTTGTACATGGCGCGCAATAAAATAGTACCGCTGCGCCGCTGTGTCAATGCTTATCCGCAAAATTTACAAGTTGTGGATTTACGATTGACGAATTGAAAGTCAGCGAGGCTGCGGCGAGCGGAAATTTAAGCCCACGGTAGTGGGCGAAAGAACAATAGTCGGGGGTAAGCGTGCGCAGCACGCGACCCGTGAGGGCGTAGCAAGCGAGCGAATGCGAGACGCGAAGCCCCAGGCCCCCGGTCCGCATGAAAAAGAAACCGGAGCCCCGGAGGGCGGCAGAAAACGCTGCTAAAACACCAGGCCAAAGCTTCTGCCACCCACTCCGCTACGCTCCGGGGTTCTGATATATTCTTCGTTTTACCCAAGGTTCCGCTGCTGACGCAGCTCCACCTTGGGCTATTATTGTCCCGCCCTCTCCGAGGGCTCAAAATTCCGCTCGCCGTTGGCTCGCCGGATTCCAATTTTGCACAAGGATTGCAAAATGGCTTCAGCAAATCTGAAACAGACCCACCAGGCGGGGGCGCTGATCTGGCGAAGCGCGGGGCTCAAGTCTCGAAAAGTCTGAACCGGGGTAAAAAAAACAGCGCAAAGGTGTTTCGACCTTTGCGCTGTTGATATTCTTTTGAGCTATCAGAACTTGTAGCTGGCGCCTACGCTGGCGTTGTGGGCGTTGGCGTTTTCCACCACTTCGCCGGTGTAGCTGGCGTTCACGCTCCACTTGTCGTTCAGCTCGTAGCTGGCCCCCACGGTGAAGTTCACGCCGGTGCGGCCCGGGTTCATACCGCGGAAGCGACCGGCATCCGTGTCGACTGTGGGGTTGTTGCGGGCGATATCCTGGTGCAGGGCGATTTCGCCATACAGACCCAGTTTGCCCACGTTGTGGCTGGCGCCTACGCCGATTTCAGCCCGCAGGTTCTGCAGCGAACCGGTATCTGAGCTGTCGATTCTGGCGGAATCACTGGCGTAGTACTGCATGCCGCCGAAGCCGCGCAGCACGGTGTTGGCGTTCAGCTCGTGGCTGTAGCTCACGCGGCCATCCAGCTGCAGGTGCTTCTGGTTCCAGTCGATACCCTTGGTTTCGGATTCGCTGCGGCCGTAGACGGCGCTCCAGTCGGCGCTCACGTTGTTGCGCCAGTTGGTCTGGCCATACACGCCCAGGTGAGTGGTATCCTGCTTGATGGTGCCGAAGTTGTGAGCGCTTACGCGGGTCCAGCTGTTGCCCAGAGCCATGCCGAAGATACTGGCGCGGCCCACCTGGGTTTCCAGGCCGAAGGCTCCACCGGAGATGTTGGTGTCAGCTCCATTGTGGCCGTGAGCACTGTCGTGGCGGCTGGTGCCGCCGATGGCGCTGGCCCACACGGCACGCTCGCCGTTTTCCAGCTGCACCGCCATGCTGCGCCCGATGATGGCGCCCACAAAGGCGCGGCTGGCTTCCAGCTGACCCCAGTTGGCCTGTACAATGGCATCTGAGACGGGAGTTGCTTCAGGTGCTGCGGCGGCAGCAACATGGGCGGAGACGGTGAGCTTGGTGGTGACGGTTGTATCCTGCTCATCCTCTGCAGCGATTGTGGTGGGTTCGGCCTCAGCTGTTGCCACGGCCTTGCTGCCCACCGGATTCCAGTTGCCGGTCACCGTCAGTGTGATGGCTTTGCCTGTATTGGTGATTACGCAGTCATCCTGGGATACGCCGAATACGTTATACAAGTCTACATTCTTGAGATTTGCGTGCTTGAAGGTGAGAATCTTGTATGTCTTGTTCGCTTTGAATTCGAAGTCCTGCAGGATAATGCTGCTGCCTACATTGAGGGTGAGCGTATCCTTCACCTTGATGGTGGCAGGCTTTGTTCCGCTGATGGAAAGGCGACCCACGTTGCCGATTTCCAGGTTGCCTGTGCTCAGCTTGCCCTTCAGTGTAAGGGATGAGCCGCTGCCGATGGACAATACCTCCTTCACGGTCAGATTCTGGGCTTTCTCCCCGCTCATCGTCATGTGGGAGTTCTTGAGGTGCAGGCTGCCGACGCTGGCCTTGCCGTAGATCCTGGCCGTGGAATCTTCCAGTGCCATGGAGCTCTTCATGGAAATGGAAACCGGCTTGATGGAGTCGCTCACAAACGTGCTATTGTTAAGAACCATGGACCTGGTGGTCAGGTTACCGCCAAGCACCAGTTTTGAACCATCTTCCACGATGAGTTTGGTGGCTTTGCTGTCTGTTTTCAGCCCCTTGGTGCTGGTGCTCAGCACGGCATCGTCTGTCAGCAGAAGTCGCTTCGTGACAATGCTGGCCTTCGTGTCTGCGTAGACATCGCCAAGTACCTGCACTTCACCTGTGCCGGAAAGTTTGCCATTCACGGTGCCGCTTTCAAGCGTGGCGGTCTCATTGATATTGAGGTGGGAACCCTTCAGCAGGGAACCGCTTTCCAGGGTGTAGGTGCCGGCGAATTTCTTACCGCCCTTGATGACGGCATCGGCAGACTGGAAGATGTCGTTTTCGATGGCCTTGGAACTCAGGTCGAGCGTGCCGCCCTGCACGAAAACATTGCCTTTGCCGAGAGACGTAACACCCTTGAGCTTGATGGTGCCTTCCTTGAGAATGGTGTCACCTCTCCAGTCGCTGTTGTTATCGTTCATTGTCAGCGTGCCTGTGCCTGTCTTGGTCAGGTTGCCGAGACCGACGATGGTGCCGGGGTTCTTCCTGTTGCTCTTCAGGGTGAGATTCTTTACAATATCAACCGTCAGGGCACCCGGTTCCACCTCTCCTTCGAGCGTGATGCTGCCTTTGCCGTTCAGTATCACGTTCATGTTCTTGTTCACTGTGCCTTCGGCCAGTGTGGTGCCCTGCGGGGTGTAGTCTGTCAGCCCTTCCGGTTCATCGGGCACAACGGGCTTCTCTTCTTCATCCGGGATTTCGGGAGCTCCCGGCCCATCCGGCTGAATGTCTCCCCCGGGGAAATCCTCGTTGCCATCGGTCACACGGGAATTGTTAACCAGATACAGGGTCTTGCCCTTCCATACCAGGTCGGCGTAGCGGCAGAACTCGCTGTCCACGGTGACAACCTGCGCAGTCCAGTTGGTCGGTGTGCCGGAATCAATCAGGGTAATCAGTTTATAATTGCCTACATTGAGTACGGAATCCTGCAGCTTCACATTCAGGGTCAGTGCTCCGCCTATCTGGAATGAACCTGTGTAGGTCAGTACCGGGGTCTCTGTATGGTCGTTGCCTACGTAGAAAGTCAAGGCACTGTTGCTTTCCATGACCAGGGTCTTCGAAAATACCTGGTTGTTTCCGGCGAGTTCGAGTGTGGTGCCTCTCTGGAAGGTGATGTCGTGCTCCTTGTGGTCCAGTGCACCGTATTTCAGGCGTACCGTGGCGCCGGAATTAGCTATGGCAGTCAGCCCCTCACCCTGGAATACGGCGGCATTTTCCACGCGCAGACGGCCGCCGTGCAGCTTGGTCGTCGCGTGTACAACGGATGTGCGGGAGTTTACCACTTCCTTGCGTGTAATCGGGTTGGCTCCCTTGATTTCCTGCAGGTGTTTCTCTGCATACAGACCGTTGAGCAGAATATCGCCGGTCTGCTTCTGCATTGGGCCGCTCTCCGTCTGGTAATCTATATTCAGATCCAGAACACCGTCTGTGTTTATTTCCATGCTGTCGCGGAACTCCACGAGACCGTCTTCAGGGGCGGATATGATTGCCTTGTTGCCTGACATGGGATCAAGATAAAGGCTTCTCAGCATCAGGCCATTTGAGCCATTCAGTACATTCTTTTCAAAAAGCACGTACTCATTATTGGCTATCACGATGCCGTCTTCTGCAAAGATAGCGCCGGCGTATGCTTTTGCTGAATTGCCGCTGAAGGTGAGGGATTTGTTGTCAACGAGGGAAACAACACCCCACCATGTGGCAATAGCACCGCCATATGCACCGGGATTAATGGCCTTGTTTTCTTTGAAGATGACTTCTTCGTTGCCGCTGATGTTGATAGCATGTGCATCGGTGAATATGATTATATAATCGTGGTAGCCGGATATAGCGCCGCCGCCTTCCGTTGTTGCAGAGTTTCCGCTGAAATTAACCAGCTTGTTTCCGCTGATGTTCAATACATCGTTTGCCTGAATGGCGCCACCTGACTCCTTGGCGCTGTTATCGATGAAGTTAACCTGATCGTTTCCGGTAAGATTCAACTCTACGGCGCCGAAAATTGCACCACCACTGGAGCCAGCGCTGTTGGAGCTGAAGTTGACTTCTGCGTTTTCGCTTATAAGTGTCTTGTTATATGCGAAGAGCGCGCCGCCAATAGCTTTTGCGGTATTGGAGCTGAAAGTTACCGATTTATTGTTGCTGATTGTCGAAAAGTCAATTGAGTATATTGCGCCGCCTGATGTGCCTGCTTTATTGTTGCTGAAGACGATGGACTCGTTTTCGCTTATACTCAAGGATTCATCTGAGTAGGTGCTGTAGGTATAAATGGCGCCGCCGTAGGTGTCGTGGCCTCTCGTGGATTCTGCTATGTTGCCATCAAAGACGACACTTTTGTTCCGGGTGATGGTCAGTAGTTCATTTGCGTTTATGGCACCACCGATGCTTTCTGCCGTATTGCCAGAGAATTCAACGCTCTTGTTGTTGCTGATAATCGTCCAGACCAATGATGCTGCATAGATGCCGCCGCCATCTCCATCGGACTTATTGTTGGCAAATCTGACGGTGGTGTTATCTGAGAAGCTCAGGGTGCGCTGGGAGTTTGATGTGCCGTATGCATAGATGGCACCACCGATTGACGAACTGCTCAGTTCGGATGTGACGGAGTTGTCTTCGAATATGACAGCATCGTTGCCGACGAAGGTAGCCACGTCAACACTTAAGGCGCCACCTCGCATGTCAACCTGTCCCATGGCCTTATTGCCGGAGAACTCGACACGCTTGTTGTTGATGAAGTGGGTTGCGCCGTAGGGGCTCGATATGATGCCGCCATGGGCAAAGCTGGCTTGATTGACGGTGATGGTAGTGGAAGTGAAGAGAACTTCGCCCAGCGCCTGGAAAGTCAGGGTGCTATATGAATCCATATCAAACAACGGCGCTGTAGAACCGACCACTGTTATATTAGGAAGATAATCAACAGAATCGCTTGTGATATAGTAGCTCTCTTCATAATCCAGTACTATCGTCGAGCTTGACTCTGTGAGATTTAAATTATCCTGCACGCGGAACGCATGCTTATCAATAATGTCTGTGATAAAGAAATCATCGAAAGAATCCACCACTCTGACATCATAATCCTCAGGAATCGTGATTTCTGTCGGTGGGGTGTACTCGGCATACAGGGCTGCGGGAGTCACAGCCATCAGAGCGACCAGACAACGATAAATAGTCAGGGGGAGGTGCAGTTTCATGGTATTAACAGGTTTTTGCTCGGGAGCGAAGATTGAAGTGTTGGAAGAGGTTCGGTTTTAAGATTTTACAGCATCCGGCGAGAGAGGGCTGCGGGGTGTGCCTGGGAAACGCCGTCTGCAAAGTGTATGTAACCACCAAGTTATTCTGCCAGAAATGCGCTGAGATGCAAGCATTTTTCTCACTCTGACCCAGATTCATGAAAAAAATATGGCGAAATGGTAGCGGCGAGCTGCAGGAGCGCTGATTCCGGAGGCGGGTTAATCACCCGTGGTGACGGGGCGCCAGGCTTTTTTCTTTTTTCCTTTTTTTGCTTTTTTTGCCGGAGCGGAAAGGAAGCCCGGACCGGATGCGGAATCGGGTTTATTGTCGATACCGCCGCCGCGGGTGTTGTAGATGGTGTAGCGCTTGCCATCCCAGGAAACGGCCATGACTCTGGTGGAGCCTTCGGGCAGGAATACATCCGTGGATTGGTTGTCCTGCTGGTTCAGGCCGCGCAGGCAGATGCGCACCAGCTCATCATTCTTGTATACCTCGAAGGCGACGGCGTTTTTCCACTGGTCTGCCGGAACGGTGAAATGCGGGAAGGGGGCGTTCACTATAGTGGGCTTGAAGCCCGGACTGGGTTCGATGTCGAGCTTATCGCGGTATATTTCCACGTTGTTCACATTGATGTAGAAGATGACCGGGGATTCGGGCTTGGGGTACTGAGAGGCGTGCTTGAGAGAGGCAGCGCACATATCCTCGGTGATGGTCATCCAGTGTGAGCCGTAGTCGTTTACAAAGCGGTTCATGACGGCCAGCATGCCGGCGTGCAGGAAGAAGTCCGAGAAGTCGAGCTGGGCGGCATCGCAGCAGCGGTCGAGATATTTCATGCGTATCTGCCCCACGGTCCAGGTGGATTCATCGGTATCGCGTACATTTTTGAAGATGCGGGGGTAGAACAGCTCATTGCCTAGCGCCACGGTGTTATAGAGATACATCTGCCACATGGGGCAGAGAATGACAAAGCAGTCTCCGCAGATGGCACCGGGTTTGCGGTTGCCGTCATCCGGGCCTTTCTGGAACTGCCAGAGTTCGCGGTTGACGATGGCGCTGTTTACGTAGCAGTCGAAGCGCCCGCCGCGCACCCCGTGTCCCTCCAGCGTGCGGCATCTCTCATGCTCCAGACGCACCTCCTGCGGGTTGAAATCGTAATTTACCAGCTGGGAGAAGATGTTCACGGTGGTTTCGCAGGTGCCGGTCCACATCATGCCTGGACGGGTCTGGTTGATGTGGCCGAATTCGTGTGAGGTGCCCCAGGCTCCGCCTTTTCTGGTGCCGTCGACATTCACGAGTCCGGGGGTGGATGTGATGACGAAGGAGGCGCCCATGCCATCTGCGTGCATGTAGGTGGAGGTGTTCCAGTTGGCCCGGCCCAGAATATGGTTGCCGGGGTGTATGCCTTCCCATTCCCAGCCCAGGAGCTGCTGCTCCAGCTGCATCTGCCGGTCGTAGAGTTTGACGAGCTCCGGGCCTTTTTCCGGGCATTGGGAGCGCAGGGCTTTGGTATCCAGCACCCACTGGGTGCGCTGGCCGATGATGTCGAACATCTCGCTTCTGGCGTTTTTGAGCAGGTATTTCCACACTTTGGCATTGTCATGCCGGGTGAATACGCCGTTGATATAGCCACCCTTGATCTGCATTTTGATGGGCGGGGCGGTGTCCGGGTCGGAATCCCGGTAGTTTACATAGCCATGCCCGAAGTGCCGGACCTGGAAATTGTTGGTGCCGGATTGGAGCGGGAAGCGTGTTTCCTGGCCGGGGTGCCGGAAATCGCGCACAATGAATTCCACCTTGGTGCGGGGTGAACCTTCCATGCGGATGGAGATTTGTTCCCCTGGTTCGAAGGCGATGCCGGTGGGGTTCTCGTATCCGGAGTAATTGTTGATTTTGAGCTTTTTCCGCAAATCTTCCTGGGGGCGGTAGGCGCGGAATTCGCGCAGGCGGTATGTTTTCTCCATGCGCCCGGGGCTTTTGTTCAGACCGGAAAAATCGGTATAGGAGGGAATAGGGTGTTTTCCCAGAACAGAGGAATCGGCCGCTGCCGGCAGGAAGCCGGCGATGCAGAACAGGGCGAGTGCGATGACCAGTTTGGTATTCATTATATGGGAGGGGTTCAGAGTAGGTGCCGCACGGACTCCTTGGCTACATCGAGGGCGGTTTTTCCGGCCCGGTTGGTTGCTTTTTTATCGGCTCCGGCTTTTATGAGCATTTCCACGATTTCCCTGTGCCCGCTCTGCGCGGCTGTTATCAGGGGCGGGTTGCCTGTGTTACTGGCGTTCAGGTCAATGCCGGCGTCGATGAAGAGTTTCACTACATTGGTGAAGCCTCGGTTGATGGCCAGTCCTATGGGGGTGCCATTGTGGGCGCCATCGGGGCTGTAGTTGATGTGTTTGTATGCAGGCAGCAGGGCAGAGACGCTGTTGAGCTTGCGAGACCAGACCGCATCGTGTATGGGGTATGCCCTGTTGTTTGACTGGACCATGGGGTCTGCTCCAGCCTTCAGCAGGATGGTGATGATTTCGGCGTTGTCGGCCTCGATGGCTTTGTGCAGAACAGAGCGTGAGTCTTTTGCTTTGTAATTGACATTTGCTCCTGCTTTAATCAGGGCTTTGACCGATGCGGCGTGGCCACGCGCGCATGCCAGCATCAGGATGGAATTGGAGTTGTCCTCGCTGAGCATGTTGGGGTTGAACCCCTTTTTCCCGATGGCTTTTTTGATGGCGTCCATGTTCCCGCCTGCGATTTCACGGCATAATTCAATTTCCGAAGTTCTGTGGCGCATGGCCGCCTTCAGGGCGCTGATGGCTTTTTTTGATGTGGCCAGCTGGCTGGCTGTGTTGCCATCGGCGTCTTTCTGCATGGGGTCGGCCCCGGCTTTCAGCAGTAGCTGAATGCAGGAGACGGCGTTGTTTCTGGCGGCCAGGTGCAGGGGGGTGTTGCCGAATTCATCTGCCTGGTTGATGTGGGCATTTTCCTGAATACGGGCTTTCAGGGTATCTGTATCACCAGCGGCGGCAGCTTCCATGGCTGAGTAGATACCGTTGCTGCGGTGAATGAGCTCCGGCAGGGGCGCGCTTTTGCCAGCTTTTTTCTTTTTGGTCGGGGTTTCGGCTGCCGTGCTGTATAGCATGGCGGCTGCCAGAAGGATTGAAAGATATTTCATGTCGATAGAAACAACTCGGAAAGAAGTATAAGGTGTTCAGAAAGAAATGAAAAGTAAAAATGTGATTTTGTTATGAAAAACGCAAAAAAAACTCCCGCGCTGATGCTTGCAACGCGGGAGTGGGAAGATTATAACCGGGAAATGGTTTACAATTTCAGTCTGGAGTTATTCTTCATGCCTTTCTTCACACTCTGGCGCAGACTGGCCTGAACCGAAGTGGAGCTCTGGCGCAGACGCTCGGCGCGTTTCTCGAGCTTGCGGCGTTCGTTTTTCTTGCCGACGGCGCTGATGATGGTAATGAGAAGCAGCAGGCCTACACCACCGATAATCCAGTGCATGGTGTCGAGCTTGTCCAATCCCAGCCGGGCAAGCAGGTTGTCCACATCCTTGCTGCGGTCGCCTTTCTGCTTGACGGGTTTGACCGGCTCAATCTTGACGGGTGTTTCGACAATCTTGCCAGTCTCCTGGGGTTCCTCTACCACGATTTCGGGCTCTTCTTCCTCGATTTCGGGTTCTTCTACCACTTCCTCAACCACCGGTTTCTTGATAACCTTGGTGGGTTCGGTCTTGTCGGTCTTATTGGCGGTGAACAGACGCTGCTCTTCGTCTTCCAGCAGCTTTTTCACCGCGCTGCCGCTGAGGGTGCTGCCCATGGCAGTGGAACCACCGGCGGTGCTGCCTTCAGAAATCTTGCGGCGGTCTTCTTTAGGTGTCTTGGGGTAGAATGACAGGCGAATGCACTTGTTGGCGGCATTCAGCTCCTCGAACATATAGCCTTCCTCGAATTTCATGGCTTTGGCGCGGCTCATGAAGTATTTGGCGGCTTTGTCGGCACCGAATTTGCGCCAGTTGGCTTCCTCGAACTTGCCGATATCGGCGGCATCCTTATCAGCGTCTTTTGTGCTTACCGGTTTGCGGTAATCCACGGCGATGCATATCAGGTCACCTGTTTTGCCGTCAAAATCGATGGTAAGTTTGCGGTTGTCGTCCAGATTCCAGATTCGGCGCACACTCAAGTCGCTCAGCACGCGATACGCGTAGTCCTTTGTCAGGTTTTCATCTGCCGATTCACGGGTCAGGGAAGGAGAGAGATCGCTGAGTTGTACAGCCATGCCGACCGGGGTATACAGCAGAAGTCCGGCCATGACATATTGTAAAATCTTGTTCATACGCGCCTGATTCTAGCATGTCGGCATCGTGTTTACAAGCATATTGTTCGGAAAGGGAAAATAAAGAGGCTGTTTCAGATTTGCTGGCAGGTATATTCATTAAAATTTGCTAACATTATTAAAGAGCAAAGATTACGAGTTGAAATATTTTGAAGACAAACATATAAATCGATGTTTGAAAGTACAATGTACAAAGGACAAAGAACAATTTGAAGTTCCCTGCAGCTTTGCCGCAGCCGTTTAAAATGGCGAGCCTAAGGCGAGCGGAACTCCTAAATTGTCCTTTGTAATTTGTCCTTTGTACATCCCGACAACTTTCAATTTTCTGCACCATGATGCAAAATGGCTTCAGCAAATTTGAAACAGACTCAAATAAAGGCCATGAACAGGAGAGCATCCGCATCGCGTGCGCGTACACCGGACGAGGTGCCGGTCTATCGTTTTTTTTATAAAATTAAAAAAAATTCTTTTTAGGGTTGACATCTACGGGGAAAGGAGTAGAATGCCGCGGCCGGGTTGCACCGGCAGGGAAACAGAAAGAAAAAGAAGAAGATGATGAAGACTATCGCTATCATAATCGGTCTGGGTACTCTCACTGCGGTTGGTAACACACTGCCTCCGACTCCTGAGAACACACTGCCGCCGACTCCGGAGACTTACGTGATGTAAGCTGTGAGTCTCTCCATGCTGATGATGGAGAGAGCAGTGCTTCGGCACTGCGTGACCGGGGGCGCTTTTCCCCGTTGTGCTGGGATCTTCCGCTTAGAGGTAAGCGGGGGTCTTTTTTTTGTCTTGATTTCCGGGCGTATGCCGGAAACGCGTCAGTTGACGCGCAGAAGGGAGCATAATGCTTGACAATTACGCCTACGCGCGTATAGTTTCCCGCGAACTTATGAAAAATCAGATTGCAAGCGTACAAGCCGAAGCCCTGGAGCGCATTGCCAGCATAGCCGATATGAAGGCGCTGGAGGATGCCCGAGTGGCGATTCTTGGCAAGAAAGGCTCCCTTACCCAGGTGCAGCAGGGCATGCGCGATGTGCCCAAGGAAGATAAACCCGTCGTAGGCGCGCTGCTGAATGAAGCCCGCGCTACGATTACCGCCGCTCTGGAGGACCGCAAGGCTGCCCTGCAGCAGGAGATTGATGCCGCAGCTGTGGCAGGGGTGGATTTTACCATGCCGGGTGCCACGCTGCCCGCCGGTGGTCTGCATCCCATCTCCATTGTGCGCGATGAGGCCGTGCGCGTGCTGCGCCGCATGGGCTTCACCCTGGCTGATGGTCCGGAGATTGAGGACGAGTGGCATTGCTTTGATGCGCTGAACACGCCGGATGACCATCCCGCCCGCAATGAGAAGGATACTTTCTACTTCGACAGCGGTAAGCTGCTGCGCACGCAGACCAGCACCGTGCAGGCCCGTGTGATGGAGAAGGACTGCCCGCCCATCCGCATCATCTGCCCCGGTTCCGCTTTCCGCCGCGATGCTATCGATGCCACCCACCTTTCTGCCTTCAACCAGATTGAGGGTCTGTATGTGGCCAAGGAGGTGAGCGTGGGCGACCTGAAGGGCACGCTGGAGTATTTCCTGAAGGCTCTTTTCGGCGAGGAGACAGCCGTGCGTTTCCGTCCGCATTTCTTCCCGTTCACGGAGCCGAGCTTTGAGATTGACGTGCTGCTGCAGGCAGCAGGTCAGGCTCCTCGCTGGATTGAGATTGCCGGTTGCGGCATGGTGAACCCCGCTGTGTTCGAGAATATCGACAAGGCCACCGGCAAGAACCTGTATGCTGGCTGCACGGGCTTCGCCTTCGGTATCGGCCTGGAGCGTCTGGCCATGATTCGCTGGGGTATCCGCGATATCCGCCTCCTCATCGAGAACGATGCCCGCTTCCTTGCCCAGTTCCAATAAAATCTAACCCTTTTCTTACCATATCATGAATGTTTCACTGAATTGGCTTTCCAGCTACAT
>JAZLDD010000059.1:0-50956 GCA_045614585.1 Akkermansia sp. | reverse complement strand
TCGCTTTCGTGTTTTTTCTCATAAAAGTTATCCTGGGTGTGTTTAAAGGTGAAGTATCTGCTTGACGGCATCGCGGAAGCATTGGCCGCGCTGCACATAGCCGGTAAATTGATCAAATGATGACGTGCCGGGCGAGAAGAGTACCACATCGCCGTTTTCTGCCACGGTGTGGGCGGCGGCTACGGCTTCCGGTACTGTGGCGACTTTAATGACCCGGCAAACCGGTGAGAAGGTCTGCTCCAGCTGGTCGGCAATCTGCCCGAATACCACGCAGGCGCGTGCTTTTGTGGCCAGCATGGGGTTGATGGCGGTGTAGTCCAATCCTTTGTCCTTGCCGCCGGCCAGCAGAATGATGGGGCGGGTCTGGGAGCGCACGGCTGCTTCGGTAGAGTGCAGGTTGGTGCTCTTGGAATCGTTCAGCCAGAGTATGCCGTCTATTTCTGCTACGGTTTCGCAGCGGTGGCCGGGTGGGCAGAAATTGCGGATGGCGGCGGAGATGGTGGCGTCATCCAGTCCCACAGCCCGGCAGGCCAGGGTGGTGGCCATGGCGTTTTCGGCATTGTGTGCCTGCTCCAGGGTGGTGCCGCGCAGGGGGGTGAGAACCTGCCCGGCCTCGCATATGGCGCCGGCTTCAAAGTACAGCTGGCCGGTGGAAACGACGGAGGAGAACCCTACGCGGCGGGGGGTGATGCCGGGCAGTTCCTCTCCTTCGCGGACGATGGCGAGCTGCTCGGCGTCCATGTTCTCGAAGATACGGAGTTTGGCGTTGAAGTAGTCTTCCACCCTGGTGTAGCGGTCCATGTGGTCCGGTGCGAAATTCAGCCAGATAGCCACCTCTGGTTTGAAATCGATGATGGTTTCCATCTGGAATGAGGAGACTTCGAGCACGGCGAATTCGGGCTGAGGCTCCATGAGCGCCACCTCGCTGAGCGGGTAACCGTAGTTGCCGCAGGCCTTGGCGGATTTGCCGGCGCTCAGCAGCACATGTTCCAGCAGCGCCGTGGTGGTGGTTTTGCCGTTCGTACCGGTGATGGCGATGATGCGGCCATTGTAATAATGCCAGGCGAGTTCGGTTTCGCCGATAAGGGGGGCGCCGTGAGCAGTGAATGCCAGAGTCCAGGGGATGTCGCCCTCGATACCGGGAGAGAGGATGACGATATCAGCGGCAAACTCCCGGGCGTGTTCTTCTGTGGCTCCGGGGATGAAGGAAACACCGGGTTCATGGCAAGTAGCCGCCGGGTTGGCATCGAAAATGCAAACTTCACCAGCGCCCTTGGCCCGTGCCAGGCGTGCGGCTGCCACGCCGCTGCGTCCGCAACCAAGCACTGCTATTTTTTTGCCGTCGAGATTCATGGCTTGTCAGAAAGGAAAGATTAGAATCAGATAAAGCAGCAGGCTCCCAGTATAAGACCGAAGACTGCCAGGAAGAAGGAAATAATCCAGAAGCGTACGCAGACCTGGGTTTCGCTCCAGCCGCACTTCTCGAAGTGGTGGTGGATGGGTGCCATGCGGAAGAAACGGCGGGGTTCTCCGTAGAGCTTGCGGCTCACTTTGAACCAGCCTACCTGAATCATTACCGAGCAGGCTTCTGCCACAAACACACCACCGATGACCACCAGCAGCAGCTCCGTGTGTGTGCAGACGGCTACGGTGCCCAGGGCACCACCCAGTGAGAGGGAGCCGGTATCGCCCATGAAGACCTTGGCCGGGTGGGCGTTGAACCACAGGAATCCAAGACAGGCGGCTGCGATGCACAGCAGGTAGTTGGCCAGCGCTATGTCTCCGAATGTGAGACAGAGGGAAATGAAGGCCATGCATGAGACTACCATGCACCCGCTGGCAAGACCATCCAGCCCGTCGGTCAGGTTTACCGCATTGGAGGAGCCGATGATGACCAGCATGGCAAATGGAATGAAGAAGATGCCCAGATCCACCGTGCCATAGAAGGGAATGAGCACGCGCGCGATGGTGGGGTCCAGATACCAGAGATAGCCTGCACAGGCAATGGCAGCCACAGCTTGCAGTGCAATTTTGAACCAGCCGCTCACTCCATCGGTGCTCTTTTTGGTGATTTTGGCCCAGTCATCGAGGAACCCGAGTATGGCGGTCACCCCCATGACCAGCAGGCAGCACTGGAGCTTGGGGTCGCTCATGTCCAGGAACAGGATGCTGGTGAGCATGATGAGCCCGATAATCATGAGCCCGCCCATGGTGGGGGTGCCTACCTTGGCCTGGTGCTCCGGCGCAAGGGTGCCGCCGCAGGCCTGGCGGATGGGCTGGCCGGCTTTCATGGCGCGCAGAATGGCAATGAGCCGCGGGCCGATGAGCATGGAGCCGGCAAAGGGCACCAGCAGCGCCAGCAGCAGCTGAAGACCGACGGGAATTTCGCAGATAAAATTAATCATGGCTTATGCTTTGGGGTTGAGGGTGGGAAAGAGTTCGTAGATACAGCGCTCCATGCCTGCGGAGCGGGAACCTTTGAAAAGTAGTGCGTCTCCCGGTTCCATGAGGCTGCGCAGGGTGGCAGCCGCTTCTGCCGGAGTGTTTACCAGCAGTGCTGGCACGCTTTCAGCAGCTGCCTGGCAAAGGGCCAGTGTCTCGGCGCATTCGGCTCCTACTACTATCACGGCTGCATAACCGAGTGAGGCTGCGCACCAGCCCATATCGGCATGCGCGGCAATGCCACCTTCGCCCAGTTCTCCCATTTTGCCAAGCACTGCAATGCAGCGTTTCGGACCGCGCAGAGCTGCTACGGTTTCGAGAGCTGCCTTCATGCTTTCGGGGTTGGCGTTGTAGGTGTCATCCACCACGGTGTAGCCATCTACTTCCTTGCAGGCCAAACGTCCATGGGTGAGGGCTGAGGCGGAGAGCCCCGAGGCGATTTGCTGCATGCTGCAGCCGAGTTTCCAGCCGGCGGCAGCGGCCAGCAGGCTGTTGCTCACCATGTGGGCTCCGGGGACTGGCAGATTGACTTCCACCTCATCCTCGCCATCGATATGCAGGGTATAGGTGGTGCCTGTGGCTGTGCTGCGCGGGTTCAGGGCGCGCACCGGGCTGCTGCAGCCGCCCACGGGAATGCAGGTGGCGGCGGTCTGGGTGGCTATGTAGTCCGCAAAGTCATCCACTGCGGGGTAAATCATGTATCCGCTGGCGGGAAGAGCCCGGGCTACGGTGCATTTTTCCTCTGCTATGGCCTGGCGGGAGCCGAGGTATTCCATGTGAGCAGAGCCGATGGTGGTGATAATGCCGAGTTGCGGCTGAGTCATGGCGCACAGCGGGGCGATTTCGCCGGCGTGGTTCATGCCCATTTCCCAGATGGCGGTCTGGGTGCCCTGCGGGGTGCTCAGAATGCTGAGGGGCACCCCGATGTGGTTGTTCAGGTTTCCTTTGGTGGCCAGTGCCTTGTATTTCTGAGACAATACGGAGAGACACATGTCCTTGGTGCTGGTCTTGCCGCTGCTGCCGGTAAGCCCGACTACATGCAGCGGTTCCAGCTGCCCGCGCCACCAGGTGGCCAGGCTTTGCAGAGCTGCGAGAGTGTCTTCTACCAGCACCACCGTGCTGCCGGGGGCATAATCGCCCGCCAGACGCGATACCACGACTGCTGCTGCGCCGTTCTGCGTGGCTTCGGCGGCAAAGTTGTTGCCATCGAAGCGTTCGCCGCACAGCGCCACGAATACACAGCCGGGCACGATGGCTCGGCTGTCTGTGGTGAGCCCGGCGGTGATGGCGCGGTCTCCCGTTGCCACTGCTTTGCCGGCGGTGGCGGATACGAGGTCGCTGGTGCTCAGGTGAGTCATGGTGTGGAGCTGTTTATTTGCTGCGGCGGCCTTCCGGCTTGCGGGAGGGCACGGAGATGCCTTCCGGGTTCTTTTCGGCGTAGAACTTGCGTACCACGGCGGAATCGGAGAAATCGATGGTTTCGTTGGCGAATATCTGGTAGTTTTCGTGGCCCTTGCCGGCGATGAGCACGGCGTCTCCGGGGCGGGCCTGTTCCAGCGCGGCGCGGATAGCTTCCTCACGGTCGGTGATGCGGTGCTGCTTGGCGGTGGGTATACCGGGCATGATTTCGTCGATAATCTGCTCCGGGTCTTCGCTGCGGGGGTTATCGCTGGTCACGAGGCAGAGGTCGCTGTAGCGTGCAGCGGCTTCACCCATGAGCGGTCGCTTGGTGCGGTCGCGGTCACCGCCGCAGCCGAATATGGTGATAAGGCGCCCATTCCGGCAGAGTGCTTTCATGGTCTTACACACATTTTCCACGGCATCGGGGGTATGGGCGTAGTCTACGAAGCACTGCACATTATTCACGCTGCTGACCAGCTCCATGCGGCCGGGAACCTGGGGGCTCTGAGCTATGGCGCTGATGGCATCGTTGATATTGATGCCGGCGCAGACAGCCCCGGCCACAGCAGCCATGCT
Organism: Akkermansia sp.; assembly: GCA_045614585.1. Classification (GTDB taxonomy): domain Bacteria; phylum Verrucomicrobiota; class Verrucomicrobiia; order Verrucomicrobiales; family Akkermansiaceae; genus Akkermansia. Next base: position 46,537 of record JAZLDD010000059.1, on the reverse strand, counting down.
GTTGGAAAGGTTGAATTCGCCGATGAGCGGCGTGCGCACCAGATAGCTGCGCCCCTGGTAGATGAGTTCATACTGGCTGCCTTTCAGGGTGATGAGTCTGGGTACGGCGCGGAAATCTGCCTTTTCGTTCTCACCGAATGTGCGCACTTTCATGATGGGGGCCAGTTCCTCTGCCAGCCGGCGGCCGTAGGCATCATCTATATTGACGACGGCGGCACTCTTGCGATCTGCCGCTGCCATGCGGGGGAAAAACAGATTCTTGGCCTGGTAGGATTCCTCCATGGTCCCGTGGTAATCCAGGTGGTCCTGGGTCAGGTTGGTGAAAATACCGACGCGGAAACTGGTGCCGGAGGTGCGCTGCTGGGTAAGCGCGTGCGAGGAGACCTCCATGGAGACGGCGCGGCAGCCGTTTTTCACCATTTCAGCCAGCATGCTCTGCAGCAGGGCGCAACCGGGGGTGGTGTTGCTGGAGGGGGTGCGGGTTTCGCCGTTATCATTGATAATGGTGCCGATAAGTCCTGCCCGCTGCCAAGCGGTGCGGAAAATGTGGTTTACCAGGTAGCTGATGGTGGTTTTGCCGTTGGTGCCGGTGACGCCGAGCAGAATCATGCTGTCGCTGGGGAAATCATGCCAGGCGCTCATGAGCAGCCCATTGGCTTCTTTTGTATCATTGACCTGAACCCAGAGCGTGCCAGCAGCCCTGGCGGCCTCGCTGGCCGGTGTTTCTGCCACAATGGCAGCAGCACCTACGGCTATGGCTCCATCGATAGCGCTATGCCCGTCAAACTGAGTGCCTTTGACTGCTACATAGCAGCAACCGGGAATCACCTTGCGGCTGTCATCGGTGAGCAGCGTAAGCGGCTTGTTGAGTGTGCCGGTTATGCTGGCGCCGGGCAGGATGCTGAATATCTTTTTTGTGTCCATGGCAGGGAAATTCTTTATTTATTTAGATTAGCAGATTCTTCTTTAGTAGCAAGATATTTTTCGTATGCTTCGGGGTCACTGGGCGTGAGGTTGAGCACGTTGATAAAACGCTCTGCAGCAGCCCGGAAAATGGGTGCCGCCACGGTGCCGCCGCCTGGGTTGCAATCGGTGGGGTGGGGCTCATCAATCACGGTCATGACGACCAGTTTGGGGTCATTGATGGGCAGTACCCCGGCAAATGAAACAGTGTAGAGATTTTCGGCATAGCCACCGCCAGCCTTTACCTTTTTAGCAGTGCCGGTCTTGCCGCCAATCCGGAACCCGGGAATGGCCGCGGCTGTGGCGGTGCCACGGCCGCATTCGCCTTTGCGCTCGGTCACGCTTTCCAGCGCATAGCGCAGGTCTCTGGCCGTGCCGGGTTTCATGACCCGGCATACTTCCTGCGGTGCGCATTCGTCATATACTGAGCCATCTGCCGCAATAATCTTATCGATAAGGCGGGGCTTCATGCGCACGCCATCGTTTGCAATGGTGGCGTATACCATAGCCATGTGCAGCGGTGAAACAGCCACCGAATACCCGTAGGCGATGCGTGAATAGTTCACGATGTTGGAGCCGTCTGCCAGCAGACAGGCACCACCGGAGGGCAGCTCTATGCCCACGGGCTTGTTGAGCCCGAATTTTTCGAGATATTCCTTGTAGTTCTGCCATTTGCCTACGATGGCAATGCGTGCGGCACCCGGGTTGCTGGATTTCTTGAGCACGCCCCACACGGGCAGACTGTGGTAATTGAACGGGCGGTCGTTGATGGCTTTGCTGCCGAAACCTACGGAGAAAGGTTCACAGTTCACGTAGTTGTTGATACCCATGAGCCCCTTATCCACCACGGTGGTAACGGCCAGCACTTTGAAGGTGGAGCCGGGCTCGTAGCGAGTCTGGCATGCAAAGTTGAAATCGCCGGTGAGTACTTTACCGTTGTCATCTTTCACCTCACCGCGCGGGAACTTGCCTTTGTGGGTGATGAGTTCCTTGGTGTTGAGATCAAAGGCCGGGCGGCTCACCATGGCAAGGATATCGCCGGTCCTGGGGTCTACCACAATCATGCAGCCGCGCTTGGCACGGAAATGGCGCATTCCTTTGTCCAGTTCCTGCTCTACGATGGTCTGCAGGCGCATGTCGATGGTAAGCTTCAGGTTCAACCCGTGTTTGGGAGCCATGTAGCGGTCATCTTCGTTGGGCAGTACCTGGCCTCGGGCGTTGTGGCGGTATTCGCGGAAACCGTTGACGCCGGCCAGATAGCTCTGGAAATAGGCCTCTACGCCGCTCATGCCCTTGTTCTCGTGGTCCACATAGCCGAGCACGTGGCAGAGCATTTCCGGCATTACGTAGGAGCGCCGAAGGTCAGATTGCACCATAAGCCCGCGGATGCGGGACTCGCTCAGCGCCTTGCGGATTTTATCCGCAGTGTCGAAGTTCATGCCCTTGGCCAGCACAATCTGGTATCGCAGCGAACGCGTGGGCAAGCCTTTCTTTTCGGCTTCTTCGTTGTGTTTTACGGTGGCGGTCTGGGCGATTTTTTCCACGATATCCTCGCGGGTCATGAAGCGCTTGATGGTGCGCCCCCCGATTGTTTCTTCTATTTCCTGGTGAGAAAGGAAGGGGTAGAGCACCTCTGCCACGAGCTTATCATGCTGCTGGAAGTAGTGCTCCATCATCTCCGGGTCGTATTCGCGGAGGCGGTTGTCGCGGGCATCGCGGGTTTTGGAGGCCTCAAGCTTTCCTTCCTTGATATCGTCGCTGATTTCTTTCTTGGCGTTGTTGAGAAGCTTTGCCCGGTAATTATATACCAGCTTGCGGCGTTCCTTGGGGTCTGTGAGGGAATCCCAGCGGGGGTCATTGACGGCATGGTTATACGCCAGCCCTTCCACCACGGCGGTGATTTCGCGCAGGTGGTGGCGGTCTGCCACCAGTTCAGCACTCTGTATGTTATTGGTAAGCAGTTCTTCGTTGCGGTCCATGATGATACCGCGCTGTGCCGGTATGCTTTCGGTATCAATCAGATCATCCACGGCCATCGTGCGGTGGTTGCCGGAGTCGAAAATCTGCAGTTCAACTAACCGTACAGCAACCACGCTGGAGACCACCATCATGCAAAGCGCCAGCACAGCGGCGCGTCCTGCAAATGGTATTTTGGTCTTCATGTTCCTGGGCTGAGAGCTGTTGTTGAAATCCCTTAGCGGTTGATGACTGCAAGCCCGCTGCCTTGCAACCGGCGGGCAAGCTGAATCTGGCTGCGGTCAATATCGCGCAGCATGGAGCGGTCCTGGCTGAGGCGGTCGCGCATAGCCCAGCGGTTGGTCAGGGCATTTGTCTTGGCCCGGTGCTGGTTTGCGTTCAGATTGCATACGGTAATCTCGCGGTTAAGCTTGCTGATTTCCGTGCGCACGGCAACCTGATCATTCTTGAACAGGGCATAGGTGATACCACCCGCCGATACCATGATGGCAAATACCACCATCCAGACCAGGAAGTGGAGACTCACCTGGTCGGCGTAGCGGGGGCTTGTGTTGCTGGGGGGCATTGAGGTCAGAGAGAAGAAGGGTGGGTGATACAGGGACGGTGATCAGAGCTTTTCGATGACGCGGAGTTTGGCGCTGCGGGCGCGGGGATTGGCTGCCAGTTCAGCATCGCTTGCCACGATGGGTTTGCGGGTGATGAGACGGGCGGCGTATTCCGGATTGGGGCGCGGGGCGGGCCATTCCGGTCGGTCGATTTCCGGGCGGGTTACGCGGTCAAAGTAATGCTTGACTGCGCGGTCCTCCAGGCTGTGGAAAGTGATGATGGCGAAGCGGCCGCCGCGCTTGAGCAGGCTCAGGCCGTTTTCCAGCAGGGTGTTCAGTGCTCCCAGCTCATCGTTCACGGCGATGCGGAGCGCCTGGAATGAGCGGGTGGCGGGGTGCTGCTTGCCTTTGCGGGGGAGCACTGTGGCGATGATGGCAGCCAGCTGGGTGGTGGTGGTGATGGGGGCTTTTGCCCGCTCCTGCACGATGCGGCGCGCAATGGCGCGGCTGGCGCGCTCCTCGCCATAGTGCCACAGGATGTCGGCCAGCTCGCTTTCGGCTGCGGTGTTCACAATGTCTGCCGCGCTGCGGGGGGCAGCGGGGTTCATGCGCATGTCCAGCGGCCCTTCTGCCAGGAACGAGAAGCCTCGCTCCGCCTGGTCTACCTGGGGTGAGGAAATGCCGATATCGGCCAGTATGCCGTCTACCTGCTGCACTCCCTGTGCTGCCAGCAGGTCTGCTGCATTGCGGAAATTGCCGGCGATGATGTGCAGGTGCTCACCGTAGGCTGCCAGGCGCTTCCGGGCGGCTTTTCTGGCGGCGGGGTCCTGGTCGATTCCCCACACGGTGGCTCCGCGCTGGAGCATGAGCTCGGTGTGTCCGCCACCGCCCAGGGTGGCATCCACCAGAATCCGGCCTTCTGCCGGCTGCAGGGCCGCCACGGCTTCGTCCCGCAGCACGGTCACGTGGTGGAAATCGGCGCCTTCTGTGTCAGCTTCTGCGTCAGCCTCGGGGGCTACAGCGGCCTCCGCTTCCCGGCAGCGTTCCTGCCACTCGGCGGCTTCAGCGGCGCTGATGGCTTCCACCAGGGGGGCGGGGTGCCAGGTGATGCCTGGTGTGGCGTTTGCCCAGCGGGAAACCAGAGTGTCAATGCCTTCTTCGCCGTTCAGCTCTACCAGCACGGTTGCTGTGCAGGGGGTCAGGCGGCATGCCAGCACCTGCTCCGCGCGCTGCAGCTCCGCTGCCAACGCGCTCACGCGCGCAAGAGAAAGGCCGGCCGGGCAATAGGTGCTCAGCGGGGTGACCACGGCACGGGTAGACAGCTCACGCAGTTCGCTGCCGAGCTGCGCCAGGGTGCCGCGTGCGCCCTTGATGCCCGCGTCGCGCATACGCGCAAGGATTTCGCGCCGGGCGTTCTGCCAGGCGTCCAGTTCCTCTGTGCTCAAGGCTCCGTCTTCCCACATGAGCACCTTGTAGCAGGTGCCGGTGGGTAGTGAGCCCGCAGCGTGGCTTTCTGTTGCTACCTGCATCATGTGAGTATGCCGAATATCTTGTCCAGTTCCAGTTTCGCCAGGGCTTCAGCACTCTTCGTGGCCTCGAAGTCTGCCGGTGCCCATATTTCGAAATACGATCCGCGGCCTACTATTGTCGCGGTGTCCGCTAATTTTAAGCGTTCGCGTTGTGCTTTGGGTACCAGGAGTTTACCTTGGCTGCTCACTTCGGCTTCGAAGCTCAGGCCGATGATGGTGCCCAGGTAGCGGTTTACGGCTGCCGGGTCGAATCCACGTGCTTCTGCGTGGCTCCGGATTCCATTCACCATCTCCGCAAAACTCTCTTTTGTGTAGCATTTCAGTATCGGATACCCCTCATTCTGAGAGTCTATCATCCACAGCGTGGCCCCCTGCGCGTCACGCCAGCCGGCCGGAATCGCTACGCGGCTCTTCGGGTCGAGCTTATGCGTGACGTTCCCTGTGAACGGTACTGTGGAGACACTATTCATGCTTTTTGGTGCACTTACCTGCACCACCAGTACACTCCAATACACCTCAAAAGTCAATCAAAATGTGCGTTTTTTTTGTAAAAAAGCTTCCGGATGTACTTTTTTTATTTTTTGAGGCTGAATTTTTTTGATTGGTGTATGGAAGTGCACCGATGCACCTGAGTACACAGAAAGCCCGTGTTCCGGCTTCCGGAACACGGGCTGAGAGGGGGGCGGAAATGGCTGCTTAGTGTTTTTGCAGCGCGTCTACGCAGATAGCGGACCAGGTTTCAAGGCGCTCATAGAGCGGACCGGCGAGTTCATCGAGCGTGCGGAAGCCGAGATCTGCCAGGGCTTTTTCATTCGGCGCCACCTGGTCGTCTTCCAGCTCGAAGCGGTGCACAAAGCCGAGGTGAACGGAACCTACCTCGTTGGTGTCATCGTTGATGATGGCGAAGAGTTCCTGGGTGGCAGAGCCGGTGAAGGTGATTTCCTCGCGGATTTCGCGTTCCATGCCGGCCAGGTAGGTGGAGATGGAGTCCGTGAGCCCATCGATGGGGTTGATGTGGCCGCCGATGCCGAGCGACATCTTGTTGTGCAGGCGGGACTCACCACCCTTGGAGGTGCGGGCATAGGCCAGAATTCGGCCCTGGTGGCAGAAGATGGCGTAGGTAATCAGCTGTTTGAACTGAGGGCTCTGCTCCGCGAGCTCGCGGTCCATGTATTGCGCTACACCGGGTTTCAGGAAAGCGCTGAGATAGTCCTGCGGATTGAGCTTTACCCCATTGAATGCACCCACAGCCTCAAAGGCTTCGCGTGGGACGACGAGTACCTGTTCTCCATTGTAGCGTGACATAGTGGTATTCTAACACATGGGGGCTGCCAAGGGAAGTGCAGAGTGGGTCTGCTGTCGCAGAACGCGCGCGTGAGAACCAGATGGGTTCCGGCAGGGGCGGCGCTCCGGCAGAAGATTCCTGCTGTTCATGCGCTCGCTCACAGGTGAAACAGAGGGTATTTGCTTGACTTTACACCGCCTCTGGTGCATGCTACATACATGCAGACTCGCACATGCGCTTTGATGCTCGGCCTGCTCGCAACCGGCGTGCAGCCTGTTGCAGCAGTGGATTCTCCGGTTGATATCAGCAGAAAATTGGTTTCTGCCGTAGCCGGTAAATTGAAAAAGATTCCTGCGGAGGTGAAGAAAGCTGTCGACAAAGGTGATTACGTGGCAGCTCAGCAGGCTCTGGTCGCCAATCTCCGTAAATGCGCTGGCATAGCACCGGCAGATGCTGCTACCCTCCGGCTGGCGATGATGCATGAGTGGATTCGCGTGACCGGGGCAGAGGTGCTTACCGCCATGGCCGGCAGCGATGAGTCAAAATGCCGATTCCTCGCAGCGTTTGCCACAGATGCCGACTGGCAGGAGGTATACCTGAGCTGCGGCCTGGTGCCGTACCAGACCGAGGTAGGCATGGATGTGCTCTACCGCATCTGGGTAGAAGAGAAGGAAAACGTGAAGAATAAACCGCTCGCCGTGGCTCTGGCTTCGTGCTGGGGCGGTGGTGAAACCTGGCCGGAACCGAATGTTTCCAGAATGCTCCCCACCAAGTTCAACCCGGTGCGCCGCTACAAATTCTTCCAGAAACAGCAGGCTGATGGCCGCTTGCATCCCAATTATCCCAACCTGAAAGCCTGGGAACTCCGTTTCGTGGTGGCGAATCCCCAGCAGGACTGGGATGACGCTTCCTACGAATTTGCCGCCAGAAATATCAACATGCCCTGGGATAAATATGACCTCTCCTGCTGGGCCGCTACCTATACCGGTACTTCCAAATTCGGCGATACAGTGCAGGGGGGTGCTTATAATCTGCCCTATGGTGATGAAAGCGAGGCGGAGCGCACGCTGCTGAATGGTGGCGTGTGTGGCGCCATGTCGCACCTGGGTGCCGTGGCTGCCATGTCGCATGGTATTCCTGCATATACCTGCGGTCAGCCCGGGCACTGTGCCTATGCCGTGCGCCCGGAGCGCGGCAAGTGGATTGGCGGGTTCGGCGGGCCGGATGGCGGCATGCATAACCACATCTTCGGTAACAAGGCCCCCACTTCATATAATCTGATGGAGGCTGTTTTTGCAGATGATGATAAAGTGCAGAGCGCATACAGGAAAACATTCTGCGCCCGGGCCCTTGAGGCCACTGGTGATGATGCCGCCGCCGAGAAGATGTGGCGGGATGCTTTGCAGGAGCTGCCCCTGCATCCGTTTTTCCGCGCGGGGCTGCATGCGCAGATGAAAAAGCGCAACATGCCGGCGAATGAGTGCTATGCATACCTGATGTCTGATATGCTGCCTCAGTATATGGGACATGGCCTGGCTGCCATGGATGCCATGGCTGACCTGGCAGATATCATCTCCGGCATGAATGATGCTGACCGGTTGGATATTTACCGCAAGCAGCATGAGGCGCTTTCCCGCACCCCTGCCAGCTGGGCTTCGAAACCGGATGAGGTGGTGGAGACCCAGTCTGCGAGCATGTCCGGTGATGCCGGCCGCCAGAAATTGCTCGAAATCGTGTTTACGGAGCATATGAAACACGGTGATGGTACCACCTTTGGTCAGCTGCTGGAGTGGGCGGTGAAGAAATTTACCGTTACAGAAGCCGGCAGCAAGATGTTCAACAGTAGTTTTGCCGCTGCTGCGGCTGCTGTGGCTGAAACCGCACCCGCGGCAGATGCGGCTGCTGCAGATGAGCGCAATAAGAAGATGCTGGATGCGTATAACAAGGCCATTGTGGCGGCTGAGCAGGCGCGCTCCGCACCGGCTTTCCAGGCTCTGACCCTGGGGGCACTCGCTTTAGCCGGGCCTGGTAATCCTGTTCCCCCGCTGGAGCAACCGGCTGAGCTTTCCGGTGCTCCTGCCAAAGCGGCCATGATTCGCATTTCTTCCACCTGTTCATACGATTCACCGGTGCGGCATGCCGCCATTGTCACCCCTGCCGGTGGTGAATGCCATACCGCCAGAGAGCAGAACCCGTCGTTCATTGTGCAGCTGGAATCCACTGGCTACACCACCGGCTGCGTTATCCGCAAACGGGCGAACAACCAGCAGCGTATGAAAAAGGCTGCTGTCTACACCAGTGAGGATGGCGCTACCTGGTTCAAACGTGCCGAAACGCCCGATATGCCTGGCGAGTGGGTGGTGAAATTCCCGGAGGGCACCAGCGCCAGATGGGTGAAGCTGGAAATGCAGAATCAGGCTCCTGATTTTGCCCATATCACTCATTTCGTGATTTATACCCGTTAACCTGTTTATTGATATCATTATGAAAAAACTTCTGGCGTTCCTGATTGTTCTTATCCTTGGCTGTGCCGGGGTGTTTTATGTGCATCCTGAGTGGATGCCATCCAACACCCCTTCGGAGGAAACGTGGAACAAAATCGTATCCGAAGTAAAAGCTGCGGCTTCTGCTCTGACTGGCGGAGCCGAGGCTGAACAGCACCCCGCTGCAGACTACCTCGTGCCCGAATCTGCCACCCCCACTACGAGCCCGCTGACTTTTCCGCAGAACATGGATGCCCGCGCTCATGCCAGGGCAGAGGGGCGCCCGGCTCTCATTCTCTGGTATGGCTCCGATTGGCATGCCGATGCTCCGGAGCTGGTGAAAGAGTGGAAGAAGCTTGCCGCGCGCAGACTGCCCATTGTACTGGGGCAGATTGATGAAACCCACGGCACTGTGCCGGATAATTCGGAGCGTGAAAAGCTGCTGCCTACCGGCGCGTTCATGAATCTTCCTGTGGCGGTGCTGCTCGCCCCGGATGATACGCTGCTTGCTATTTACCGCGGTAAGACGGTGACCACAGCCGCCGCCATGGAAAAAGCCTTGCAGCATACCCTCGACGCCATGCCGGCTTATATGGAGCTGGTGCAGAAAGCTCGTCAGACCCCTGGTGTGGAGGGTGCCCGGGCTGCCGGGCAGGCTCTGGCCATGATGCCCTATGCAGATGCTGTGAGAAATCACGAGCTCAAGAAGATTCTGAATGAAAAAGACCCCGATCACGTGACTTTCTACCGCTATCTGTACGGCATGGACCACATGGAGATGTATAAGGAGATTGATGCCGTGCTCCAGGGTGGCAAGGGGGCAGATGCCACCCTGAAGGGTGATAAACGCAATTTTGCCGCTGCCCAGCAGTTTGTGCAGAAGGTGCTCAAGGCCCACCCCATGAATTCCGATTTGCTGCAGCAGTGGACCTCTGGCCTTGCCTACACCTTCCGTGAGCAGTACACCTCAACCAAAGACCCTGCCGCAAAGCTGAGCATGCTCGAATGCTACCGCAAGGTGGTCAGCGCTGACCCCGCCAGTGAGTATGGAAAAGGTGCTGCCCGCTGGGTGCGCTATTGGGATGATTCCGTCTACTACGAATTTGAGGAGCCTTATTATGACCGCGAGGACCAGACTCACGGCTTCGAAAAAGAATGGCGCGTGAATGTTTCGTCCAGCATGAAAGGCCCCGGTACGTACGTTTTCTCACTCCAGCCTATTGAAAACGGCAATATGGTGACCCGGGCTTTCAAATTATTTGCCAACGGCAAACTCGTGGCAGAGGCTCAAACCCCGGATGATGTGAACACCAAATCCGTGGAGTTCTTTGTGCCGCGCACGCTTAAGGGCAAAGTCGAGGTGCGCTTCCGCGCCCAGTGCAATGACCGCTGGTTCGCATGCTCTGGCAAGATGCTGATGGAGAAAAAGAAATCACGCCTCTTCAGCCCTGCTGAATTCCGGGCGGCCGGCTGCATGCACGCAGCCGGTCGCCCTTTTTTAATCACAATCGTGCCGCGCTCCCATCAGCGGGGGCGCGGCACGGAAAAGTTGCCAGAGTATTTTTGGAGGATATGTCTTATGCCTTCAATTCGTTGCCCAGCTCAATGATGGAGTATTCGCCCGGGCTCAGGCGGTAGACAATCTGCAGCACGTTGCGGCGGGCATTGCGATACAGTACAAAGGGCTTGCCGGAGATTTCCAGCTCCATGATGGCGTCCTCCTTGTACATGGTGCGCAGGTCGTAGCCCTCGCGGGAGATGCGTACCGGCTTCGGATCTTCCGGGGCATCGGTGTCCACATCGTAGTCCAGCACTTCTTCCTCGTATACCTTCTCGTCCAGTTTGCGGATGCTCTTGGAGCGGTGCGGGCGGAAATGCTTCATGAGGCGGGTCTTGTGCTTCCTCATGCGGCGCATGATTTTGGTCACCGTCTCATCGATGGCTGCATACAAGTCATCGCAAGAGGTAGATGCCTGGATAGTTATGTGATCCGCGCAGAATAGTACGATTTCGGCCATCTGACGATCCTTCTGTACATCCACCACTACGCGGGCTTCCACAATCTTCGGATAATCGATATGGATGACCTCAATCTTCTTTGTAGCGAAATCGCGGATGGCATCAGTCACTTCAATATGACGGCCCGTAACAGTAATATTAGTATCACTCGGCATGGTTATTACCTCTTTCTATTGGTTTGGTTGGTTTTCTGTGCAGCCTGGTGACAATGGCGTCACTGTTCTGCAATACTCATCATAACCTGCTTTGTGATTTTTGCAAGATAATTCTGCTTCGAGGTGCAAAAATCTGAATAACCACGCGGATTTTGCCGCGCCCCGCATGCCTCGTATCCGGCCTGCTTCAGTTCAGTTTGCTCAAGTCGGTGCCGTCCGGTATTTCTACCAGCTTGATGCGCCCGCTCGTGCCGTGTACTACTTCAATGAATGATTTAGACACCCCGAGTGCTTTGGCCAGAAAGAGTACGATTTCTTTATTAGCCTTGCCTTCTACGGGAGGGGCGGCGATTTTGACTTTGAGCACGCGACCCACCTGCGGATAATCATCCTCCCAGCCGAGGATTTCGTTCTTTTTAGCACCGGGGGTGACTTTGAGGGCAAGTTTCATGGTGAATCTGAAAGGAATTGAGCGGCCACCGGGAGCCGGACTAGTGTTTTGCCACAAGCTGCGGCATCAGCCTCTGTCGGCAGGTCGCGCGCGGTGTGCACTCCCTCGGTCAGAAGAAAAGGCAGCAGGCAGATATGGCTTGCACGCATGGTCCTGAGCACTTCAGTTGCTTTCGGGGCATGGTTGAAATACCCGAGCGCTATTTCTGTATCCGGCAGTAATTCCCGCAACCTGCGGCAGAAGAGCGCCGGTTCCGGCGGGGGCTCGGGCAGCGTGGAATCATGCGCCACTACCAGCACGCCGCTGTCTGCATTCAGCAGCTGGCGCAGCTTGCGTGCGGCTGCCTCTGCCAGCCAGGGGGAAGCCCCCAGCACTGGCTGGAAATATAGCTGCGGTGTCAGTCCGGCCTGTGCATAGGCCGAGTGCAGTTTTTCAATCAGTTTTCTGCCGCTGCTGGTGCCGCTGAGCATGAACATGGGGTATACCAGCACCGGCGCATTGGCGGGCGGCAGCGTGGCTCTTTCCAGGTTGCCCAGGTGGCAGCGGTATACCCGGCTCTGCGGCATCCGTATGCCAGGCGGATTTAACCCTGTGCCGCGCTCATTGTAGCTGATGATGAGATAGTTGCGCTTCCATTTCCAATGGTGGCAGTACACCAGTAGAATGGCGGCGGCCACGGCGCCCTGAGCCAGCGCGAAATGCAGGTAAATCAGCCCCCTGAGGTGGCTTTCCACCTCAGGGGGCAGGGAATCTGAATCCAGGCGCTCGCCGCAGCTTACAGAGCCCCACACAGCTGCTGCAAACACAGCAGCGCAGAGCAGAAGCAGGGTGTGGAAAACGCCACGGGACACGCCGGTGAGTGTTTAGGCACCTGCTGCTTCCTCTGCTTCCTGCAGCTCCTTGCGGAGGTCACCGCGGGAGTCGAAGTAGAGCACCACCGGAGAGGCGATGTAGATGGAGGAGTAGGTACCGATGAAGATACCCATCAGCATGGTGATGGAGAAGTCCCACATGGAGGGGCCACCCAGAGCCAGCAGAGCGATGAGGGCCGCGATGGTGGAACCGGAGGTGAGCAGCGTACGGGACAGCGTGGTGTTGATGGCATCGTTCATGATGTCAATCAGCTTCTCGCCCGGGTCAGCCATGCGCAGGTGCTCACGGATACGGTCGTAAATCACGATGGTGTCGTTAATCGAGTAGCCGGCCACGGTGAGGAATGCGCCTATGTGAATGATGCTCAACTCGGTACCGAGCACAACCACCAGAATGATGATGGCCAGCACGTCGTGAAGCGTGGAGAAGAAAGCACCCATGGCAAAGGACCATTCGAAGCGGATAGCCAGGTAAATGGTGATGCCGAGCATACCCGCAGCCAGTGCGATGAGCGCTGTCTTGAAGAAGGCAGAACCGAGCGCGGCACTCACTTCTTCAATGGAGGGGGCCTGCAGCTCCTTCACACCGGGCACATTGGCGCGCAGCTCCTTATCAATGAGCAGAGCTTCTTCCTTGTTGGCGCAGCGAATCTTGATGCTGGTATCCGTGGCAGAGGTGAACTGCTGGGTGGTGGGCTTCTTGGAGAGCTTCATGTTCTCCACGTAGTTTTCCAGATTCTTGTAGTCGAGGGTGGAGTCATTCGGTACCACGTAGGTGGAGGTGGAACCACCCATGAAGTCCACGCCCAGCGCGCTTTCTCCGCGCACGAACACTGAGTATGCCAGGCCCGCAATCAGGAGAAGCGATGAACCAATCATGGCGTGCTTGCGGTACTTCATGAAGTCGAATGTCTTGCCCTGGAACGGCGCGCGGGCAAACTGGAATTCTTTCAGAAGTCCCAGGTGCTCGGCCCAGAAGAAGAGTACGCGGGTCACCACCACTGCGCCGATGAGGGATGTAATGATACCCACGCTCGTGGTCACGGCAAAGCCTTTAATGGAACCACTTGCAATCCAGAACAGGATAACGGCGGTGATAAGGGAGGTGATGTTGGAGTCCCAGATGGCGGAGAATGCTTTCTCATATGCCTGGCGCAGACACACCAGGAAGGGGCGCCCGGCGTTGCGTTCTTCGCGCATGCGTTCGTAGATAAGCACGTTGGCGTCCACGGCCACACCCATGGTCAGGACGATACCGGCAATACCCGGCAGCGTAAGCACGAAACCGAAGAGGCTCATCAGACCGAGCAGGGCGATGGCGTTGAAGGCGAGACCCACCATGGCCACCATGCCGGCGCTGCGGTAGTACCAGTAGCAGAAGAGGAATACACCGAGCAGACCCACTGCACCGGCAATGCCGCTCTGCTCCAGAGCGCTCTGGCCCAGCTGGGCAGATACATCCTTGCGGCCTTCCACCTTCAGGTCGCTGGAGAGCGGGTTGGCCAGGGCCTTGGAGATATCCTCCGGTTCGCCTTTACCATTCAGGCCGCTGATGTTGAAGTCTTTGTGCAGCACGGCCTGGACTACGGGGGCGCACTTGATCTGGTTGTTCAGCACCACGGCCAGGCGGTCGCGGCCAATCTGCATGCTGCCGGTCAGGCGGCCCATGCGGTCAGCACCCGTGCGGTTGAGCACCACGTCCACATAGCCCTTGCGCACGTAGTCCGGCTGGGCGCGGGAAACTTCCTTGCCCGTGATGTACATATCCTTCTGCATGGCAGCGTAGGGCTTCTGCAGCACCATATATTCCACCACCGGGCGGCCGTGCTTATCCAGCTCCGGTTCGCCGCTTTCCTCATTGATATGGGGGTAGGGCAGAATCATGTAGTCATTCAGACCGAATTTGGAAGGAATGCGGGGCAGTGCCGGTTTGCGGGCTTTGGTGTTGCCGGCGGCAAGCTCTGCCTGGTAGGCTGCTTCCTTCTGCTCGTAAGCGGCAATCAGTTCGTATGTTTCAGCATCATTTACCACGCGCTCGGATTCGGGGTAGACGGCCAGCAGTTCCAGCTTGGCCATCTTGGTGAGCATTTTGACCATGGCATCCAGCTTCTCCTTGTTCTTCTCGGGGTCGCTGTCCTGCTGCGGAATCTGGATGAGAATCTTATTGCCGGAGTGCAGAATCTGCACTTCGCTGGTGCCTGTGGCGTTGAGTCGTTCATTCAGGATATCGCAGGCCTGCTGCATATCATCCTGGCTGGGCGGTGCCATTTCGCCGCGGTCATTCAGCTTGGGCTGCACCTCCAGGGTGAGCTCCACGCCGCCGCGGATATCGATACCATAGTGCATGCCGTTGAGAAACAGCGAAAGCAGCGAGAAAGAACACAGACCAATGATGAAGAATGTGCCTGCGTTGCGCTTTACTTTATCTTCCTCTGCTGCCAGATACCAGAAAAACAGCACAATGAGCAGAATGCCCACGATGAAATAAAACGCCGGTGTGTGAATGATGCTCTGTAAAAACTGGAACATGATGCTAATAGGTGAACCGCACCATTCTGCCAGTTTTTTATTCTGCGTCAAGCTTCCATGGCGTCATTTTTTCAGTGCGCGTGCGGGTTTTCGGGTAATAATTCACTTGCAATCATCTACGTGCGTGTTAGAATAGCCTCATGTCTCTGCTCACGCTCCTTCTGGGCATCTTAACCACTCTGGCTCCTATGCTCGGGGTGCGTCTGCCCGATGCCGAACCAGCCGCAGCTGCGCTGCCGGCGCGTGAGCTGGTGCTCGAGCCCTGCTGCGAGCATGAATTGAGCGCCCGCGATGAGGAGCTCATGCTTGCGGCCGTGCAGTACCGTTGCGAGCTCGTCGGTCTGCGTGGCATCCAGCTCCGGCGCGAGGGCCGCCAATTCATTCTGCGTGTGAACAGCGGCCTCATCCCCCGTATAGAGGAGTATACCGATACGCTCGATGAGCTCGAAACCATCCTCAATGAACGTACCACCATGCGGCTGCTGCCCGTTCACCCCGGAAGCGATATCCTCGTGCGCGATGGCAGCCTGCTCGAGCTTCTGGCAGAATACGAAACCGCTGTGATTGCTTACGAGGAAAACGCCGCTCCGGGCGAATCGGCTCCGCCGCTGCCGGCTTTGCCGCCGCACCTCGGAGTGCCGGATTGCATCCTGGCAGAGCACAGTGTCGTGTCCCGCGAAGACGGTTCCAGCCATTTTGAATACCTCATCGTCCAATCACCCGCATCCGCATCGGCGCAGAATCTGCTCATCACCGAGCAGGATGTTGAGCGCGCCGCCATTGATGCCGGGCGGGGCTGTATCGAGGTGCTGCTCACTCAGCGCGGGGGCGATACCCTCTCCCGTCTCACTGGTGGCATGCAGCATGGCACTGATCGCCTCGCCATTCTGCTCAATGACCGCCTGGTCTGCGCCCCGGTTGTGCATACCGTGCTCGGTTGCTCGTTCTGCATAACCGGTCTCTCTCCGGATGAGCAGCAAATGGTGGTGGATGGCCTGGCCAGGCCACTTCCCGTGCCCGTCCGCGTCATTACCAGACGCGCGGCGGAGTAGCGCCTTTCCCCCGGAACGCAGTACCCGCTGCTCACATTTGCTTGCGCCCGCCCCCTTCGCGGGTGTACAACTCTGCACATGGGATTTACAACTGCCGCAACCATTCTTACCACCGCAGCCACCGTGGCCGGCAAGGCCGTGGAGGCCTCTGCCGAGCGCAGACAAGCCCGCGAATTCAATGCAGCCGCTGCGGAACGCCGCCGCCTGGCAGAAAACCACGCCGGCGTCATCACCCGCACCGCCCTTGAGAATAATCGCCGTGAGCAGCGCAATGCTGAAATGCACCTCGCCACTGCCCGGGCAGATGCTGCCGCCTCCAATATCGCCTCATCTGGCACCGCCACTGTGCGCGAACGCGACCTGGCCACCCGCCTGCAGGACGATATCAACACCCGCACCAACGCTGCCCTGCAGGAAGCCAATACCGCCCGCACCCAGGGTGAATACGATGCGCTCGACCTCCGCGCTCAATCCAGCCAGGCGCGCCTACGTGGCAAGGGCGCCTGGCTGGGTGCGGCGGGCGGGTTGTTCCGGGGCCTTAGTTCCATAGAGTAGATATTCATGACGAAGCGTCATCTCACATGTGCGCAGCACATGTTTTCATCTTTCATCTTTCATCTTTCATATGAGCGCGCAGCGCGAGTTTTCATGCTGTGAATCGTGGCTAAAATGAAAACGCCCGCATTCGCGGACGAGTGAAAAATGAAGAATGAAAACGCGCCATGCGGCGCGTGAGATGCGTCATTGATAGCAACAATCCAGCCAGAGCTCCCCTGGACATCGGAAGGTCATCATATGAAGAGCGGGCATGCTTGAGAGCATACCCGCTCTTCAACCTGTTTGTTATTTGTGAAGAACGTGAGATAATGCAGAAGTAAAATTACTCCAAAATTACTCCAAAATTACTCTAAAGTGAAAGGGTATATTTCTTTTTAGGGTCATTTGGAGATGAGGCAGAGCATGATACTAAGCGAAGGAGCATAAGGTGCTTAATTCGTTTCTGTATGGTTGGAGCGCTTCTTCCTGTCTCATCTACCATTTGTTTCATGGCTAGTGTTGACCGACTGGAAAGAAGGACGAGTAGCTCTTTTTCGAGTTCATCCAGACTGAGCCATATTTCCGGTGAAATACTACGCGCCGCACTATCTAACGTACGAAGGCTTCGAACGTCCGCATTGTTTTCCAGAATGGCTTTGACATATTGGTTTCCTGGCTCTGAGTACTGAGGTTCGGATAATTTTGCAGCCTTCATGTCCTCGTAGACGCGTCGCACTCCTTCGTTTAGTTCTCTGACCCATCCGAAATCCGTTAGTGCTCGCGCTATGCGGGCATTGCGGGAGAAACGGGTGTAAAGCATATTTTTTAATGTTACAATGTTCGGCAGGGCTCCCGGACTAATGACCTCTAATCGGTTGTCAAAGATGTTTATCTGAATATAAGCTCCTTCCATGGCGTATTCCCGGTGAGTTACAGCATTGACGATTAATTCAGTCCATGCAAACTCCGGATATTCTGATTCCGTTTCAAACAGGCTGGTGATGGGGTTAAGCGCTGTGAAATCTCTCAGCTGGTCAGATACGAAGGCTCTCGCCTTTTCTAAAAGAAGGGGGATAGGTAAATCAAAGTTGACATCTTTGATGATATTGCTACGTGTCCCGGTTTCTCGTTCCTTGCCCTGGTATTTTGTTATGCGAATGCGGCAGTGCGGAAAGAATTGCATGGTATTGCGCGCAAAGAGTAAAAGTGCCGCGTTCGTAAGCATTTTCTTCCCTTGCTTTTTCTTTATGAAGCCACGAGCTGTCAGTACTTCTTCGTCCGTCAGATGGCTGGCGTTGAGTTTCTCTTTGTATACGGTTAATAACGCTTCATCTAAATCGTCCAGTTCTGCATCGGGATTGCATTCATCTTCGTATTTACGAAGCTGTTTGCTATATTCCAGCATTCGTAAATCTTCGCCCTTTATCTCACGCGTCTTGTCTCCAATGCGGAGATATACCGAATCGTTCTGAGTGGCGATGATTCGTTCGTTTTCTGCTTCCACGCATATAAGAAGGATTTTATCATTTTCTCCCTTCGTGTTGATGATATCCAGGTATTCACACCAGTAACGAGGAGTAGGTTTGCAACAATCTTTAGGCGCGTTTAGAAGTAGGTTCAGTTTCTCGGGAGTGAGGCTTCCTATGCCCTCAAGTCGTTTATTTTTATCGCTTATACCAACAACAACAACGCCGCCCTCTGCATTGGCAAATGCTGAGATGAGTTCAGCAAGAGTGGCTGGGCGTACGTTCGCACTTTTTCTATCAAATAATTTGTTCTCCGGTTCGTTACATACATAATCCAGTGTTAGGAACGCAGAAAATTTGATGCGGTTTGGCATATGACCTAACCTAGCATAAAGCCGTATAAATGGCGAGTTAAAAATGAAGGATGAAAACGCGCTTTGCGGCGCGTGAGCGCCACCTCACATGTGCGCAGCACATGTTTTCATCTTTCATCTTTCATGCGATCGCGCAGCGCGAGTTTTCATGCCGTGAATCGTGGCTAAAATGAAAACGCCTGCATTCGCAGGCGCGTGAAAAATGAAGAATGAAAACGCGCTTTGCAGCGCGTAAGAGGCGATATTGATAGCAAACAGTCCAGCCAGGCGGGTTGTTCCGGGGGCTTGGTTCTATTGATTAGAGCTCCTGCCGCGCAGGCAGTTCAGGTAGTAATGCAGCGCAAGCTTGAGCACCGAGGTGCGGTCCAGCTCACGCTGTAGGGCAAATTCTTCCAGCCGTTCGAAAATCGCCGCCGGACACCGGAATGTTATCATATGCAGCCGTGCCATGCTCACAGTATGCTTCCTGGCTCACATCTTTGCAAGCAATGTTATGCGCGCGACACCTAACGGTCACCCGCGGCCCCGGGTTCAGGGCCGCACCGAAATCCAGGTGCGGGTGGCGGCGGGGGAGAGGACGGTGGCGATGAATTGATTCATGCTTTCCGGGGTGACGGCGCGGAGGAGATCGGGCACGCGGTCATCGTAATCTGCGCCGAGGCCGAGCAGGGTGTTCACCGCCATGCCGGCGCAGCGCTTGCCGCAGCTCTGCAGGGCCAGCACGCGCGCGGTGAGCGCGGTGGAGCGGGCGCGCTCCAGAGCATCGGCGGGCATGCCTTCGGTGGCCAGTCGGTTGAGGGTATCTTCCAGCACGGCGCGGGCCTCGGCCAGTTGCTCCGGGGCCGTGCCCAGGTAGAAATACAGGCAGCCGGCATCCACCCCCAGCAGAGAGGAAGCCGCGGCGTAGTAGGCGAGCCCGCGTTTCTCGCGGATTTCATCGAAAAGCGGGCCGGCCATATCGCGGCACCACTCCTCAAAGAGCAGCTGTGCCGGGGCCGTGTCGGAAAGCGCGTTGGAGGCCGGCACCGCCAGCGCCAGCACGGCTTGTTCCTTATCCAGAATTTCCACCGCATCCGCAGGCATCTGGGCGGGGGTGGCGGTACGCTCGGCGGGCATACCGGCGGGCATGCCGGCAAAGAGCTTTTCTGCTGTGGCCACTACGGCGGCGGGGTCAATATCCCCGGCCACGGCCAGCACGGCATTCTGCGCGCAGACCAGGCGGGCATGCTGGGCCAGCAGTGCCTCGCGGGTGAGACTCTGCACGCTCTCCACGGTGCCATCGCGGTGGTTGCCGTAGGAAACGCTGCCGAAGCAGAGTCCGCGCAGCTTGCGGAAGGCGAGGGCGGCGGGGTCTTCCTCCGCATCCTGAATATCGGCCACCATGGCATTCTTCTCGTTTTCCACCACCTCGGCGGGCAGGGTGGGGTGCAGCGTGGCATCGGCCAGCAGCTCCAGCAGGGTGGGCAGATCCTCAGCCAGCCCGCGAATGGAGATATTGAAGGTGTTGTTTCCGGCTGCGCTGGAGATAGCACCGCCCAAGTTTTCCACCTCGTTGGCCAGCTGCTCGGCGCTGCGGGTGGTGGTGCCTTTCAGCAGACACTCGGAGAGCAGGGAATTAATGCCGGCGTTGGCAGCGGTTTCCGTCTGGCTGCCTGCTCCGAACACGATTTCCGCAAAAGCCAGGGGCACGCGTTTATCCACGCGGGTGACCACCCGGAGCCCGTTGGGCAGGGTGTGAATCACCGGGGCGTTGTTGTCGGCGGCGGCTGCCGTGGTATCATCTGCAGCATTGCTGCCGGTGGGGTCCACACTCACCTCCACCAGGCGGTCGGGGGTGAAATAGGTGGTGGCGGCGCGGGCCAGGTCCTCATTCGTCACCAGCTCCAGGGCGGCATCCCATTCCTCCATGCTGTGCGGGTTTCGGCTCAGGTGCCACGACATACCCAGCACATTCGCCACCCCCTGCACGGTGGAAAGCCCGCGCAGCCGCCCGGTCAGCATCATGCGGCGGGAGCGCCGGCGGGCTTCATCGAACTCAGCCTGGGGCAGCGTGCTCATGAACTCCAGCACCGCATCGCGCAATTCATCGCGCTTGTCGCGGTCCACATCAAACTCCAGCACCAGGGCACCCTCGCCGGTGCGGTCGGGCACCGGCATGACGGATACATCATGCGCCAGCCCCAGTTCATCGTGGAATTTTTCGTAGAGCCAGGCCGAGCGACCATCACCCAGTATGGAGCCCAGCATGGAAATGGCGGCGGCATCCGGGTGGTTGGAGGAAGGGGTGCGCCAGGCCAGCATGAGCGTGCTGGTGGGCTGGGCAAACTCCCGGCGGTGGGTGCGGGGGCCCCACTGGCGGGGCTCCGCGGTCAGGCATACTGCCTTTGCCGGGCGCGCCGCAGCAGTGCCGAATTCCTCATCCACCGCGGCAAAAAGCTCGTTGCTGTCCACATTTCCCGCCACACACAGGAACATATTGCCCGGCACGTAGCGCTCGCGGTGGTAGGCGAGCATATCCTCGTAGCTCAGGGCATCGAACGCGCTGCGGGTGCCGATGACCGGAATGCGGCGCGGTGCCACCTTGAACAGAGTGCTGATAAGCGCGTGGTAGGCCGCATCCTGCGGGTCATCGTTGTACATGGCCATCTCGCGGCGGATGACATCGCGCTCGCGCTCCCACTCATCCTGCGGGAACGCCGGGTGCAGCGTCAGCTGGGCCAGCAGGTGCAGGAACTCCCGCCAGTGGGCGGCGGGGCCATCGATGTAGAACACCGTGCGGTCCGTGCTGGTGTAGGCATTCCACATGCCGCCCAGCTCAGGCACGCGTTCATTCAGCTGGCGGGCGCTCAGTTCCTCTGTGCCCTTGAACACCATGTGCTCCAGCAGATGCGAAAGCCCGGCCCCCAGGTGCTCTCCTTCGTGGATGGAGCCCGTCTCGATCCACACCTGGAGCGAAACCAGCGGAAACGCCTTCTGCGGAGCCACCACCGCGGTGAACCCATTGGAACATACGTGTACCTCGTGCTGCATAGGGGGAGTATCGCACACCGCACGCACCGGCGCAAGCGTAAATCAAATCAGCATTTTGCAGAAATTTCCCTCACTATTCACTATTCATTATTCACTATTCACTTCAACTGTGTTAGTATACTCCCGTTCCCGCCATGTTCGACCTCGTTCTCAATTCCCTTTTTGCCTCCATTCCGGTATTCATCTTCTTCGGAATCGGGTTCTGGCTGCGGTATAAGAAAGCCATAGCCCCGGAGCACGATGGAGTAATCCTGCAGCTGGCCATGGATGTAGGCTATCCCTGCCTCATCTTCCACAGCATCATGAAATACATGGTGCTCAACCCCAATCCGGCCATGGGCACGGTAGCGTTCTCCCTGCAGGGCATCCTCTGCGGCTTTCTCGAGATGCTGGTGGGTGTGCTGGTGGCCTATGCCGTAGCGTGGGGAATGCGGCTGAAAATCGGTACCGGTCTGCGCACCTTCACCCTCACCGCAGGGGTGCAGAACTACGTGTTCTTTGTCGTCCCGATCATCCAGATGCTCTTTTCCGAGCCCGGCGACCCGACCATGGGCGTGCTCTTCATTCACAACATGGGCTGCGAACTCTTCATCTGGAGCCTCGGGGTAATCCTGATGTGCGGCGGTGTGCAGAACCTGCGCCTGGGGCTGCTGCTGCGCGGCCCCCTGCTGGCAGTCATTATCTCCCTGCTCATTGCCTGGGTCGGGCTGGGTGAGTATGTAGCGCTGCCGCCCCTCATGAAAGCTGCAGAAATGATAGGAGCCGTTTCCACCCCCATCTGCCTCATTATTTTCGGCTGCTCGCTCTATGACCTCACCCGCAACTTCACCTGGCAGCCGCGCATGCTCGCCGCGGGGGTGCTCACGCGCCTCATGCTGGCACCCGCGCTCATACTTCTGCTGGCCTGGCTGCTGCCGGTGGACCCGCTCCTCAAGCGCATCATGGTGATTCAGAGCGCCATACCCAGCGCCGTTATACCGGTGATGCTCGCCAAGCGTTTCGGCGGTGTGCCCGAAGTCGGCACCCAGGTGCTGCTCGCTACCACCGTATGCTCCTTCATCACACTCCCCATCTGGCTGGCACTTGGCAGCAGGTTTGTGGTTCCTTTGTAAGTCCACTCCCCCCTCCGTCCGCCCCCGTGGGGGGCGGATTTCGTCCATGCCGCAGGCATGGATTTCGTTTCCCCCGCGCCCTGCATATCTACCTTGGAATCATTCTAATGGGCAATAAGTAGAGACGGGGGATTGATTAGCGATACCCTGTGTGTAGGGGGAGTGAGGGGCTTGTTGGATCGCTCGGCGGTCTCGCTCATCGTCCGCCCATCGGGCGCGCGGGACTTCAGTCCCGCCCCTGCTAAAACCAGCTGCCCGTCTCGGCTTCGCCGGGACGGGCAGGGAAATTTCCAATCACACCGAACCGCTTATGCCTTGCGGCGACGGCGGGCGCAGAGCATCATAAGCGCGGCCAATCCAAGTGTTGCGGAGGCGGGCTCCCGTCTTCGCGTCAGCCCCGCTTGCGCGGGGCTGCTTGCTACGCCGTGGCGGGACGCCGACCGAACAGCTTATTTCCGGCGGCGGCGGGCGGCGAGAGCAGCCAGTGCCAACAGACTCAGCGTTGCCGTGGTCGGCTCAGGTACATTCAGGCCGGTGATGGTGATGATGGTGCCCACGCTGCCGTTGCTCTGGAAGCTCACGCCCACAGTGCTGCCACCAGCACCGCCGCCCACATTGGCCGAGGCGGCCACATCGCCACTGGCTACATACTGTGTGGCACCCTGCGCGGTAAGCAGCTCGCCCAGCCAGCTGTCACCCGCAAAGAGGATACCGGTGCTGTTGTAGTTGCTCATCGTGAATCCATCCAGCGAAATGGTGATGCTGTCGTATACCGCCGGTCCCATCGGGGTCAGCGTGGAGAGGTCGCCCAGATTCAGCACGATGCTGGAACCCGCACCATCCTCGGTATTGGCCAGCGTGATACCGCTGTAGGAATTGGTTGCAAAGCTCATGTCGCTGCCGCCGGTACCCACGTAGGTGGTAGCCGCCTGGTTGGTCACCACAAAGTTACCCTTTGCCAGCTGCACCCCCGTGGTGCTCACATTGCTCAGGTTCACCTTGGTATCCACCGTAGCTGCCGTAATGGTCGTGTTCGTCAGCGTCATGTCCTGAATGGTGAAGGAGGCATCCTGAGCCAGCTGGGCAATCTCCACATCGGCATCGGTGATACTGCCCTTGGCACCGTTTGCCGTGCTGGCAGCGGAGACACCCGTCTTGCTCATCTGCACATTGCTCATAGTGCCACCGCTGATAGTAGCTTGATCTGCCAGATTCACCGTATCGGCTTTCAGTGTGGCGTTCATGGTGGCGGTCATGCCGCTGTTCACCGTCATGCTGGTGACGGTCACATCCTTCTGGAAGTCTGTGTTGCCCTGCACGGTCAGGTTCAAAGCTGCGCTTTCGCTATTATTGATAACAGAGCCGCGCATCGTAGTCTTCACTGCGGAATCCGTCGACCCCAAAGTAGCCGACACTGTACCAGCAGCATCCTCAGTAACCACAATGCCTCCGGCATTTTCGGCGAAAAGATTGCCACCGCCCGTCATCTTGACGATAATCTCCGTATTTTTAGGGTTGCTTACCTTAAAGGCTCCGCTCCATTCGCTTAAGTCTCCTGTAAAGAAATAGTCAGGGTTGCCATCACCGGTATTTGCAACGGTAAAATCACCATTGCCCCACACCTTATTGGAGAAAGTATGCTGCCAGTTGCTGGCGGCTGTTACAGTGAAACCATTCGGGTCATTTACACCTTCTCCCTCTCTGGTCAGCTTAAGAATGGAATGCATATTAAGACCATTGCTTAACCAACCATGAGCCCCTTTCATTTCAATTGTCGAATTGACATTACCAAAACTATTGTCAAAGCCTTTGGATTCCGAGACGTTGCCCGTGAACAGTACCGTACCGGTCCATTTGGTGCTATCCTGAAGACTGGTAGTCGATACGTTTACTGCACTGGACTTCCCAGCAACATAAGTACCGCTGCCGGTCAGGGTGATGGTACCGGAACCTTCCTTGGTAAAGGCATTCAGCGTGGAACCGGCTGCCAGATTAATCGTGCTGTTACCTGCTGCATTGATGGTCACACCTGCTTTTGTTGCAGCACCAGCGGAAAGCTCCATCGTAGTAGCAGCACTCAACACATAAGCCTGCGCCTGGGCGGCATCAGAGGTTTCTACAGTAACTTCACCGCTGGAAACGTAGAAAGTGGAGCCCATGGAACCAGCTGATGTCGTGAAATACAGCTGGTCGGCATCATCAATACCAACGGTGAACTTCTCCTCACCACGCTTTACCGTAATGGTATCAGTATTTTCATTAGCAAGAGCACCACCTGTTGTCAGGTAGTATTTGGCACCACTTACAAGCTGGAAGCCATTGTTATCCCCAGGTGTATCATCATGTGTATAGCCAAGGATTTCGACCTCATCTTCCGCAGTATACGAGCTGAAATCGCGCAACAACTCTATGGTGCCATTGATGCCCAGAGTACCGTTGTTAAGAATCGTGCCGGCAAGCCCCACAGTTCCGTTCAGTGTAAGCTCGGCGTTCTCGCTGATTGTCACGGCTCCATTCAGGTTCAGCACGCCCGTGTCGCTCTGACTCAGGCTAACATTTTCGCCAGTCACATTCAGTGCACCGCTCACACTGGCTGCGCCACCACTCACGCGCAGGCTGGAGCCTGCGCCCATGTTCAGTGTATTAGTATTAGTAAAATCAGCTGTGCCACCGCTCACGGTGATAGCTCCATTGTTGGTTACAGCGCCACCGATAGTGGCTGTACCGCCGCTCACGCTCAGGCTTGAGCCCTGGGCCATGTCCAGTGTATTTGCAAAATCAGCCGAGCCACCGCTCACGGTGATAGCACCGTTGTTCGTTACGGCACCACTGGCACCACTGATAGTCGCGATGCCTCCGCTTACAGCAAAAGTACCATTGTTGGTGATAGCACCACTGATAGTCGCGATGCCTCCGCTTACAGCAAAAGTACCATTGTTGGTGATAGCTCCACTGATAGTCGTGATGCCACTGGTTTCAAACGTATCAGCCTTGATCAGCACGGCTGAAGAGAAGGTTGCTGCGCCGCTCATCACCGTAGTACCAGCCTCGTGCAGATACTTCTTGTTGAAGGTGTTATTGCTGCCAGAGAAAGTCAGCTTACCATCGCCTTTCTTAACAACGCTGCCAGCATCATACTCCAAGACATCGTACCCCCCGTTGTTATCACCGTTTGCGTGTATGACCACATTGCCTTTTACTTCCAATTCGTCACCGTCATTGTCTACATCAATCAGGAAAGCATCTCGGCAATACAGAGTGGCATCAATAATATTATTTTTGCCAGTTACCGTTATCACAGCACCTTTTTGCTTATAAGCATTCAAACCACCATAGGAATCGCCGGTTCCACCTATCGATGAAACCAGAGCATTACCCTCCATGATTAAATCAGTTTTCATGGTCTGGCGACCACCGAGCTGCAATGTGGCAACCTTGGACTCACTATCGCCTTTCAACTTGATGGCGCCGGTTGCACCACCCCCCCAGCCCAGGAGGTCGTTACCCCCGAGCTTAAGGAAACCACCGCCATGCACATGAATTGTGTTGCCCTTCACAACAGCCGTACCGTTAGTGCCCGAATGGCCCATGATTACGGTAGTGCCATCCATAATGTGCATGGTGCCACCACCACTTATAATCTGAGAGCCTGCAAGTGTAATCGAGGAACCCAAATTCAGAGTCAGACTGCCTTCGTTGGTGATCGTGTGGCTGAACGTCGCATAGCCATTCAGGGTGAGGCTTTCGCCAGCTTTCACCTTTGCCCCCTCTCCCAGAATCAGCAAGCTTTCATTTGCTGTATTATTGGTTATTGTTCCATTGAAGGAAGCATGTTGCAGGGTAATGCTGTGAGTGTTGGCAGCATCAATCGTGATATTGCCGATGCTAGTAGCAAGGTTGGTTGCACCCAGGGTCCAGTTTGTCTGCGTGGCTTTCAGGGTTACAGATTTCTCACCTGTTCCGCCGATGGCGATAGTGGGGGAACCTTGTCCCCAGGTGACTGCGGTAGCATCTGTAAACTCCACACTACCACCCGTGATAGAGATGGAGGAATGGGCAGAATTGCTACGCATAATGATATTACCCGTGGTCAGCTCACCACCGGTCATCTCCAGGTGTCCGCCTCCCGCACTAGCATCGAAATGCCCCAGGCGTATACCTGTTGTCTGCACTCGGGCACCATCTACAATAAGTAATTTCTGCAGGTTGGTAATAGCCAGCCCTCGTGTGGCATTATCAGAACTGGATTCTCCATATACCGTCAGCGCCCCCGTTACCTTCCAAAGCGTTTGCTCATTATAGTTTGCCAGAGTCAGGTGGCCGTATGCTTTATAATCTGCTGCAAAAGTAACCGTGGCAGGGTCTGCAGTGCCGGCACCGCCTAACTGCAGCGTAAGAGACGAATATGCATCAGCAGCCCCGGTCAGAATCACCTCACCCCCGGAAATGGCGTTGATAAGAGAGGTAAATTGCTTTGTCGTATTGTTCCAATCATGGTCACCATTGTTGTTTCCTTTATGCAAACCAGACATATCAATGGTGCCGGTATTGGTGATTTGACCATTCTCCGTTGCAAAAATGAAGTTCGAATTGGTGCTTATGAACTTCAAAGTGCCATTATTCGTAATAGAGCCACCGATATTTGTTATACCACTTCCAGAAGAGGTCATGGAGACGGTGGTACCTTCATTCACCGTCATTTCGCCATTCAAGGTCAGCGTACCATTGTTGATCACCTCCAGAGCGCCGGCGATATTCAATTCTCCCTGAACAGCAAGGGATGCAGAATCTACTATATTAAGAGTATAGGACCCATTCACTGCCATATTATTGACAGTCACAGAGCTACCGACATTTACGGTTGAACTGATCCCCTCGGCGGCAGCCCCGAAAATCACGCTATCGCCATTCAGGAAAGAGGTTGCGGCGCCACTACTATCCACCCAGTTGCTTCCGGTATTGGTCCAGGTATCATTGTCGGCGGTTCCGGCCCAGGTCAGGGTAGTTAATTTTATGGCGTTGTTAACAGTGGCTTTGTGATGACCATCTGTACCGGATAGAGAAGCCGCCGTATACTCTGTACCATCACCCAATATGATTGTAACGCTATTGATAAGCGAGCTTAAATCTGCACCAGCTTCCAGAAATTCGTGTGTGGTCTGAGTAGTAGAGCGATTTGTTAACGTTGCAGCCAGTTCCTCCGCCGTAGCTGTGCGGAAATTATTTTCCACTACCTCAATATGCCATGCTTTATTGTTTTTCTCAATGCCGGTAGTGCCTGACAGTGTAATCTTGCCATTTGTTCCGATATGCCAGTAGTGATCGTTACCAGAACTATCGAAATTCTTCAAATTAGACAGCGTAAAGGAACCGTCAACCCAAATATGAGCACGATCCGCCGCTCCGTTGCTCTTACTAGAAGAACCTGTATTAGCATCGAGAAATGCTGACAAAGTAGCGCCAGCACCCACATAGACAGAACCACCCCAGCGGCCGAGATTAAAATTGGTAACGCTTACATTATCCTCCACCCAGACACCGCCATCGCCATCAGAGGTATCTTGGTAGGAAGCCGATTTTGCATCAAAACTCTCACTGATTACCATGAATGCTCCTTTATTATTGCTGCGCGAAGGTGTAGCGCTGGCATTGGTGTTGTTGGCATCTTTTACCCATCCGTCGTTCACGTATGTGTACTTATTCGTTCCCTGCGTGGGTGTTGTCATGGCGGCCTGAACGTAAGAACAGGCTGTCATGACCGCAATGAGAAGCATTTTCGGGAGATGCAGTTTCATGAGCTTTTTTCAGGTGGTGATGAGATTTGTGATGGGAAAACTTTCAGGTGGTGATTCAGGCGGTGTCCGGGCCGGTATATGCCGCGCGGGCATAATGCTGGCATAGACGCAGCGCGGGGAGTATATCGCATTTTGAATGCGATGTACAGACAAATATTCTAGAAAATGCTGAAATTCTTTTGTTTAGGCTGAAAAATCGAGCAAATTCCACGAAAAATCAGGGGTAGAGACAGCAAATCCGGAGGCATGAGATTGCAGCAGCTGAAAATTCACTTTTCCAGTGCCGACGGATGATTTTCTGCTCAATAGATATGAATATTATTCACTGTTTTTATCATTTGCGAAATAAAATAAAGTCGGCGATATTATAGTATTTATAAATGAACAAAAAGAAGACATTGCCGGCTCATATTTTGTAAAATGCGGATGCAGTGCGGGTTAATAAGAGCAGAGCACTCCCGCAATCCAGCAATGATAACCAATGGATAACTATCATGATGCAAAGCTGCTCTATGGTACTGACGTGTCTGGAGAAACTGTCTTCACAGTGATATACTCTTGTGTAGACAACTATCAATAAATTCTTAGATGTAGATTCAATTTATGCACAAAACAACACAAAATGGAACTGAGTATTTTATGCACGCAGCGCAGAACCCCGTCTGAGGTGGGAGCGCACCGGGCAGCAGTCCAGAAAATGCTCATCGCATTCAAAATGCGATATACTCCCCGCGCTGCGTCTATGCCAGCATTATGCCCGCGCGGCATATGCCGGCCCGGACTCCGCCTGAATCACCACCTGAAAGTTTTCCTACAGCAAATCTCATCACCACCTGAAAAAAAGCTCATGAAACTGCATCTCCCGAAGCGCCTCTTTACTGCTCTGTTAGCTGCTATTTCTTTCATCGCTCCTGCCGCCATGACTCTCGGCTCCGCTGCCTGGGGGTATTCAGCGGATGTGGTAGACACAAACGCAAGTAACTTATTGTACTCATACAGCAATGGTACTACCGGTGGTTCCTCAACGGCAACTGGCGCACTAGCAACCGGTGGCGATGGTTCCGGCATAGCTAACAGCGGCGACACACGCGCTAAAGCAACCAACCTGACAGAATGTGACGAGAACGCACCTGGTTTTACTGTATCGGTTGATGTGATTGATTTCAACGCTAACAACTGGACGAATTTCCTTACGCTACATACCAATAATGTTACGGGTGATGGAGATGGTTCTCTGCAATTGCAGAAAAATAACAGTGGACAATTGATGGTGTATGCAAATAGCCTTGGCGGTTCTTCTGTAAGCGAGAAAAATATCAACCTTGGCTCGATTGACAGCTGGAAAGGTCAGACTCTGACTATTACGTTTGCTAAAACTAATCCCGATAATGATGCCGATAAAACGTACACGTTGACTGTGTACAAGAATGGAGAAAACGTAGGGACGCTGAACTACACCAATGTAACGGCGCCAGGTTTAACCGGCTATGCTTTTGGTTCAACCGCGGCCACCTCGCGCGTATCCAACAGTTCTGTATATAATAATGCGACAATCTGGAGCAAGTCGATGACCGCAGCGGAGGTGCAGGGACTGCTTATTTCTCCGTATGTAGCTACGTTGAACGGAGGTGAGACTACGGCATCCGACGCAACCTGGACCGGTAAAGGTACAAGCTGGGAATCCATAACGAATGATACATCAGCATATCTTCAACTGGCCGGCACTAATGAAGGAAGTACGCTTATTGTGGGTGATTCTGCGGAAGATTCTCTTACAGTGCAGCGTATTGACGCCACCGCAAATAACGTGACAGTAAAGTCCGCCGGCTCTATGACAGTTAATGAGCTCTGGGCATCCAGCGGAGCAACTCTTTCTATAGATTCTGTTGTAAGTAACTCGACCACTCCTCTCACCGTGGGTGGTGCTGGCTCTGTGACATTGCTCAAGGGTGGCTCGGTAGGCGGATTGGGCTTGTATGGTACGCTTAATCTCGCGGGCGATACTACCTTGAGCGTCAATGGTGCTGCAACGATGCTGGGGGCAGGAAAGATTTCCGGCGGCACGCTGGAAATTCTCAACAGCTCTGTGCTGACAGTACATGTTGAAGGCCTGTCTCAAAGATCGATTGGTTCAGATATTCGCATTGCGAGTGGTGGCCGTATGGAGTTTCAGGGCTCCGCATCAGATACATTGGATTACAATGCAGCACATACGGTGTACCTTGAAGGGAATGCAGAACTTGCACTGGGAGCGACTCGCCAGACGTCGGGTAACTGGACCTTCGATATGACCGGCGGTACCATCTCCGGCCAGGGGGTGGCAGGTAATCCCTACGCACTGGATTTCCACAGAAACGGTTACATTAACGCTCACGCGATGGCTGGTGCCACGGATCAAAATCCGACAGTGAGCACAGTGAGCGCCTCTATTAAGAGTCGTGACAATGGGCAGTTAAATCTGGCAGTAGATGCAAATGCTCGCTTAGATTTGACCGGCAATCTGAATCTTGCCAGACCTGTAGAAAAATCGGGGGCTGGCTTGGCAGTTATCAAGGGTACAGTTAGCAGCCTGGGTGAAGTGAAAGTATCCGGTGGTACGCTGGAGCTGCAGAGCGCTGTCAACACTGGTTCTGCCGTAACCGTGGGAAGTGGTGCAAAGCTTGAGGTTTCTGCTGGTGCGAGCACACTTAGTGGCTCTGTGACCAACAACGGCATTATCGCCGTGAGCGGTGAAGGCTCGCTCACCCTTAAAGGTCAGTTGAGTATTCCGACTGGTGCCTCGTTTAATGTGACCGGTGCCTTGAATCTGAATACAGGCACTACGATTACGCTCACGAGCCCTGGAGTTATAAGTGGTGGTGGTACGGTGCATATTATGGAGGGCACCACCTTGTTCATTCAGGATGATGGCAATTCTAACAACAACGGTACATCCGTTGTGAAGGCCAGCACGATTCATGTGCATGGAGGTGGTATTCTTAAACTGGGGGGTAACGACCTCCTGGGCTGGGAGGATGGTGCAACCGGCGCCATTCTGTTAAAAGGTGATAGTGTGGATAGTGTGCTCAAGGTTGCCACATTGCAGCTCGGTGGTCGCCAGACCATGACTACAGATTTGATCATGCAGGGCAATGCCCTGGTTTCATCGATAGGTGGTACCGGCGACTCCGCTGGCGGTTTGAATGCGTTTAAGGCTCTTGGTGCTCAAATAACGGTAACCGGCAAAAATAATATTATTGATGCCACCTTGTATCGCCGAGATGCTTTCCTGATTGATGTGAGCAAGGACGGTGACGAATTGGAAGTGAAAGGCCGTGTGGTCATACACGAAAACGCTTCTACCAACGGGAATTACGCGAACACAGGGTATGATGCTGGCAGTTTTGTCAAGAAGGGTGCTGGTAAGCTGACCTTCTCTTACACCAGCGAAGATGACACCACTAACACCTTCGATAAGAAATATCTGCACCAGGCCGGCACCACGTTGATAAGCGGCAAAGCTACATTTGCTGCCGTAGAGATTCAGAGCGGTATGTTTGAAACCAGTGGCACTGTTGCCATGAACGGCTCTATCAACAACAGCGGCACTTTTAAAGTGAGCGGTGGTACAGCCACTATCGGTGGCGCTGTAACCAACAGTGGAGCTATCACCGTGAGCGGCGGCACAGCCACTATCGGTGGAGCCGGTGGCGCTGTAACCAACAATGGAGCTATCACCGTGAGCGGCGGTACAGCCACTATCGGTGGCGCTGTAACCAACAACGGCGCTATCACCGTGAGCAGCGGCACGGCTGATTTTACAAACACACTGGACATGGCCCAGGGCTCAAGCCTGAGCGTGAGCGGCGGCGCGGCTACGCTGAGTGGCGCGCTGAATGTGACCGGCAGTAACGTGCAGATAGAACAGAGCGGTGAAGGTTCGCTCACCCTGACAGGGAATATAAGCATTGCAGAAAATGCCGCAGCCACGCTGAGCGGTACAATTACGCTTGGACACACAATCACCAACGATGAAAGCCTGACCCTGAATGGCACCATTTACCTGAGTGGAGATATTGATACTTCATTTGCTCACCGTGCACAGGGTAGTTCTTCATATGTCGACATAAATGGTGATGCCAGCACAGGAAATAATGGATTTCTGCAGCTTACAAGTGCTTCCTACTGGCTGACTCAGAGCAGTGACGGAGTGACTGGTGCCTCTATCACCTTTGGTGAGGACTTTGCCACGAGTGAAGGCAAAAAGGTTGTTTACCAGGGAAGCTCAGCTTTCCAGCTGGACAAGGATACAAATGGGCAGCTTTATTTCTCTACTACTGGTACTATCACCGGCACACAGTATTACATCTCTACCGGTGACGTAAAGATAACCAGTGATGTGCAGAGCAAAGCCACAGGCTACACTCTGCAGGGTGGTAATATGCAGATTACCACAGGCGTGGTGAACACCAGTGCAATCACATACACAGATGGCACAATCGAGTTGTCTGATGGTGCTCAGTTGAAGGTGGATGCCTTGCTCGGTAATAAGACGGCAGCTGATTTGCTGACCGGCCTCGTAACGGCTACACCAGCAACAGAAGGAGCTACACCGACCGGTAAGCTGGTCATCGCTACCAACGATCTGGCAACAGGAAACGCAAACCTGTCCACCTCTTTCAAGGGCACGCTGGAGCTGGCTGAAAACATTTCCTTCACTCTTGGTGCGAAATCAGCCGGTAGTTCTGCAGATGGCAAGGAAATCAACACAACGAGCCTGACCGGACTGGTTCTGAACGACGGCTCTACGTTGCATTACACGGGTAATGGCGTGAATACTCAGTTTGCCAATACAACGGTCAATGGTACGAAATCTGCTGCCACCTTCGATATTATCGATGGTAACAATGGTGTAAATAATGCTATTCAGTTCACAGGGGAAACCATGCTGAATAATGACCTGAACCTTACATCTGAGTATGGTGCGCGTATCAACATAGCTCAGTTGGCAGGCGGGGGGACACTGACTGCTTCCGGAGCCGTATCCACCACAGAGATGTTCTATACCAGTATCGAATCCCTGAATGGCTTCACCGGCTCCCTGATTTTTACGGACACGAGCAAGCATGAGGTTACAATCAGCACTGGTACAGGTTCAGACCCGTTGTCATTTACCAAACTCCAGTTTGCCAGCGGCACGGATGTAACCAACAGATTCAATGTGCAGAAAGATACGACTGTTGGTACAATCAGTGGAACCACCACCATCAATATTGAGGAGACCGGTACGCTGCATGCCTTCACTAAGGAAGGTTCCAGTACCATCACCCTGACCGGCAGCGGTACTTATGTTGCTGGGAAGTCCAGTGCAGTAAACGTAACGACTACCAGTCTTCAGGATAGCACCAACTGGACCGGTACGGTACTGTTCACGGGCAACGTCTCGGAATCCAATGGCTTTGACAATAGTTTTGGTAATGTCAATTCGACAATTGAAATGAAAGGGGCTTATGGTTGGTTTGCTCAGAATAAAACTCTTTCTTCCACGATTAAGCTTACAAATGATGGGAATCTGAATGGCTTTACGGTGACGGCTGCTAGTTCGGGGTGGCTGCTTACAATCAGTGGAGCGGTAACAGGTAATGGTGATTTCACCATCAGTCAGACGGACACCGATGCGGATCCCAATTATAAGTTTACCGGCAACATTAGTGGCTGGAGCGGTTCTTTCGTCCTGGACGAGACGCATGACCAGACGATTGATGTGGAAATGACGCAGGTAGGGGATCTCTTTGCTGCAGAGAGTGGTGGTATCAAAATTGCTGAAGGCTCAGTCGGAACTCTGGAGGTGAAGCTTGGTTCGGCAAATGCAGAATCAGTAACGAATATGCGCGGCTCTGTTATCAATGAAAGCACTGACGCAGCTTTGAACCTGACCGTGCAGGGCAACACAGACTTCCAGAAGGATGTGACCGTCACCAGCATGACGGTGGAAGACGACATGACCGCCACCATGAACGCCACGCTCAATGCCGGTACCGTGACCAACGGCGGCGAGCTGAAGCTGGCGGATAAAGCCACCATCTTCGACGGCACCATGAGCAATGTGCAGATGAGCAGCACAGGGATCGCCTCCACTACGGAGGGATCCAAGGGCGAAATCAACAATGCCCTGGTGCAGCTGGCCAAGGATGCTACCTTCACCATCCAGGACATGACGCTGACCGGTACCACCAGCATCAGCGCCACAGAGGGAACAGCCAAGGTGACTCTGAACAATGTGACCGCCACCAGCCACCTGAAGCTGAATGCCACGGCAGCCAACTCATTTGTAGCCGCCGGTGGTGATGAGAGCGGAAGTATCACCTACAGCTACGGTCTGGGCCTGGGCTCGGCAGTGGCTGAGACTAATTCCATCACACTGAATCTGAATGTGACGGATATTATCCAGCCCACACAGAGCGGCCTGTATACGCTGACGGTGACCCTGGACAATTTCGCTGGCACAGGTTTCGACGGTCTGAATGTGGACGCATGGAAGTCTCTGGTTGGCTTTGACCAGGAAAGCTGGCTGGGTCAGGCTCTGGTTCATGCCACGTATACAACAGAAGCTGTGGCTCCCGCTGAAACCGGCGAGGCTGCCCCCACGGTGAGCTATGGTTACGCTGCTGGAGAAGGCGGTAACGTGGGCACCCTGACCATCACCATCACCGGCCTGAATGTGCCGGAGCCCACGACAGCCACACTCAGCCTGCTGGCACTGGCTGCTCTTGCAGCCCGCCGTCGCCGCAAGGCATAAGAGGTTCGGTGTGATTTGAATTTCCCTGCCCGTCCCGGCGAAGCCGAGACGGGCAGCTGGTTTTAACAGGGGCGGGACTGAAGTCCCGCGGGCCCGATGGATGGGGGGAACGTTGCTTTGTTTCTTGTCATGGGCAGGGCAGTCTGGTATGATGCGGGGAGGATGAAGTATGGGGCTGAGCTTCGCAGGTTATGAAAGAACGGCATTTCCGCAAAGAACTGAGGAACAAAAATATCAATTATGTGCATGGGCGTTTCTTTGTGACGTTTCAAGTGGCGCATAATATGTCCTTGCTGGGGGTGATTCTGGGAGAGCGATGTGTGTTGAACGAGCTGGGGCAGGAGGTGAGGGCAACGCTGGAGGAGTTGCCACAGAGGTATCCGGAGCTGGAGCTGGGGGAGTATGTGATTATGCCGAATCACGTTCACATGATTCTGGGGGTGCGGGGGCAGCCGGGTAATAAGGCGCAACACCTGGGCTTTTATGTCGGGCGCTTCAAGGGCGCGACCGCCTTTCTCTATGGCAGAATGAAACGCGAGGGGAGGGTGCCGGATATAGGTGAGCATCTCTGGCTGAGTGATTACTGGGAGGACCTGGTTTCCTCTGAGCAGGAGCTGCGGAATTATGAGCGATATATACGCAATAATCCCAGGAACTGGACCCGGGATCGCTGGGGCGCTGTGACGCAGTACGTGCTGGGTGAGGTAGAGCTCCTGAATGCGCCCAGGAGAGCGTTTGTGGCATCGCAGGAATATGATGCGGCCGGTTTGGTGCCGCGTCGCTTCGAATTATCGCAGAGCGGAACTTCAGTTCCGCTTCCCCCGGATACGGCCCTGATTTCCACGTTCACCAGCAGGCAGGAACGGGCGGTTCTGCACTGCGCGCTGGCAAGGAAACAACGCATTATTCACGTCTGCCCCCAGGGGATACCCCGGGTCGAGGAGCTCTCGGCCGGGCAGAGGCTTGCCCTGGAGGAAAAGCGCCTGCTGTTTATCTCTCCGCAGCCGCATGGCGGTGGATTGAATAAAAAGGTGGCAGCCTGGTGCAATGAATACGTGCTGCGGCAGGCGGCAGAAATCTGGGTGGGTGATATTTCTCCCAACGGGATGCTGGCGATGATGCTCCGCGGCTTGAGTGATTTGTGATTGGAAATTTCCCTGCCCGTCCCGGCGAAGCCGAGCCGGGCAGCTGGAATTTAACAGGGGCGGGACTGCACCGCGCGCCCGATGGGCGGAGCGGACGGAGCAGGGTCAGCGCATCAGCAGGCGGTCTCTATCCAGCCCGGTGATGGATTCGAGCTTTGCAATGAGGTGGCGGATAACGGCCACGAGGGTGATGAGCAGGGGGATGCCGATGACGAGATAGCCCCACCAGGTCATGCGGCTTACGGCATAGTTGTATTCCAGCGCCTGCTGGGCGGCGGGGGCATCGAGCACGGGCAGCAGGAAGCAGAGGGAGAGAATGAAATTGCCCACGGCCGAGATGACGAGGGAAAGCCCCAGGAAGAGGCTGGAGCGCCAGAGCAGGGCATCGTATGCCGTCTGCCGGGCTCTCTCCGCCACGTGTTTTTCGATGGTGGTGATATCGAAGATGGAATCGGAGTAGAGGAGGACGCGCAGGAGGGAATCCTGCCGGCGGGCGGTGACTATGACCGCCCCGCAGAGCAGCAGGGGAATGGCGGCTTCCTTGGCGGCATACCACCAGGGGGTGTCCGGACGGATGGCTTCGCCGCCGCCGGTGTTGGCATAGATGGTGACGACGCCGGTGAGGATGGTGCCCAGCAGCCCGAAGAGGGTGAGCGGCTCGACCCGGCGGCTCTGCGCAAAGGTCCACGCGCCGAAGCCCAGCGGCAGCGCCAGTGCCACGCACATGGCGGGGGCGGTGCCTAGCTGCCAGAACCCGGGGCCGGGCATGGAGCAGTGGTCCAGCACCATGACCGGTGCCAGTACGCTGAGCAATACGTTCAGCAGGCTCTGGGTTCCTTTGTCCATTATTTCATGGAGGCAATGGCGGCTGCCATATCCGGGGCTTTGAAGGTGGAGGAGCCGGCCACGAGGCAATCTGCCCCGGCTTCGGCGCAGAGCGGGGCCTGGGTGGCGCCGATACCGCCATCCATCTGGATGATGAAGTTGCGGCCCTGTTCCTGGCGGGCGGCATCGAGCACGCGCACTTTATCCAGCACCTCGGCCATGAAGCTCTGGCCGCCGAAGCCGGGTACTACGCTCATGACCAGCACCATATCCAGCTCACCGATGTAGGGCAGAACCTTTTCGACCGGGGTGGCGGGGTTTACGGCCAGGCCGGCGTGAATATCAGCGGCACGGATGGCGGCCAGGGTGGCATGTAAATCGACCGCGCCTTCGCGCTCTACGTGGATGGTAATCATGTTCATGCCGGCTTTCACAAAGCGGGGCAGGTAGTGGTCCGGCGCGTCAATCATGAGGTGGGCATCCAGATAGGCATCTGCCGGCACGGCAGAACGGATGGCGGCGCAGATATCCGGGCCGAAGGAGATGTTGTCCACAAAGGAACCATCCATCACATCCAGGTGCAGCCAGTCGGCACCGGCCTCGAGGGCGCGGTTGGCTTCTTCACCAATGCGGCGGAAATCACAGGCAAGCATGGAAGGGGCAATCAGCATGCCCTTATATTAGTGCCTGCCAGCTGATAAGGCAAGGAAAAACCGCCTGAGAAGTTTCTCAGGCGGTTGGGTTAATGGAAAATATCCTCTACTTTAGCTGGCGGGGTATTCCACGGGTTCCAGCTTACCGCGCCGGATGAGCTTCATGATATCCTCACCCGGTGCCGGCACTGCTGCTGGAGCCTGGGGCAGGGGCCTGGACGTGAACACGGGGAAGTCAGCTTCTTCCTTGATGGTGCCGCCCGTGGCCAGGGAGAAGTAGCCGCGCTGCGGGTTGAAACGGCAGTTGATTTCCTTCAGCGGGTTGCCATCGCGGGTGAAGCGGAATTCGGTGGCGGCGTGCCACTGCTTGCCGTCCCAGCGGAGTGCGGGGCCGAAGGTGGCGCGGCGCTCGTGGTTCTTGGATTCCACATTGCGCATGAAATCCTCCACAAAACCGCAGCCGCCGCCCAGCCCGCGGCTGAGGGCCTGGATACGCCAGCAGCTCATGAGAGCCCACTCGCCTTTAGCGGGGTCGAAGATATAACCGGCAATCTGGCGGAATTCCGGACCATCGGCATGCTCTACCACGAGGGTGCGGATGACATCGCCCTCTTTCCAGTTGAAGGGGCGCATGGAGTTGCCGCCGGTGCCTTCACCACCGAAGCGGCGGGTGGTGACGAGCTCGCCTTTCCGGATGAGCTTGGCGCGTTCTTCCTCGGGGGCGGCGTTGGGGTTATCGCCGGAGTCCTTGGCATCCCAGATGGAGAAGATGGCTACGCGCACGGGGTTGCCCTGTTCATCTTTCTGGGCGAGTTCCTGCACACCGATATAGCCGCAGCTGAAGTTGTTGCAGGCAAAATAGGTGCCCGGGGCGCTTTTTTCAATGACGGCTTCCTGGTAGGCAGCGGTGTGGGCCGGTATGCCCGGGCCGTAGCCCAGATGCACAGAGGCGCACTGGCGCTTAGCCATATTCTCGGGCAGCCAGTAATCCGAATAGCGGTCGCCTTTAGCCTCCTGCGGGCAGAGAGCCGCGAGGGTAAGCAGGCCGGAAATTACGGTGAAAATGCGTTTCATCGCGAGGGATTCTAGCAGTTTTTCCGGATTTTTCAAGTCCAAAGAACCAGAGCTTACGGCTTGACTCTGCGGGTGATTCGCTGTAAACTGCCTGCCGTCATGACTTCTACAGCTGATTACAAGGTGGCCGATATTGCCCTGAAGGATTGGGGACGCAAGGAAATTGCCGTGTCGGAATACGAGATGCCGGGCCTGATGGCCTGCCGTGAGAAATACGGCGAACAGAAGCCGCTGGCCGGGGTGCGTATCACCGGTTCGCTGCACATGACGATTCAGACCGCTGTGCTCATTGAGACGCTGGTGGCCCTGGGGGCCGAGGTGCGCTGGGCCAGCTGCAACATTTTCTCTACGCAGGACCACGCTGCCGCTGCCATAGCGGCCACGGGGGTGCCGGTGTTTGCCTGGAAGGGCGAGACGCTCACCGAATACTGGGATTGCACCTGGGCTGCGCTGAGCCACCGCGATGGCCTGGGCCCGCAGCTGGTGGTGGACGACGGCGGCGATGTGACGCTGTTGCTGCACCGTGGTTATGAGATGGAGGAGGGCTCCGACTGGGTGAATACTCCCTCCGAGAGCGAGGAAGAGGGCGTTATCAAGGCTCTGCCCAAGCGCATTGCTGCCGAGCAGCCGGGGGTGTTCCACCGCTGGATGCCCGAGTGGAAGGGTGTTTCGGAGGAGACGACCACGGGTGTGCACCGCCTTTACCAGATGGAGCGCGAGGGGCGTCTGCTGGTGCCCGCCATCAATGTGAACGACTCGGTGACCAAGAGCAAGTTTGATAACCTGTACGGCTGCCGCGAAAGCCTGACGGATGGTATCAAGCGCGCCACGGATGTGATGATTGCCGGCAAGGTGGCCGTGATCTGCGGCTATGGCGATGTGGGCAAGGGCTGCGCCCAGGCTCTGCGCGGGCTGGGTGCCCAGGTGATTGTGACCGAGGTGGACCCCATCTGCGCCCTGCAGGCGGCCATGGAGGGCTACCGCGTGCTGACGGTGGAGGATACCCTCGGCATGGCCGATATTTATGTGACCACCACGGGTAACTGCGATATCATCACCCTGGAGCACATGGAGAAAATCAAGGACCAGGCTATTGTCTGCAACATCGGCCATTTCGACAACGAGATTCAGGTGGCCCGCCTGCAGGCCTATCCCGGCATTGTCTGCACGAACATCAAGCCGCAGGTGGATAAGTACACCTTCCCGGATGGCCACAGCCTCTACCTGCTGGCCGAAGGCCGCCTGGTGAACCTGGGCTGCGCCACGGGCCACGCTTCCTTCGTGATGAGCAACAGCTTCACCAACCAGGTGCTGGCTCAGATTGCCCTGTGGCAGGACCGCGAGACCTCCAAGCCCTCCGTGACCGTGCTTCCCAAGAAGCTGGATGAAGAGGTGGCCCGCCTGCACCTGGCCAAGCTTGGTGTGCGCCTTACCACCCTCACCCAGAAGCAGGCTGACTACATCGGCGTGCCGGTGGAAGGACCATACAAGGCTGAAGCCTATAGATATTAAAGTACGAGGGACGAAGTCCGAAGTACGAAGTAAAATTGAAATATGAGCACACTGCAGGCGGAGCTGGATTGGTTATATTCCACGCAGGCCTTCGGCATCAAACTGGGGCTGGAGGGGGTGACGCGTCTGCTTTCTGCCTGCGGGGTGCTGCATCCCCGCGCGCAGGTCATTCATGTGGCCGGTACGAATGGCAAGGGCAGCACCTGCGCGTTCTGCGAGAGTGTGGCGCGCGCCGCCGGGTACAAGACCGGCTTGTTCACCTCGCCGCATCTGGTGGAGTTCAGCGAGCGTATCCGTGTGAACGGGGTGAATATTCCGGATGCGGATGCCGCGCGGCTTATCAACAAGGTGCGCGAAGTGGTGCAGGACTGGGACCCGTGCCCGACCTTCTTTGAGCTGGTGCTGGCTGTGGCCATGCTCTGGTTTGCCGAGCAGGAGGTGGAGCTTATCGTGCTGGAAACCGGCATGGGTGGCCGCCTGGATGCCACGAATGCCGTGCCCAAGGATGTGGCGGTGCTCACTCCCATCGGCCTGGATCACACCCAGTATCTGGGCGAGACACTCTACGAGGTGGCGGGCGAGAAGGCTGCTATTCTTTCCTGGCACCGCCCGGCGGTGTCTGCCCCGCAGGAGCCGGAGGCTATGCGGGCGATTCATGAGTCCGCGCAGCGCATGGATACTTATTGCCGCGTGATTTCCGGCGAATGTGACCAGCCGCTGGGGCTGAA
The DNA here is from genome assembly GCA_045614585.1 of Akkermansia sp. Lineage (GTDB taxonomy): Bacteria > Verrucomicrobiota > Verrucomicrobiia > Verrucomicrobiales > Akkermansiaceae > Akkermansia. Next base: position 5,648 of record JAZLDD010000059.1, on the reverse strand, counting down.
GGGTGTGCACCAGCGGCGCAATGCTGCGCTGGCTCTGGCGGCGCTGCGGGCGCTGCCGCATTTCCTCTGCAGCGCAGAGGAGGAGGCCCGCGGGCTGGCCGAAGTGCGCTGGCCCGGGCGTTTTGAGGAAGTGCAGCCCGGTGTCATCATGGACGGCGCGCACAACCCGCACGCCATGCACGTGCTTACCCGCACCTGGCGAGAGACTTTCGGCGAGCAGAAAGCCCGCTGCATCTATGCCGGCTCGGCCGATAAGGCGCTGGATGAAGTGCTGGAGCTGCTTTCTCCCATCGTGGGCGAGTGGGTGCTGCCCCCGGTGCAATCCCCGCGCATTCTTTCCCCGGCTGAGATGGCGGCCAAGGTGCAGGCAGTGTCCGCTGCCCCCGTTTCCACTCCGCCCACTTTGGCGGAATGCCTGGCAGATATGCCCGCCCGCACCCTTATCTGCGGTTCCTTCTTCCTGCTGGGCGAGGCGAAGGCTATCCTCCGCAGTGCCGATTACCGTAGCACGGTGCAGTAATCATACATCTGCGCAGCAGATGTTTTCATTTTTCATCTTTCACACGAGCGCGCAGCGCGAGTTTTCATGCTAAGAAGCGCCCATATAATGAAAACGCCCGCAATTCGCGGGCGAGTGAAAAATGAAAGGTGAAAACGCGCCTAGCGGCGCGTGAGATGTGCGAACTATATGTAGAAAAAAGAGCCGGCCTGAACTCAGACCGGCTCTTTTTTGAATACATACACTTCCATCAAGGAAGAATGGAAGACCTGTTACCCACCTGATTGGGGCGAAGTGGTAACACGGGTACCAAATCCTCTTCTTCCTCCTTTATCTGTTTCTTAGGCTTGGGAGTTACTTTCTTAGGCTGTGCTTTTGGAGCCGGTGCCACAACAGGTGCCGGTGTCACAACGGGTGCCGGTGCCATAATGGGAGCCGGAGTTACAACAACTGATGCAGGAATGCTCTGCTGGCAGGCAGCAAGCAAAATGCAGCCCAGCATGCAGCACGATGCTTTTAAACGATATGTGTTCATCTGATTTTTAAGTGAGGTCAGGTTGATAACTTCTTAAGCATTTCGGTCAGTTTCGCGGATAATGCCCTATCGCATTCTTCCTTCAGACCATTTTTCATGGCAGATGCACACTCTTCCTGACGCCAGACAACACCAGCGCGCTGGATGCTGACTCGCTCCATGGCAGCGACTCCACCCGTAGCGACATCAACCAGTCTGATGGTGAGTTCGACATCAAGATTAAATGTGTATTTCGTGCGCTTTGCTACCTTGAAATCCTGAGCCTGGACGGACTCAATGCCCTTCTCCATGATGACATCAAAGACGTAATCTGCTGCCTTCATGCTGCCGCTCTTATTTGTCTCGGTGCGGGCTGTACGCGAGCTGCTGGCCAGGCGGCGTTCAGACTCTGCAATCCCGGATTCCCGGTCCAGAACAACGAAGCGTGAATCCTGGGAGATGATGTCAATGATGCTCTTTTCCACACTGCTTGCAACATCTGCTGCAGTAGTCTGGCTCAGGCTGCCCTTAGCAAATGCCATGTTCAGATGTGTATCAGAAGGTATGGCAATGCCGATTCTGTCCTTGAACATGTCGCTTGCCGGCGGCTTCACCTGAGCCTTGATTTTGATGGTGAATGTGCCGTCGTCGTTCTTGACATCCTCCAGAACCGTGTATGAGAGCAATATGCCTTCATACATGGTAGCGCCTAGTTCGGCAGAGTTTCCTCGTGCTGAAATAACGGCTTTCAGTACATTGGCTCCGCATACCTGGGATACCGCCTGTGTGCAGGCATCTGCTAAAGCGGCGGCGTGGTCATTGCCGTATCCGGTTGCAATGGCTTCCTTGACGTCCTGTGATGTAGAACGCAGTTCCACCGTTTGCTCGGAGATGCCAGCCTTGCCTGTATCTTTTTCTTCGCCGCAAGATACAAGCAATGCACTTGCGAGCAAAGCACTGAAGAGAGAGGTCGGTTTCATCGTGCTTGCAAGGTTAGTTGAAAATCAGGGCTTGATGATGTTCTTAGCCTTCATCTTGGCAAGCATCTCATCAACTGCGATGGGTGTCAGGCTGGCAAGAGCGCGCTTCTTAGCCTGAAGCTGGTCGGGAGCTTTACCCTTAATGGTCTGGGGCTGCAGAGTGGCCACCATGCGGGGCAGGCGCTTGGTCAGCTGGTAGACTTTACCAGTCATGGTAGCATCTACCACCCACATGCCGGTCATGCTGTCCTTATGGGGAGTGCCGAGATCCAGCGTACCTACAATCATGTAGGTGATGGACGGGTCTTCTTCCTTAATGGCCTTTACCACCTCGCGCCAAACGGCTGCGGGTACTACATCACCTTTACCGAAAGCATCATCGAGTACGGCAGAGACATCGAACATGGCACCGTCTACGATGTTCTCAAAACCCTTGTCGAGCATGCGGGCGCTCAGTGCTGCACCAAATTCCTCGCGGGAGGGACCATCGAGCTCGTATGCAACGGTATCAGACTTCTGGATGCTGGAGGTAGCGGAAACGGAAGATTTCTTTTCCGTGCGTGCTTCTGTGGCGGCGAGAGCGGAATCCGTGGCTGTTTCTGCCACCGTGGTTTCGGCACTTGCGCTGCTTGTGCTGCTGGCTTTTACCTCAGCCCCATGCTGTTCTACGGAAACAACGTTGCGAGCGGTGAAGAATACTGCTACCTGAGTGTCATCCAGACTCACTGTCTTTTTGACGGCTCCCTGGTTCATCAGGGTGTCCTTCATGGCATCTTCATCGATGAGACCGGAGACCGTCACCTCGATGCTGTGTGTGGCCTTGTTATCCTTGCTCTTGTTTTCGATATCGCGAGCCATGTCTATGAGCTGCTTGTAGATATTCGGCTTGCGTTCCTCGTACAGCTGGCGGATGGCACTGGGCTGTGAGGACATCATGGCATCCAGACCATTGCGAACGGCTTCCTGCTGAGCTTGCTCAGCTGCGGTCTGGCGGGTTGCTTTAATCTTGGGCTGGTATTCGACGCTGGCTTTACCCAGAATGGGGAGATCTGCAGCACCAGCAAGACCGGTGATGAGCAGAAGTACGCCACATTTAATCAGTGATTTCATGTTGCTAATCATATTGTTATTTTGTTGAACAGGTGAATAGAATGGATTTCGTTTCCTTTTGCTTCGTGAGCTTCTTGGCGGCCTCAAGCAGCATTTTGTAGGTAGCTGCCTGATAATAAATCCAAGGTGTGCCCAGCTTGGCATCGTGTGTGTACATAGCCTGTACGGAATCTACGTACTTGGAGGTATGGATTGTTTTTTTGTTGTCCTTGATGGTGAGTCGACAAGCTGCAGCGAATGCAAGGTGCCGCTGATACTTTTTCTTGGCAAGAACCTGGGTCTGATAACCGGGGATGACTACGTCAATGGTGTAGTCCGGCTTTTTCAGCACGAATGAGCGGGTTCCATCGGCTGTGACTTTAGGGGCCGTGGCATCATCTTCTGCAGTCCTAACATCGAGCTGTGCCACGTCGTCTACCTGTTCGCGCATGGAGTAGTACAGCAGCTCGTTGCCACCCGAATAGGGTAACACCGGAATGCCTGCTGCCTCGTAGAATGCTGAGCAGATATACGATGAGTAGTAAGTCATGATGGAAGATTTCAGATTCTCTGGCACGACTTCCATTGCTTTGTCATGTAAGACGAGCTCACCGATGCCGATGGTTTTCGGTGCTTTGCTCAAGTCAAACTCCGTGCGAGCGGTCTTCATGAACATCTCGCAAATTTTTTCTTCGTACAGCTTTTTGAGCAGTGCTTGTTTACGCTCCTCAGAGGGAACCTCATCGCATGCGTCCGCAATCTGTGCTCGCATGGGAAGAATGGCAACGATTCTGCGGTCATTGAAGTTACACAGAACCATATCGAAGCCGATTTCTGCAAGAATCTTGCTGATGGTCTTTTTGCCAAGAGGCAGACGCTGCACTTCCACATGCTCGTAGTTGAGAGCACAGGCCATGACCAGTGCGTCACCTTGTGTCGCCAGCATGGTTTCATCGCCCTCACCAAGGTAATCAAGAATGCGTTTCCCACCTGCTTGTTTTTCTTTCTGCATGGCGGTATACAGCATTCTGGTCAGGTCAGAGTGCTGAGGCTGCACGGATGCTGAATCTGCAGCCTGTTCCCGCCGGTCGCCGTAATGGCGACCGACGGGGAACTGCTTGGCTACAGCTTGCTCATCCTGGGTCTGGTAGAACCACACTCCTGCAAATCGCATGGTGCTTTCTGCGGCTTCCACGAGGGAAACTGCGATTGACAGAAATGCCAAAAGGTATGCAGTGTAGCGTTTCATCAGATGCGGTTTTTAGAACGCTCCGAAGGAATCAAGGGAAATGGAGTCGGTGAGCTTCTCAGCCGCCTTTGCGGCCACTTCCTTAATGCTGCCCACTTCCTTCTTCTTCAGCGTAATGTTACTCTTGGCAGCGTGCTCTTCCCACATGGTGCGAACTTCGTTCTGCTGATCAAATTCTTCGGGCAGACCGGTCAGGAAGAAGAGAATCGGGCGGAACTGGACTGCGAGCATGGCTTTATCCAGCGCAGAGGCGCTGCTCATACCTTTGACCAGGGCGGTTGTCTGCACGGCGGCGGTGGCAGCCAGCTTGAGTTCCATAATCTGGGATTCCTGAAGCAAAGAATGGCTTTCCACAATCTTGGTTTCAGCTGCAGCCTGGTGCTGCATGCTCTGGGCAATGTACATATCGCCCTTCTTATTGGTGGCAGCAATATCTTTATTGGTCTTGCTGGTGGCCTTGGACAATTCGCTGTAGCCTTCTGCTACCATGGCATCAATTGCGGCGGTTTCTTCCTTGGCCTTGTTGATGACATCCATGTCCTGAGCATTGGTGATGTTCTGAATCTGAGCCTGCAGCAGCTTCTGCTTCTCCTTACCGTTGGCGGCAATCTTAGTGGCCAGCTTGTAGGTGTCACCAGCTTTTTCGTTGGCGGCAATGGCTTCAGCATCAAGTACCAATGCGTCAACGGCGGCCAGGCGAGAACGGAGAATCAGCTTGGCAGACTGGCCGTAGGTGTCCATCATTCCTTCCTGGGCTTTTGCTACAATGCTCAGTCCCGGATATTGAGACATATCGATGCTGCGCACGGAGGATACGGCCTGGCTTACGAGAGAGCAGGAGGTCAACTGAGTGCTCATACCAAGAATGCCAAGGGCAGAAATGGCGGTGATAGTAATGTTCTTCATGATGATAATTACGTTTGTGTTAACGAGAATTCCGGTCGCGGTATTCCCTTGTCTTGACCATACGCTTTTGGAATCCGTAGCTTTTTATTTAAATGAATAATACTGTAAATGATTTGCATCATTCCCTGTGGAGTCATATATTTCGACATGGAACGATGTTCCGGGCTGTTGAATATTCTGTTTTCATAACAACTTTCATGCTTGACTTACGGATTCCAAAAGCGGCAAGCTATGAAAAAAGAAATAACTCAATCAGAAAGGGCGGCATTAGCAGTGTTGAAAAGTGCCGGGGAGGATATAGTAGAGGTGGCGTTCCTTGCTAAAGAAGCAATGGATGCAGGGAGGGGTAAACTAAAACGAGCAAGAAGGTGTATTGCAGCTGGGGTGGAGGAATTGAAAAAGCAAGAGCGC
>JAZLDD010000058.1:0-4918 GCA_045614585.1 Akkermansia sp. | reverse complement strand
ATGCCCGTGGCGCGGTTGGCTGTGTGGTACACAAAGCGCTCCAGCAGAGCGGCATGCACGGTTACATAATCCACACCCTGGCGGGCCTGCTCGATGAGCGTATCGCGGAAGATGGGCCAGCTCAGGTGCTCCACCCGGCCGCTGCATTTCTCCAGACTCTGGTACATAGGCACGGTGCCGATGGGTACCGGGCTGTTTCGCAGAATCCACTCGCGGGTCTTGTGAATATCCTTACCGGTGGACAGGTCCATGACGGTATCGGCTCCCCAATGAATGGCCCAGCGGAGTTTCTCCACCTCTTCCTCAATGCCGGAAGTAATGGCCGAGTTGCCGATATTGGCGTTGATTTTGCAAAGGAAGTTGCGCCCGATAATCATGGGCTCTGCTTCCGGGTGGTTGATATTGGCAGGAATGAGTGCCCGCCCGGCGGCAATTTCATCGCGCACAAATTCAGGGGTGAAGAAGGCCGGCATATTGCCCCCGCGCTGCTCTGCCGGGTGCTGGTAGTGCAGCTGGGCGCGGCGTTCCAGGCTTTCCGGAGAGAAGCCGGGCCGGGCCTCCAGTTCGCTGGGGCGCGGCATGCCCGTGCCTAATTCATCCAGCAGCTGCTGCGCCTGCTCCGGGCGCGATTTGGCGCTGGGGAACTGGTCATAAATGGCTTTGAAAGCCGCTTCCCGCCCCAGATTCTCACGAATGGCCACATATTCCATTTCCGGGGTGATGATGCCCCGGCGGGCATACTCGCGCTGCGTGGGTGCCTGTTTCAGATCTGCGGCCTGCAGCGCGCCGGCAGCATCGCGGCATACATCCCCGCGGGACAGAATCCACTCTTCTCTCAGGCGGGGGAGTCCTAGCTCTGCCTGACCATGAAAACCCTCATCGCCCCAAGGGCCGGAACAATCGTATATCCTCACCGGCTCATTGGGCTCCGTGGTGCCGTCCGGAAAGACGGAATCCGACAGTGTCACCTCCCGCATCGCTACCTTGATTTCCGGAAATAACGTGCCCGGCACATAGATGCGGCGGGAGCCGGGGTACTTGAGTTCATCGGTTTTCATGGCGCTATTCTAGCACCAGGTAGAGTATACTTCAAGATATGCTGTCAGAGAATGTGGTAAATACAAAATGGCAGTAAGTTAGTATAAAACAGGAAGCCCCTGCCGTGGTGGGCAGGGGCTTTGGAGAATAGATACGCAGCAGCGCTTTAGAAGTTGCAACGCACGGCGGCGGAGTATTCCCAGCCGTTGTAGTAGTCCTTGCCGTCCTTGCGGGCGGTGGTGTACTCTGCGCCGAACATGAGCTTGGCAGCATCCTTATACTTGGAGGAGGCGTACAGATTCACGCCGAAGTAGAAGGCGTGCAGGCTGTCCACCCAGGAGGCGCTGCCGGTCTGGGTGCAGATGTAGCGGTCTGCGCCGAGCTTGCAGGCGCCGTGGCCGGTCATGCCGTTGTAGCGGAACACGAGGTCCACATTCGGGTGCACGGCGTACACCGGCTGCAGTTGGATGCCGATGTTGTTGGTGCCGTTGCCGTCCTGCTGCTCAAAGGCAGCCACAGCATTGGTGGTGAAGGTCAGCTTGTTGTGCTTGATTTCATAGCCCAGGGAAATGGCGTCCTTGAAGTCGATGCCGTAGTTGTTGGCACCGGGCTTGCGGCGGCCGTGGTAGGCATTGTTGAAGTCGTGCGTATATTCACCGGAAATGGCGTGGTAGCCGCTTTCGGATACGTTGAACTTGTGCGTGCCGCCGATGATGGCGAAGCACTTGTCCTCCCAGCCGAATTCGCCCTCAAAACCCTCGCCGCGTGTGTAGTTATCGCTGTGACTGGGGCTGCAGGTAGCGCAGGCGCGGTCGTTGGCCATGACCTGCACATAGAGGATGTTCTTCTTATCCGGCGAGGTGTAGTTCACCTCCACACCCCAGTTGGTATCCAGCGCAAACTGATTGGCCACATAGGAACGCTCGATGCAGGGCATGCTGGCGTTGGACATGCGGAAATCAGAGGTGAAGCTGGGGGCAAACTTACCGGCGCGGACGGTGAGGCCCTTCACGGCGTCGATATTCTGCTTCAGCCAGATATCATAGAAGCCGGTGTAGCTGTAGTTCTTCTTGGTGCGACCGCCCGCATAGGTATCGCGAACCGGCAGGCCGCCTATGCGAACATAAGTGTGGAACTGCGTGCCGGTGCGCATGAACACATTGGCACCAATCCAGTTGCGGCGGAACTCATCGTTGTACGGGGTGGCACCCTTCTTGAGGTGCAGGCCGTTGCTGCCATTGGGCTGCACGCTGGCCATCTGCCACTGCTGGCGGGTGGTCAGGGCTACCTTGGTCACAAAGGTATCCTTGTTCTCGTACACCACGAGGGCGTCCTTCACAGCCTCCACCCAGTCCTTGGGCTGGGGTTTGGCGGTCAGCAGAGCATCTGCGCTGCCGGCAAAGGCGCAGCCGGCAGCAGCAAGGGAAAGAAGCAAAGCTTGTTTCATGGTACTTAGCGGAGCTTGGAGAACAGAGTGGTGGTATCCAGCACCGGCATGTATTCCTTGTGGTCCAGACCGGCATCCAGCACATAGAGGGTGAGCAGGCGCTTCACCACAGCCAGCAGCTTCTCCGGCTGCCAGGGCTTCTCGATGTAGTTGTCGATGTGGCCGTCGTTGATGGCGTTGATGGTATCGGCATGTGTGGCCTGACCGGTGAGCAGCACCTTGCGGGTCTTGGCAAAGCGGCGGTCTGCGGCAATCTTGCCCAGCAGCTCGGTGCCGGTCTCCTCAGGCATGACCTGGTCAGAGATAATGAGGGCCACGTGGTCGCCATCGTCATCTATCTGCTCGATGAGCTGCATGCAGTCTGCCACGCTGGAGGCTTCCTCCAGGCGCACGTGTGTGGTCAGGGGGCGCAGATCGCGCATTACGGAATCCAGTACTTCCTGCTGGTCGTCTACACAAATGATATTAAGCGTTTCCATGGATTTGAGTGGTTGGTAGGTTGATAGTGAAAGAGGTTTGCTGGTCATTGCTGCGCACCTCGATGGTGCCGCTGTAGCTATCCACGAGGCGGCGCACGATGGCCAGTCCAAGTCCGAGCCCGAAATCCAGGCCCAGTTTCTTGGTGGTGAAATTGGGGTTGAATATTTTATTGAGGTTATCTTCGTCAATGGCGGGGCCATTGTTTTCGATACACACGGAGATGTATTCCGTGGGCAGCAGGTGAACACCCTGCACGTGACAGGTGCGAGCCGAGATGCTGATGCAGGGGTGCTCCGTGGCACCATGCTCCATGGCATCGCAGGCGTTTTTGATGATGTTGCTCCAGATTTGCACCAGTTCCGTGATATCAGCAGTGATACCGGGCATGGGTGAGAACTGCGTCGTGATATTCACGCGCTTAAGCTTGTTATGCAGCAGGTTCAGAGCATCATTCACGCTTTGCTCCACGCTCACATTGTGCTCGCGTGTGCTGTTGCCGCCGCCCAGCAGCTTGACCGCGCGCACAATGCCGGCAGCCAGTTTGGAGGCCATGCGCATATCGCGCAGATCATGCCCCAGCTCCCAGAAGCGGTAGTTCTTCTTCAGGTTGCGGATAAACTTGCCGGGTTGCTTACGGCCTTCGTCCGTATCGGGGAAGATATGGGCCATCACCTTGGAGGCCTCCTGCGGTAAATCAAACTCGCGTTCGTAATAGCGGGCAGCGTTGCGCAGTTCCTGAGCGGAAATGAAGGAATTATCCTCAAACCCGTAAGAGAAGAGCATGGCGTTGTTCCTGTCATCGTCCTCCAGGTATTCCTGCAGACTGTCGGCCACGAATTCAGTGCGGCGGGAGAGCACGCCCACAGCGTTGTTCAGCTCGTGGGCTATACCGGCAGAAAGCTGAGCCAGCGAACTGGCCATCTCTGCCCGCTGCACAATGCGCAGGGCTTCTTCCTTTTCCGAGGTCTTGGTGAAGATGCGGGAGTTCCGGGCGGCCAGTTCATGCACCAGCACTGGGATGAACTGGCGCTCGAAGCATCCGTATATCTCCGGCTCCACCACCTCCGTGGTGTCATCCACATAGGTCACCACGGAGTCTTCCAGCGCTACAATGTAGTTGGAGCTGTGGTAGGAGCGGGAGAAAAATGCCTGCACGCAGACGTAGGAGCCCTCCTCGGCGCGGAATACCTCGTAGCCGCGGGTGCTGCTTTCCACCGGCAGGTCGACTCCGGCGTATGATTCAGCCCGGCGGAAGGCGGCAAAGCAGCCTTTCTTCACGTAGTACACGCGGTGGCACTCCTCGCCCTGGCCCACCAGCTGCTCGCCTTCGGCAAGCTCGATGGTGCGGCCGGGGTTGCTGAAGTACACCTCGTTGATGCGCTTCAGGGGTTCCTGTATCTGTTCAGGCAGTTGATACATTCTCTCAGGTTAATTTTATCAGCCGAAGAAGCCGACAGCACCCAGCAGGTACATGAGGCCGATGGACAGAGCCAGGCCGATCAGGCACAGAATGGTGCCGGAAATAGCCATGCCCTTCTGCTCGATGTGCCCCGTGGCATACGCCATGGCATTCGGCGGGGTGGAAATCGGCAGAGCCATACCCAGGGAGGAAGCGAAGGCGATGGTCACCAGCAGACCGATGGCACCGGGAGCATCCATGGAACCGCCGGCCACCATACCGGCAGCCACAGAGGCCATGATGGGCATGAGCAGAGCGGCAGTGGCCGTGTGGCTCATGAAGGTGGCCATGAAGAGGCAGATAAGGCTGGAGCCCACAATGAGGGCCAGGCTGTCCCATTCAGCGAAGGGAATGGAGTTGATGAGGTCGTTGGCCAGCTTGGTCTCACCCAGGGCAACACCCAGGGCGAAGCCACCGGCTACCAGCCAGAGCACGTCCCAGCTCATGGCACGCAGGTCCTTGGCGGTGATAACGCCGGTCACGGAGAACACAGC
>JAZLDD010000057.1:0-39182 GCA_045614585.1 Akkermansia sp. | reverse complement strand
GTGGGGATATCCTTGTAGAAGAGCTGCTCCTGCAGGTTGATGGTGTGGGTGGAGATGACCGCCTTGCGCCCGCGCTCCAGCGCAAAGCGGATGGCGGGAATGAGGTAGGCAAGCGATTTGCCCACACCTGTGCCGGCCTCTGCCAGCAAGGCACTTTCACCCTCCAGCGTTTCCGCCACGGCCACGGCCATCTGCTGTTGCTCGGGGCGGTACTCGAAGCCCCGGGCATGGGAGAGCAGCCCGGTTTCGGAAAAATCAATCTGGGTCTGTTCCGTCAGAAAGCCCATGCCATGTCATCAGGGCAGGATGCGGTCGCCCGAGGCAGGCAGGCGCAGGTAGAGCGGCAGGTCGGGGAAGAAGGTGCGCAGGGTGTTCACATCGGTCTTGCCATCGATGAAATACCACTTGTTGAGCTCAGTGCCTCGGGGTTGGCTTTTGTCTGTAATCACCTCATCGCGCACCGCAAAAATATAGCTTTTGCGTTCCATGCGGGTGCGCTTGCCATTCTGTGCAGGGGCGCTTACCACCAGGGTGGTGGGTAGCACCACAATGCGGCTGCGTTCCTGTGTGTTGCCGATTTGTTCTGCCCGCACGCGGCCTGCGGTATCTTTGCGTACCTGGCTAACCGTGGCCATGGGCGGCGTGACCACGTATTCAGAGGTGGCTTCACCTACTGTGTAGCTTTCTACGGTAAGTCCGCGCTGCTTCATTTCTTCGCCCATGCGGGCATATCTGGCGCGGAGTGCCTTGTCATTGGCAGCCATGCGGGCTTTTGCCTGCACCACGGTTTCCCGGTCAAGTCCCTGCACGCGGCGGGCCCGGGCAATTTCGGCTTCTCGGGTCCGTGAGGTGAGCTGGTCTGCATAGGTGCGGCGCAGCGGGGGGTACATGGAATCCACCGCCCAGCTCATATCACAGTTGCGCACGGCAGCTCCGTATTGCTGAGCGGCCTCGCGGGCTGATTGTGCAGCATCACTTGCAGCCTGGCAGCAGAATCCAAGCGCCGCTGCTGCTGCGATTAACAGGGAAAAGGTCTTCATGGCTCACATGTTATCATATCCTGCCTGACTCACGCAAGCCGGAATGGTGTTCTAAACGGTATTGCGTATTTTCGGCAGCGATGCGGCTGATACAGAAACCCCCGGTGTCGGGTGAACGACACCGGGGGTGTAGAAAATATCCGGACGATGCAATTAATCCTCGTATACTTCCTTGACTCGCTCGATGAGGGCGAAGGCATGACTGATCATGGCTCGTGTCTCATTGAGCAGGGTCAGGTAGAGAATGCCGTTGCGCATGCCGCTTTCATCTGTGGTGTTGTGCATCAGATGGCGCGTAATGCAGTCGGCAAAGTCTTCGCTGAGCTGGTCGCGGTCTTCGAGCAGGGCATCAATGCCGGCGAAATTACCAGCTTTGAGCATGTCGGTGAGGTCCGGGTAGAAGCGACCGATCTTGTTGGTGAGGGCGAGCAGGTCGTCGCCCTGTTCCTTGCTGAGCCCCTGGTGGTTGTTGTCAATGTGGTTGTAACTAGCCTTGACCAGGGTAAGCAGGCGTTCGCAGGTGTTAATCGAGATTTCCGTAATGCGGAATACAAGCTGACCGCGATCTGCCAGTTCTTTGGGTAGGGTGCGCAGGGTGGGCAGCACTTCGTTTTCACGCAGAACTTCGAGGTCGCGCTTCAGGTTGCGGCTCTTCTTGCGCAGGCGCTTCAGGGCTTCGCGGTCTTCATCCAGCAGGGCTTTCACCATGGCATTGTAGATGCCTACCATGCGGCCCAGTCGGCCGCTGGCTGCCTTGCCGAAGTCCTTGACTGCGGCATCGCTGTGCATATTGATGAGTCGTATTTCCTCCTTGGCGCTGTTGGTGAAGAAGGTGGACTTAATCAGGATGGCACCGGCAATGACCAGCATGGTTACCATGCCCCAGAATCCACCGTAGGCCATGACGATAGCCACAATGAAGGCCGCAAGGCTGGCTGCCAGAGCGGTGAGGAACCAGCCGCCGATGACGGTGAGCACGCCGGTGATGCGGTATACGGCGCTGTCGCGGCCCCAGGCGCGGTCTGCCAGTGAAGAACCCATGGCCACCATGAAAGTTACATAGGTGGTGGAAAGCGGCAGCTGCAGGTTGGTGGCCACTGAGATGAGCAGGGCTGATACCGTCAGGTTCACGGAGCCTCGAATCTGGTCATAGATGGCGCCGGTTTCTTCCTCCGGGGCAAGCGGGGTGAAGCGCTTGGAAATGAAATTCTGAATGGGCATGGGGGTTACACGCTCGAAGAATCGCTTGGTGTTGAGCGTGTAGCGCACCATGGTGCGGGCGGCACTGCAGGAGCCGAAGCGTTCCTTGCCGGAGTTGGTGGAGGAAAGTTTGAGTTCGGTCTCTGTCACCTTGCGGGCCTTCTTGGAGAAGAAGAGTGTGGTCACCATGACCAGCCCGGCAGCTACCAGCCAGAGCATATTCACATGCTGCTGGACATCGGCCAGCCCACCCATCTTGAAGCTTGACAGGTCTCCACCTGCTGCCAGGTGGGCTTCGGCCAGTTCCAGAGAGGTCTGGGATGCCATGAATACGCCGATGAAGTTCACAAGGTCATTACCGGCAAAGGCCAGTGCCAGTGCACCGGTGCCGGCCAGCACGGTGATGCGCAGGGTGTTGATCTTGAACCCGTACTGCAGAATGGCGGCAATGATGACCCACGCCACGAAGGCGATGGCAATGGCGGTTCCGAGATTAGCGTCCACCATGTCCATGAACGGGCCCTTCATGACCGGGCTGGTCTTGAGTCCCTTGAACACGGCAAAGTAGGTGATGGCAGTGAACGCAAATCCGCACCACAGCGGGCCGATAAGGCGGTACATGCGCTGGTAGTGGAAGGTGTAGAGCAGGCGTGAGAACCACATCACGATAGTACCCACGGTAAAGGCAATGGCCACCGAACAGAAGATGCCGGAGACTATGAAGAATACCTTGTCGGTGTTGATGTAGTCGGCTATGGAGCCGGGCCCGTCTCCCAGGTTGAAGTAGGCCATGCCCAGGGCAGAACCCAGCAAGGCAAAGATGAGGGAAACCGTGGTGGAGGTCGGCAGTCCCAGCGTGTTGAAGATATCCAGCAGAATTACGTTGGCCACCATCACTGCCAGGAAAAGAAGCATTACTTCATGGAAGGTGAACATGCTGGGGATGAAAACGCCGCTGCGGGCAATTTCCATCATGCCGCTGGAGAATGAGGCACCCAGCAGCACGCCCACGGCTGCCACGGCTACGGCGCCTGTGTAGGTGCCGGAACGGCTGCCGATGGACGAGTTCAAGAAGTTACACGCGTCATTGCTCACGCCTACCACCAGACCGAAGACTGACAGCAGCAGAAGCATTCCGTAAATCACGTAGTATGTCGTGTCCATATAGAGTTAAACTGACTCTACCATGTCGGCCTGACAATTACAAGAAAAATCCCGAATCTGGCAAAATTGTCACAATGGAATGCGCATGTGTGTCAGTATCCTGTCAAAGTTGCTCTTTTGTCAGGATGGATGCTTGACGCGGGCAGATTGCGGGGGTACTATCGCGGATAGTTATGAACGCCGACTCTATCAAGTGCACGCCCCTGTGCGATAAGCACGTGGCTCTCGGAGCCAGAATGGTACCCTTTGCTGGGTGGAACATGCCTGTGCAGTATACGGGTATTATCGATGAGCACAACACCGTGCGCAGCGCTTGCGGTGTGTTTGATATTTCTCACATGGGCCAGTTCCTGGTCAGCGGTGAAGGCGCAACCGAGTGGCTCAATTCCATGTTCACCAATAATCTGAATAAACTGGTGGACGGTATGGGGCAGTATTCCATCATGCTCAATGAAAAGGGTGGCGTGATCGATGACCTCATCATTTACCAGCTCGGCAAGGATAATTTCTTCGTGGTGGTGAACGCCTCCATGATTGATGAGGACTACGCCTGGCTCACCGCTCACAAGCCCGAGGGTATTTCCCTGGTGAATAAGAGCGCAGATTACGTGGGCCTCGCGGTGCAGGGCCCCACCTGTGAGGAGGTGTTTGCCAGACTTTGCCCCGGCGTGGAGCTGCCTGTGCGCAACGGTATCCTCATGTTTGAGTGCGATGGCGATGCCGTGGTGGTGTGCCGCACCGGCTACACCGGCGAAAACGGCTACGAATTCTTCTGCCCGGCAGAGCAGGGTGTCAAGTGGTTCGAAAAGGTGATGGACTGCGGTGCCAAGCCCTGCGGCCTCGGTGCCCGCGACAGCCTGCGCCTCGAGATGTGCTACTCCCTGAACGGCAGCGACCTTTCCCCTGAGAAGACTCCGCTGGAGGCCGGGCTTTCCTGGTGCTGCGATCTCACCAAGGAATTCATTGGAGTAGACGTGCTCCGCGCCCAGAAGGCCGAGGGCCGCCCCACTGCGCTGGTGGCTATCGAATACACCGGCAAGGGCGCACCTCCCCGCCATGGCTACGAAGTGCAGCTGCCGGACGGCACCCCGCTGGGCGAGCTCTGCAGCGGTGTCCTTTCTCCCTCCCTGGGCAAGGGCATCGGCATGGCCTATGTTCCCGCCGCTCTCGGCAAGGTAGGCACCGAGGTGAACGTCATCGTCCGCAATAAGGCCGTGCCTGCCATCATCGTCAAGAAGCCCTTCCTGAAAAAGTAAACCTATACCCCAATCTGAAAATACCATGAGCAATCCCGTAGAATACAAGTACTCCTCCGAGCACGAATGGATCAGCCCCATTGTTGACGGCATCGTGACCCTCGGCATCACCGACCACGCCCAGTCCGAACTGGGTGATGTGGTGTACGTTGACCTCCCCTCCGTGGGTGATACCTTCTCCAAGGAGGATAGTATCGCCGTGGTGGAATCCGTGAAAGCCGCTTCCGATGTGTACACCCCCGTTTCCGGTGAGGTGGTGGAGGTGAACGAGGCTCTGGACGCTGAGCCCGGCACCGTGAACAGCGACGCTACCGGCGCCGGCTGGATTTGCAAGATTAAGCTGGATGACCCCTCTGAGCTGGACGAGCTGATGGACGCCGCCGCTTACGAGGAATTCTGCAAGTAAAGCGATTTCGGGCCGCATTCCTCAGCCGGGAATGCGGCCTTTTCTATTTTACCCCAAATTATCATACGTTATCACTATGATTACTGCTCAGACCCCCTTTGCTCCGCGTCACCTGGGTTCCGCCGGTGCCGAGCTGCAGGAGATGCTCAACGTAGTCGGCTTCAGCAGCCTGGATGAGATGACCGATACCATCGTGCCGGCAGATATCCGCCTGAAGGCCCCGCTTGACCTGCCCGCCCCCATGGCAGAGCAGGAGGCCCTGGATGCTCTGCGCCAGGTGCTTTCCGCCAACAAACCCGTGCACAGCCTCATCGGCCAGGGATACTACGGCACCTACATGCCCGCTGTGATTCAGCGCAATGTGTACGAGAACCCGGGCTGGTACACCGCATACACTCCCTATCAGCCTGAAATCGCCCAGGGCCGTCTGGAGATGCTCATGAACTACCAGACCATGATTGCCGGCCTCACCGGTCTGCCCGTGGCCAATGCTTCCATGCTGGATGAAGGCACGGCCGCTGCCGAGGCGGTGCATCTCTGCATCGATTCCAAGCGCAAGAGCGATACTTTCTTTGTGGCCGATACCTGCTTCCCGCAGACCATCGATGTTATCCGCACCCGCTGCGAGACTACGGGCGTGAATCTCATCGTGGGCGATTGGAAGAGCTTTGACCCCGCATCCATCCCGACTCTGGCCGGTGTGCTCGTGCAGTACCCGGACAACGCCGGTTCCGTGGAGGATTACAGCGAATTCTTTGCCAAGTGCCACGCCGCCAAGGTGCTCTGCGTGGTGGCGGCAGACCTGCTGGCCCTCACCGTGCTGAAGGAACCCGGTTCCTTCGGGGCTGATGTGTGCGTGGGCACCACCCAGCGCTTCGGCATTCCCATGGGCTACGGTGGCCCTGCCGCTGCCTACATGGCCTGCACCGACGCGTTGAAGCGCAAGCTGCCCGGCCGTTACATCGGCCTCTCCGTGGATAAGGATGGCAAGCCGGCCTACCGCCTGGCTCTCCAGACCCGCGAGCAGCATATCCGCCGCGAGAAGGCTACCTCCAACATCTGCACTGCCCAGGTGCTCACCGCTCTGCTCAGCACCTTCTACGCCATGTACCAGGGCCCCGAGGGCCTGAAGCAGGTGGCTCTCACCGCTCACAAGCTGGCAGCCGGCTTTGCCGCCGCCGCTGCCAAGGCCGGTTATACGCTGCCTGTGGTCAACTACTTTGACACCGTGCAGGTGAGCTGCCCCGGCAAGGCTGCCGATATGGTGGCTGCTGCTCTGGAGGCCGGTTACAACATCCGCCTGGTGGATGCCGATACCATCTCCGTCTCCTTCGACGAAACCACCACCAGCTGCGATGTGAAGGCTCTGTGCGTGGCCCTGGGCATGGAGAAGCCCTGCTGCAAGTGCATGCCCGAAGGCCCCGTCTGGGATGCCGCTTTCAACCGCGCTACTCCCTTCTGCGAGGAAAAATGCTTCAATCTCTTCCACTCCGAGACGGGGATGATGCGCTACATTCACCGCCTGGAGGCTAAGGACCTGGCGCTGAACGAAGCCATGATTCCGCTGGGTTCCTGCACCATGAAGGCCAACTGCGCCGCTATCATGATGCCCATCACCTGGCCGGAGGTGGCCACGCTGCATCCCTTCGCTCCGAAGGACCAGTGCCAGGGCATGCGCGCCATGCTCGAGCAGCTCAAGCAGTGGCTCGCCACCGTCACCGGTTTCCACGGCGTTTCCCTGCAGCCCAACAGTGGCGCTGCCGGTGAATTTGCCGGTCTGCTCACTATCCACCGCTATCAGGTGGCTCAGGGGCAGGGGCACCGCAATGTGTGCCTCATCCCCAACTCAGCCCACGGTACCAACCCCGCTTCCGCTGCCATGGCCGGCTTTGAGGTGGTGCCGGTGAAGTGCGATGAGAAGGGCAATATCGATGCCGAAGACCTGAAGGCCCAGGCTGAGAAGTACCGCGATAACCTGGCCGCCCTCATGGTGACCTATCCCTCCACCCACGGTGTGTACGAAAGCGGCGTGGCCGAGCTCTGCCGCATCATCCACGAGAACGGTGGTCAGGTCTACATGGACGGCGCCAACATGAACGCTCAGATTGGTCTCACCAACCCCGGCACCATCGGGGCTGACGTGTGCCACCTGAACCTGCACAAGTCCTTTGCCATGCCGCACGGCGGCGGCGGCCCCGGCGTGGGCCCCATCTGCTGCGCCGAGCACCTCACCCCCTACCTGCCGGATCACTGCATCTCCGGCGAGGAGCAGAAGACCGCAGCCGTTTCCTCTGCCGAATACGGTTCCGCCGCTCTCTGCCCCATCACGTGGATGTGGCTGGCCATGATGGGCCACGAGGGCCTCAAGCTCTCCGCCCAGATGGCTATTCTGAACGCCAACTACATCGCCAGGCGTCTGGAGAACTACTTCCCGACCCTGTACTCGGGCGAGGGTGGCCTGGTGGCTCACGAGTGCATCCTGGACACCACCATCATGCTCGATAAGAGCCACCTCTCCGTGGACGATATGGCCAAGCGCCTCATGGACTACGGCTTCCACGCCCCCACCATGAGCTTCCCGGTGCATGACACCCTCATGGTAGAACCCACCGAGTCCGAAAGCAAGGCTGAGCTCGACCGCTTCATCGAGGCCATGATCGGCATCCATGGCGAAATGACCGCCGTGGCCGAAGGCAAGGTGCCCGCCGATGACAACGTGATGGTGAACGCCCCGCACACCGCCCTGGCTGTGACCGCAGACGAGTGGACGCATCCCTACACCCGCCGCGAGGCTGCTTATCCCGCCCCCGGCCAGCTGCTGCACAAGTTCTGGCCCGGTTGCTCCCGCGTGGATAACACCTACGGCGACCGCAATTTCTGCTGCTGCTGCGATACCCTCGCCCAGTGCGAGCTGTAATTGCCGTTGGTCTGTAATTGAATATATCAAAACGGCCGGGGAGAAATCCCCGGCCCTTTTTGCTGAGTAATTGGCAGAACTAATTACTCAATGCCTGTGGTTTGTTAATTCTTTCTGCGGCGGCGTGCCGCGAGAGCCGAGAGTGCCAGCAGGCTCAGGGTTGTCGTTGTAGGTTCAGGTACGTTGATTACCATGAGGCTGCCCACATTATCGATAACCTGGTAAGAGACATACAGGTTGCCGTTTGTCACATTGCTGAACACTTCGCTGGCGCGTACCATCTCATCCGCATTGGCAGCGGTTGCTGCGGGCAGAGAAACACCACCTGCCAGGCCGGTGAAGAGCGTGAGACTTTCCTCCCAGCTGGTCAGGGCGTCCACCGCAGCCAGCAGCTTCGTGCCCAGTTTCACCTGGCTATTGAAGGTCAGTGCTCCATTGATGGTAACAGCTGCATCATCGGTCAGGTTATACATTTCGAGCGTGGCTCCATCGGCCAGGGTCAGGCTGGTGTTCAGCGTGGCGCCGCCACTCAGCAGGGCAGTACCGGTGGAACTTACGGTGATTGTCCGCTTGTCTGTTTCCTGGGTGCCTACATAGGCATTCACCGTGCAGCCAGTGGCTATTTCCAGCAGATTCAGAGAAGTATTTGCTGCCAGATTCTGCAGGGTAACATCGCCGGCAGACGCCACTACGCCGCTGATGGTGTTGCCTGTGTTTGTTACAGTCAGTACACCGCCGCCTGCATTCTCCACTGAGGAATTGATCAACTTGTTGTTGATGGTAGCGGACCCTGCTGTGTATTTCACACGTGCATTGCTGATGGTGATGTTGCTATCGTCAACGCCTGAATACGAACCACCGCTTGCCTTATTCGTTCGCTCAATAATGGCCGTGCCGGAAGAAGATTCGCCGATGATGGTTGCCCCCTTATAAATCAGCTTGCCGCCCTCTTCCAATGCAATGGAACCATTTTTCATCCAGATTGCAGTGGACGTGAGCTTGGCTCCCTTCTTGACCAGCACCTGCCCCGTGGCAGCTCCTCCCATACCGGCATCAATATGGTCGATGGAGTTTCCGTCATCTCCAGTATAAGCCACCTCAAACGTTCCGGTACGAATATCCAGCCAATTTTGCGAAATCTTACTATTCACCGTCATTGTGCCGGCGCCCGTTTTCTCTAAGTTTACATTGGAGGTATTTTCAAATGTGGCAGAACTGGAAATATTCAGCCTTGCATTCGCAGCAATGTCAAAGATTCTGTTTGCATTAGATGATACTTCCACGGTCATGCTGCCACCCAGCGTCAGGGTGCCACCTTCGACCGTGATGGAGCCGAAGCTGCCGGAGCCCAGGAAGCTCTGGGTGCCTTTGCCATTCTTTACCAGGTTGAGTTTGTTGCTGCTGATGCTCATCACTTCGCCATAGAAGGTGTGGTTTCCTCCCTCTGCGGTGTTGATAGTCAGCGTGCGGGTGCTGGCATTATCGATATTGCCGGTAGCCCATTCCTCAGAGGTTGTTGTACCAATGGAGCCGGAGAATAATTTGGCTCTGACGCCCAGATTCTTGCCGGATTCCAGACCTGCAATGGTGGTGTTATCTGCATTGATGCCAAGAGCCAGCACAGACCCCGAAGCTGAGGACGTGTTGCTTTCCAGATTGATAACCGCATTGGCTGCTATATCCTTGTTGGAGAGGATAATGGCAGCCGGCCGCCCGTATGCGTAGCTGTCAGTAGCTGTTGATTTCAGATTGATGGTGCCTGCAAAGTTACCAGCATCGCTATTACTACCCAGCTGGAATACAGTGACATTCTTCGATTGCGATTGTTTCACCAGATTGAGCAAGGAAGAAGCAAGGCCATCCTTGAGAGACAAATTCTGAATGTGATAAATGCCCGAATTATTCTCATCCTTCACTGTGGCGGATGCTCCATTCAACTGCAGCTGGCCAATGGTAGTGGCTGCAATGGCTGCGTTTCCATCATATGTGGAGAATGAAGCTCCATTGCCCAGAATAAGCTTGGTAAGCGTATTGTTGGCGGCTGCATTATTATTCGTGTACTGAATCTGCAAAGCTGCGTCATCTGCCACATTCACTGAGCCTGCATTGAATGCATAATTGCCGGAATCGTTCACCACCACAGTGCCGGAGTTCACATGCATGGCAGATACCATGATATCAGAACCCAGTGTTACTGTGGCGTCGGACTCAAAGGTAACGCTGTCGCCGTTGCAGAACCCTGCGGCAGAGGAATCGGAATTAAGCCACACTTCATTGCCGGAGGCAGTGGTCCAGATGCCGGGGGTGCTACCATTCCAGGTGAGTTCCCAGCCCATGGAATACGAGAAAGAACCATCCATGCCCAGCGAAAGCGAGGCATGCTCCATATCAGCAAGAGAAACACCATTGATGGTGAAGTTGCTGAGCCCGAGATTGTACCAACCTTCTGCGGTGCCGCCGGAGAACGAGAAAATCTGATAATTTACGCCAGATTCCAGAGTCCCAAAGGCAACAGTTGATGTTTCGTCCAACGACATTGTGTTTGACAGACTGATGGCATTGGCCGAATCAGAGAAATCAATAGCCGATAAATCCAAGGTGGCATTGCCGATGGTTACAGAAGATGCTGCGGCAAATATATCCTTGCTCGTTGCGTTGAGCGCCAGGGCACCCTCTGTTACAGAGATATTACCACTGAACTCTGCACCACTTCCGGCAAGACTCAGTACGCCGGCCCCGGTCTTGATAAGATTTCCAGCACCGGCAATACCCGTGTTCACCGTGATGGTGTGGCCATCGGTGTCGAACGTGGTGCCCGTGCTGGTGCCAATCAGATTTACGGCCTTGCTGCCATTGATGGCGAAATCTGCCCTGGCCGCAATCGTGCCGTTGCCCAGGATGACGCTGGCTGCACCCACAATGCCTGCAATACCGCTTGAACCGATATTGACACGAGCGGAGCCTGCATCTGCAGAGCCCAGCACAAAGGAGCCACCGCGTTCATGAAGCTGCCCTTCCACATTGATACCCTTGAGCGTGGCGGTGCCTCCGGTTGCCACAAACTTGCCGCCCGTTCCCCACGAGGTGTACATAATGGCATCAGTTGCTGAAAGTGAACCCGCGTTAAGATTCAATACAGAAGGTGCCTGTTGCCAGTGGGCCAGAAGCAGTGATGCCTCGGTGTCTTTATTATTACTATTTCCTGTGATAGTAAGTGTTCCCCCATTAATGTTGATGGTCGAGGTTTCGCCGTTTGCCGTGTTGCCGGCTGTCAATCTGGGGACAGTCAGGCTGGCACCCGATTCCAGGTTCAGCGTTTCCTTGCCGATAGAGAGGTACTGGCTTGCCGTCACCGTGCCGTCTATAGTGGTAATTCCGCCACCCTTCAGCGCAAATTCCCTGAGATTCGCATTTGTCAGCTTCAGGTCGCCTGCGGAGTTCTTGTAGAGTGAGCCATCGCCGGTGATGTTGCCGAAGCTGGTGGTGGTGCCCTTTGCATGATTGAGCGTCAGCTCGGCTCGCTGCATGTCCAGACTATCGACACTTATGGCAGAGTCCGTGGTCACATCTCCGTCGTTGAACGCCATGTTTGAAACCTGCAGCGTATTCTGCCCGGAAGTATGGGTAAACTCACCGCTCAGGGTGGTTCCTCCGCTCACGGAAATGCTGCCCGTTTCAAACTGGATTTGACGATTGCCGCTCATTTGGACGGAGCTCAGAGTCAGACTGCCAGAGCCCGCTGCGGCCACATTGCCGGCCAAAGTCGCATTGCGGATGGTAGCGGAAGCATCTGTCACGCTCAGGTTGCCGGTCAGCGTACCGCCGGAATAGCTGAATGAAGCTCCGTTTTCAGCTCTCACCACAGCCGTCAGGTTACCACCGCTTACTTCCAGACTGGCATCATTGACAACAACTCCGTTGCTGAAAGACGAGCCGCCGGTGTTACTGAGCTTCAAATCGCCCTTGTTACCAACAATCAACTGTTCACCCGTAAGCCGCCCTTCTCCGCTTATCTCATAGCTGGACTTCTGGGCAGCCAGGGTGCTTACCGTGGTTTCCCCTCTGCCAAGGACAATATTTTCGCGCTCAGCTGCGGTATCAACCTCGCTGAAATCAAGCATGACATATGCGCCGGTCTTATATGCAGAATCTCCATTCTTTTCGGAAACCCAGTTCGTATCGGTGTTCCAGTTGGAACTCTGCTTACCCGACCAGTACAGACGCTCATCTGCTCCCACTTGAAGCACTAAAGCTCCTGTCTCATCCGTCGTCAGAGACAGTCGCCCGCCCATGGTATCAGCAAGGCTGTAGTCCGTGGCATTTCCAGCTTGCGAGATGAGAAGATAATCGCCGGAACGAAGGTCATCAAACATGTTGAGCTCAAGGCCGATAACCGTACTGTCCGCAGCAATGGACCCCGTCAGAGTCGACCATGAATCAGCATTATCTGCACTTGGCGTACCGGTAAAATCGAAACGAAGATTCAAGGTGGAATTACTGTTCTCCACCGTGATGTCGCCCAACGTGAAATCTGACACTCCCGTCAAGTTCAGGTTAAGCGTTGATGTACCGGTAATAGGAGTGGCTGCCGACAATACGGTGGAAGACGCCAGCGTCAACGATGCGCCTGCATCTGCGGCAACAGAACCGCCGAAAGCCTGGCTGCCGCTCAGCACCACAGATGAATCAGCACCAATGCTGAGTTTGCCGTTGCCTGCGATATTGCCGGCAAGCTCCAGCACACCGCCATTAGCCGTGCTGAGATTCAGCACTTCACCCATGGTGATGGTACCCATAAGCTTATTGGTGATGTTGTAGCTCTGGATGGTGGAGCCATTACCGGCGGCAATGTTATTAGCATAGATGTACTCAATATGAGACTGATTTTCCTCTCCCGTACCTGCCAGTCGCATAATGAGGCCATCGCCAAGCGTTACGGAGCCCGTGCCCAGAGCTGAGGAGGTCTGGCTTACTGCCTTACCGCCATCCAGACGCAAGGCAAACTTATCGGTGTTGTTACCGTTGGCATTGGCGATGATTAAGTTCCCATAGGTGTTGGCTGAATCAGCCGTAAATGTCATACCTTCAGAACCAGCAATGGTCAGATCCTTGCCTGCGCCCAGAATCTGCCCGCGAATAGTGCCACCGAGGTATTCCTCGACACCGTAGTGTGCGCTTAATTCGGCTGTTCCATTGTCGATGCTGTAATAACGGCCGAAAATGTCCGGTCTCGAGGGACGATAGACCCCGGTCGTCGGGTTTTTAGACCATGATGCGATAGTGGCATTTTCAGCCAATGTTACATTACCCGTAATCGTTGCACCACAGTCAATGGACAGAGCTCCCTGAATCAGGCTTTCATGCACCAATGCGGTGGAAGTGGCCGCGGCCAACCCCGAACCGGCAATAGTGTAATCTGCATGAGATACAACAGCCACCTGGGAAACATGAACAAAATTATTGGTTATACGCACCTGGCTTCCAGAATCCACCTTAATTGTCGCATTATCAAAAGCCTGCACATTATTATAGGCGTTTGGACTTGATTGTGAGTATGTCAAATCCTTACCTACATAAAGGCGGGTACCCTCCGTTACATGCACAGTGCCTTCAAAACCGGCGGCCTGCTGGGTAAGCAGCATGTTCCCACCGCTGGCCGCAACAATGGTGCCTGTGCCACTAATCGTCTGATTGACAATGGTTTGACCAATATTACCGTAAGCAACCTTACCAGCTTCAACACGCAGCGTTCCGTTGTCCTCAATCTGAATGCTGTTCGCTGAAGAGCCGACACCGCCATTACCTGCATTTACTGTGACCTGCCCCTCCTGAATCGTCAGGCCGCCCGACCAGGATTTGTTTCCAGCCATGGAAAGGTTACCCTCTCCCGTCTTCACCAGGGCAAGAGCGGCGGAGTTGTTTGCGTCATTCAGCACGCCATCTGCTATACTGGTGTTCTGGGTCACATGCAGTTCCAATGAGGAAGCCGTAGTGCCATTATTGGTGATGCTGGAGTCGGTTTGCGCGGTGAGGTTCTGCACAACCATATTGGCATGGCCATCGGTATACAGTTCAGCGCCCTGCTGCAACACCATGGAATTGGTAGACGCAAATGTATTTGCATCCCCTGCATGAATGCCGATGCTGCCGGCACTGTTGGGGGTTGCGAGATTCAGGCCTCCACCAGCCACAATATCGCCGGAATATGCATTTGCCCGGGCCAGGGTCACACTGCTGCCGCTGTTACCCTGACCATCGAGGCGCATGAGGTCAGAGCCATCCAATGCTGTATCAAGAGTCAGATTGCCACTGCCGCCGAAGTGATAGCCTTTATCTGCATCTATCGTGAGTGTGCCGGTATAGGTCATGTCACCCACGGCGCCCAGAGCGATGCTGTAGTTGCTGATATCCAGGTCAAAGGATGAAACGGCAGCCAGAATGCCTTCTGCTCCGATTTCGTTCCCTTCATCGGCCTTGATAAGATACAAATCACCAGCGCTGTGTAGAGCAAGTGTATTGCCATAGGACAGAGCAACATGAGCATTGCCCAGAGCCGCCTTGCTCGCATAGGTCAGGATATTGCCCGTACCCATGATGATGATATCGCCGCTGAAGGTGTTGCTGTTATTGGCCAGGTGTACTGTGCCGCTGGTGTATGTATTGCCGATGATGAGGTCGTTTTTTCCTGTGAGCAGGAAATTGACATTCAGGGTGCCTCCACCGCCGCCAAGGCGCCAGGCGCCGTCTTGTGCAGTCAACTGTGTTGTGGTTCCCTTTTCGCCGTATTCAACCGTTTTACCGAGTTCGGCACCTACATAGAGAGACTTGTGCCCGGAGAGGTTCAGCTGCTCATTGGTATCTGCAGAAAGCGCCAGTACGCCCGTGGATGAGGAATCAACATTGCTCAACAGTTCAGCTCCAGTATGAGCGTGCGAAACAATCCATCCTTTTTCCTGCACCTTCCATTTATTCGTTGAGGTATTGCCCAGAGCATTGGCGGCATCGGCAATCAACCCGCCGGAAACAATTGTCTTGGTGCCGGACATAGAGCTGTTGTTGCCGGCAAGCGTCAAAGTACCACCAGAGAGCCCCGTATCTACAGAAACCTTACCTTTACCGTATATGCTGGCATCAATGGTTGTATTGGCAGTGGTGCCTTCGCTGTATTCAACCTTGAGAGCCGCATCGGCGCCATACAGATAGATATCATAGTTACTGCCAATTCCCTTGTACCCATAGTAATCCGCATATTGATATGTATTTTCCAGAGAGGAGCCGCCTTCTATATATTCATATTGGTGTTTGACGGCTTCGCGGATGATGAAGGTACCGCCATCGTCTACTACAACCTGTCCCGTCAGTCGGGCATGGCTTCCCAGCTCAAAAGTCGCACCGCTCGCAATCTCAACGGCCATGGCTGCATCTGCATAATGCCAGTCATTTTCAAGTTGCAGACGGTTTGCATTAGTCGCGGTGGTGGAGCCCATACCGTGCACGGTATTGGTGCCACTGAGGATGACCTTGCCGCTGTCTACTCTGAATCCACTGTTATTGTGCGTTAAATCCGTGTGAATGCTGTTCAGCGTCCAGGTACTGTCGCTTCCGCCATCGTATACGACTAGCAGTGATGAATCCTTTGTATCTGAGAACGAACCCGCATAACTGGTGTTGCCGCTTTGCTTGTAAGTGAGCTGTACCCTGTTTTTGGAGTTCGTAATCATGGCTTCCTCGGTCAGGGCGTTGATAGTGAAACCATTCCGGTTTTCTCCACCTGTTGTATACCAATCGATGTTATACCACCAATTATAGTCATCGTAAACGCCACTGCCATTCAGATCCAGCGTGCCGCCGCCCGCGCCGAAGGTAAGGTCTCGTTCAATCTGGCCGATGCCGTTGATGACAACCGTAGCGCCGCTGTTGACCAGCACATTGTAAGCCGCGTGGCCGCCGGTCTGATTCAGGTAGGTTTTACCACTGCCACCTACATTGAGCAGGGCATTGGTATCGCCGGTGCCATCGATATATAAATCACCCGCGCCAATCTTGCGCCACTCCGTCATGTAAGTCTCGGGGTTCGTCAGCTGCAGGTGCACCTCTGCACCTTCGTTGATGACATAGCCCGCGTGGTTGAACATGGTACCGGCAGTTGCAGCGGTAATGGTGAACACAGCCTTATCCATGTTTGCCCCCTTGTTGAACTCTGCGTAGCCGATACCGAGGTCCACGGTGGCATCAAGGATAATATTGTTGGTGGACTGGGAGGGAGTGAAAACCAGATTCTGGGTGTAAAAGAGGTCAGCATCGGATACGTTCAAATCGGAAATAACCTCTCCATAAGTGGGGCTGCCCCATGTATAATCCCTGTTTTCGTATCCATACCAGTTGTTGATGTCCTTGCGACCGGAAAGATTTGTCCATGTATTAATCCCGGTCTCGGTCTGCACACCAATGTATGAACCGACCGCATTGCCGTCGGCATCTGTTGCAACGCCGGAATACTGGGTGGTTTCGTATTTTATGCCGCCGACCGTTTCTGAAATAGTTTCACCAACTTGGTCGACTGCGCTCAGGTGGATGGTGGAAGTCTCACTCATATCGATGTTCGCATCGAATTTCTTGAGTGTCTCCTGGGTCCACTCCACATTGCCGCGGGCCTGACCGTAAGCCTCTGCACCGGCTGATTGCTGGGCGGCAATGTATTCGTACTTGCCGGTGGTGGAGTTGTAAATGAAAGTCGGACTGCCTGAATCGCCCGGTCTTATGCCGTTGGGCAGCGGGTTGTCCAGGCTTGCACCATCGTTCGGAATGTATTCCGGATTCTGGTGAATGCTGATATTCTCACCATCGCCATGTACCTGACCATTAATGATATCATTGATGGCACCGATGATGAAGGTATATGGACCGGCTTTGTACACCATGGTTTCGTTTTCCTCATTCCACTGATACATGGTGCCGGAGCCGGAGTGGTATATGTACCCGCCATCCAGATTTTCAATCTGGTCGTAGGTAAGTGAGGTAAGCTGGTTCCAGGTGACATCGGTCACCACCTTGCTCTGGCGCTGCAGCATGTAGTCATACTGCCCATTACCCCAATCCGGAGCCAGACGGAAGTTCTTTGAACCGCGGATATCAATAGCCTCATAGTTGATGGCATGGTTGCTGCCTACGGTGCGTTCTGAGAATGAGCCATCCAGGGAGCCGTTGTGCAGCACTGTGGCAATGAAAGTGGGGGAAATGACGGTGGAATGTCCAGCATCGTGCGTACCGTTGAAACTGATCATCCCCTGCTCATTGGAGATGAGGAAACTGTCCGTACCATCTGTGTAGTCGATGGTGATGCCGCCCGCTTCCGAGCGAATATGGGAAAGCAAGGCATTCACCTTGTTACCTACCACATAACGGCCACGGTTCTGACCGAAGTCTGTGTAGGTCTGGTAAGTGGCATCGCTATGCATCACACCGGCTGTTGCCGAGGGGGCAAACGTGGCAATCGCTGCCATGGCAGCAAGCAGGGCGCGGCGGAGGGAAAGATTCAGGTGAAGTTTCATGGTTCTGATGAAAGCGGGAAAGAGACTGGTTGCAGAAAATCTTTATGCAACTCTCCAAGTATAGTAAAAAATAGCCGCGAAGCAAGCTGAAAGTGAGATTTCGCGCGGGTTTGGGCTGCTTTTTTTACGCCGCACACGCCGATACCGAAAATGCAGCATCAGCGCGCATAAAAACGGCACAGATGAAGGAAACAAAACAAGCCGTGTTTCCTGCCGGTGATGGCAGAATTTCCACGGCTTGCCATGCTCAAAGATGGGGTGGTGTATTAAACATCTTGCATAATTGCAAGGTGTAGAAGCTTAGCACTTAAGGTGACTTTATGTAAATTTAAGATTCAATCTTAAATTTGCATAAAGATATACTAAGCCGCATACAGTAAAATACTTGCAGCTATGCAAGGTTTGTTTTACTCCAGCAGCCCGGGAATGCCCTCATCGCTGCATATATCGACTCCTTGCAGCGTTCCCATGGACGCACCAGCATAGACCAGGGCAGGGGATACTTCCTGCCGGAAATGGGAAAATATGTCTGCTTGTACTAACTTTTTTAATCGTCCATGAGCCATTGCTTGTCACGGCAAAGCATGCATGCGGAGACGTATTCCTGCGATTATGTGCAAAAGACTTGCTAATCCATCTAAAATGAGAGAGATAGAATAAATGGTGGAAAATAGGTGCGATATGAACATCGTGCCTGTAGAAGTTAAAGCAGAAACCAACACCCGGGCAAAGAGCTTGCTCAACTACTGCCGCAAGTATACGCCCCCTGTGGCCGTACGTTGCTCCATGAATGATTACTGCATTTCTCAGCTCCCGACATCGGACGAATCCTCCACTTGCCTGGTGGACCTTCCTCTCTACGCCGTATTTTTGATACCAGCTCTGCTCACCAGAATTCCGTCTGGCGAGCATCTCCCCGCGTGACTAGTGCTTAACTTTTCTTAAATTCTGTTTTCAGTGATGTAAAAAGCTTGACTTAAAAAAAGATTGTAGTAGGTTGAAATTGAATGTAGCTTTGGTGTTATGCTGTTAAAATCAGGAACAACGGAATTGGACTCCATAAAGGATGTATTTGTGAGCGGTGGATATCCGGAGAAAACTTACATTTCCAGAGAAAGTCTCGAAAATGCAGTTAAACAGGCAATAAATACCAATAGATTGATTTCTATTACAGGAGTGACGAAATCGGGTAAAACTGTTTTAACTCAGTCATTGTTTAGTGAAGATGCAGTCATTAGGGTGGATGCAGGTGAAGCTCTAAGAAGTGATTTTTGGCAAGTGTTGGCAGGGAAATGCCATGATGACGCTCTCAAAGTGGTAGAGTATTCAGTCCGTGATGAGAAGGGATCATCGAGAATTGTGGCAGGAAAGCTTTCATTATGCGGCTGTGGGGTGTCCGGTGATGCTCAGGAAAATACTTCAACAGAAGAAATATATCGAATCCAACAGACATACAAAGAGAAACTAGCGGAATATTTTAGGAAGAATATAGATAAAAAGGTTCTCATCATTGATGATTTTCACTATTTGAATGATGACATCAAGAAGGATATTGTTCGTTATTTTAAGGGCTTAGTGTATGAAGGTCTAAATGTAGTCTTGATATCAGTCCCTCACCGATCTCACGAAGCTGCTACGGTGGAAAACGAGATGCAAGGTCGCCTTTGTCCAATATTTGTTGAAATGTGGGCGGAAAGTGAGTTGCAGCAAATTGCAGAACACGGGTTTTCTTTTCTTGGAAAGGAATTGGATGCCTTTGTATCAAAAAAACTTGCAAAAGAAGCATTTGGTAGCCCTCACTTGATGCAGGCTTTTTGTCGTGAAATAGGCTTTGAGTTGATTAACAAGAAAACCTATAAAATAACAAAAACTATCGGGACATCTATTGTGAATATTGATGAGGTGTTTTCAAAAGTTGCTAACGAGGTCGGTCGAAAGATATTCAAAAAAATGGTTATGGGACCGCGAGGCGAGCGAAAGAGGATAAAACGCAAATTAAAGGATGGAAGAGAAGTAGACACATACGGTCTTGTTGCTCATACTTTTGCAGAAATGCAATCAGGAATGTCTAGTATAAAAATTTCTAATTTTGTAACAAAAGCTCAGGAGCTTTGCGCAACCAAGAGCCCAGCATCTCATGAGATAACTCGAGTGCTTCAATATGTGGCAAAGGAGGCCACATATGATAGTGCATCAAATGCTGTTATCGATTTAGATTTGGATCAAGACCGTACCATTTATATTGTGGATCCGTTCTTTGCATTTTATTTGAAATGGGGAGATTGTAGTTTGGATGATTAATGTATATTTGTCATGAAATGACTAAACTGTTGCGGCCGGGGGAACTGGTGGATTAGCTTAATGCGTGCATGCAATCTATCAAATCCTGGTAGCTCGCCACTTTGTGATACCTCACATTAGCGGTTGAGATGGAGTTGAACAGTTTTTCTGCACACTCAATCTTGGCCTTTTCTATGGCTGACAAGTCCATGGAGGACATGGAGCCTTTGGTTTCTGCAATGAAGAAGATGTGCTTTACCCCCTCTCGCTTCAGGGCAATAGCCCAGTCGGGAGCGTAGTTGCCCACAGGAGTCGGAATCTGGAACGCACGAGGGAGCTTAGCGTACACAATCACATCGTTAGCTTCATCCAGCTCCTGAGCAAATTTGTGTTCGCCCTTGCTATCCCAGAAGACGTAATCGGTCACGTGTTTCTCGGCATCATAGGCGCGGTCAAAGTCCATCTTGCCCTTTACGGTAAAAATGTCGCTGTCGTACTTGCCCTCCGTCATATTGTAGTGGATGTGCTCCACAATCATGGTTGACTTCTGCTCTTTGATGATGCGTATCACATTGCGGATGAAGTCCTCGGGATTATTCTTGAACAGGTAGAACTTGCTCTCGTTGATTCCCTTCAAAATCTTCACTACTGTGCGGCGGGTAAGCTTCGCTCCTTTCGCAATATCCCCCACCAAGTCATACTTCACTGATGAAGTGCAAACAGTGGTCAATTCAGCATTGCTTGAACGAGTATCGCCGAATTCCTCAACCTTGTCCTCATCCTGCATACCTTCTACCATCACGTAGCGGAGCTGCTTTACCTCCAGCCCGGTATTGATGCATGAAATAACTTTCTCAATCAGTTCGTTGCTGTCGTAACTTACTGTGTAAACATACTGATGATTGATTTCGTTCCACAATGCCTGGAACTCTGCCTTATCGAAGTTAGCATTCAGCTTGTTATCAGGAGTGGTTGTTTTTACCTCCACCACCATATCATCCAGCGCCTTCGGGTCAAAGATGGCATTTATCAGGTTGTTGACGCCTTCTGCAATGGGTTGCAGCTGCTTTGGTAGCGGTTCTACCGTTCCCTCTGCTACTGCTTCTCGATAGGCCGGGGTGATGTTGTTATTGTCATCTATGTAGCCATTATCCTCCAGATAGACAATAATGCGGCTGGCTTCTTTTTCGGTAAGGGTGTGTACCTCCTCACCCACCTTAATGTGTTTTCCACTGAAATAACCGACAGTCGCTTTAACGGCACGCTCGCGCAGCACCTCTCGGGTCTCGCGCTGAAGCGCCTTGGTGAAGTCCCCATAGCTCTCGTTGGCAATCACGGTCAGCTTGTTTACCTCGTGCACCTCTTCCCCCAGCAGCTCAGCATCCATGCGGGTACCGTGCTTGTCTACGCAGATACGCAGGCCGCGTCCTACTTCCTGACGCTTGGTGGTGGTGGAGTCACTATGGCGCAGGGTGCATATCTGGAACACGTTGGGGTTATCCCAGCCCTCACGCAAAGCTGAGTGAGAGAAAATGAATCGCGTGGGCTCCTCAAAACTCAGCAAGCGCTCTTTGTTTCGCAGAATGAGGTCGTAGGCAGAAATATCATCCGACAGCCCGGTTTTCTTGTCCACCTTGCCATCTACTGCTCTCTTCGTTTTCTTGTCGATGGAGAAATATCCCCGGTGTACATCCTCGGCGTCGTAGCGATGCACGTAGTCATTGTACTCTGTATCAAACAGAGTCAATTCGCTACCTAGCACGCTGGCGTATTCTTCTTCAAAGATCTTCTGGAATACTCCTTTTACCTCCTCTCCGTTCTCGTCGTAGCTTTTGTATTTGGCTACTTCGTCAATGAAGAACAGAGACAGGCATTTAATGCCGCGCTTATACAGTTCCCGCTCCTTGGCAATATGCGCCATAATAGTCTCACGAATCTGCACGCGCTGCATATTCAGTTCGTTGGTATCGCCCATGACCTCGCCGTATCGAATCGTTACACCATTAAGGAAGGTAACGGCTCCGCTCGCATGTACTTCGGAAACAACATAGCCCTCGTATTGAGCCAGGCCGGATTCATCCAGCAAGCTATCGCCCACACCGAATGTCTTAATCTTGCGTACGATGGAGCCGGATGCCGTTTTGAGCTCGATTTCGATGCGTGCCATGGGTGGCTTCTTGGGCGAAAGCTCTATCTTATCCAGATACAGGTAGCTACTGGTACCACGTAGGTTCTTCACTTCAAAGCCTTTCACATGGATGCGCTTTACCAGTCGCTGGCGGTAGGCGTCCAGCGCATCGAGCGCGTAGATGGTATCGTGTTTAGTCTTGTGCGTGGCTGAGTAATTGAGCACAAACAAGGGCTTGAAGCGACTGATACCGGCTTGAGTGGCAGCACCCTCCATCTTCTGGGGCTCATCCATAATGATGATGGGGTGGTTGGCTGCAATCACATCAATCGGGCGGCGGCTACAGAACTCATCGCGCTTGTCGTAAATGATGCGGCTCTCCTTGCTCCGTCCACTCTCTTTCAGAGAGGCCGCAAAAGCCTGCGTGTTGATAATCATCACATTCAGTCCGGCATCTGAGGAGAAACTATCGAGCTGCTGCAGGTTACTGCTGTCGTAGATGAACCAGCGGGCTTTTTTGCCATAGTGCTCCATGAAATGCTCTTCCAGCATTTTGAAGCTCTTGGCCACGCCCTCTCGGATGGCGACGCTGGGTACCACGATGATATATTTGCTCCACCCGTATTGCTTGTTGAGCTCAAACATGGTCTTGATGTAGACATAGGTCTTGCCCGTACCTGTCTCCATCTCAATGTCAAGATTCACCGCGCCCATTCCTTTACTCAGGTCTGTGGAAAGGGGAATATCGTAACGTTTTTGGACATCATTGATGTTTTTGAGTAGCGCCGACTTGTCTAATAGAATGTGGTGGTTGCGGTAGCCCATCTCCCCATCAAGCGCCAACTCCAGCTTTGCCTTTTTACCCAGGTCTCGACGGTATTTGTCTTCCCGATGCGATGTCTGTCCGGCAAATACCGCCACCGTATTGTCTACGGCATCGCTCTGGTATTGCTGAATCTTAAACTTGAATTTCATGACTCGCAGCGCTTAGAGGATTCGGCAATTGGTATCCGGAGAATAGTGCTTGAAAATCTGCTCGAAATTGTCAATCACATTATCGTTAGCCGCAGAAGAATCGCGCATAACGAAATAGACCGGTTGCTGCTTGGCTATTTCCTTGATGGTAGTCTCGTTGATGTCGCAGTCAAAGCAAGCGACAAGATAATTTTCATCCACAAAATGCACCGTCTTACCAGCTATCTGTTTGGCCTCAATCTTTGCAGACAGTTCGATACCCAAATCAAGCATCACTTGGAACAGTAAGTCTTCGTTGCTGCGGTCAGGTTTCACGTTCTCGTTAAAGAGGGTTTTCTGCTCCGAATCCTGCGGGGTATAATAGACATCAGCCATATTGGAGCTATCCAGCTTCAGAACACGGAAGCCAATGTCGAGATTATGTCCGGCCAGCCCAGCTTCTTCCTTGACTTTCTTTCCTGCACGACGGATGCGCTCCTTGCCTATTTCACAAATGTTCTTATACCCGGCCTTGTAGGCTTCACTCTTTACATTTGGCTTTTCCGGCAATTGAACCATGATAAACTTGCGCTTACCTCTGTCTTCAGCGTTAAGTTGCATAACAGCATGAGCAGAGGTGGAAGAACCGGAGAAGAAATCAAGTATAATATCATCTTGTTTTGCTACGGATTTTATTAAACGAAGAGCAACAAAAACTGGTTTAGGGTTATCGAAGGGGACATTTAAAGCAGAATCGGCTCCTCCGTAATATAAGAGCGAAGAAACTGCCTCGGTTAAATTTTCATCCAGAAAATACTTTTGTCTGGGCTGAGTCGTTTCATCTCTACCAAACTCGATTCGATCTTGAGCAAGGATTTCATCCATCTTTAAATCTGTAAAACGCCACCCCTTACTAGGAACAGGACACGGCAATCCTGTCTCGGGATGAAGTAATGCACGATGAGAGCGAGTTTCTGGTTTATCTGGCGCAGCCATGGAAACAGGTTGATATATTCGACCATTATTGTCAACTAATGAATATGCAATTTCACCTCCGCTCAGTTCTGATTTATGCGCTTTTAACCATCGTTTATATTCTGTACGCACTGTTTTCATATCCGATTTATATCGTTTTATTAAATCGGAAACTACTGACAGCATAGTTTTTGCATTCTCCTTTTCTTTAAGAAATTGACTATTCGTTGAAAAAAATGAATAACTTTTGCAAAACACTAGTATGTATTCATGTTGATAAGCAACACCTGCTACTGCTCCCTTTGGGTTTCTTTTATCCCAGATGATTGTACCTAAATAATTTACGCTTCCATAAATTTCTTTACATATGGTCTCCAATGCAGAAACTTCGTGCTCATCAATGTGTAAAATAATAATACCATCCTCTGTCAATAAATCTCTTGCGACCTTCAAACGGGGATAAATCATATTGAGCCAATCGGTGTGGAAACGCCCGTTGCTCTCAGTGTTACGTTGCATCGGCTCAACAGTTTGATTGCCGTCCTCATCGAACAAACCGCTCTGTTGCTCAAACTCTCCCTTTCCCTGAGCAAAATCATCATTATACACGAAATCGTTACCCGTATTGTAAGGCGGGTCGATATAAATCATCTTCACCTTGCCGAGATACGTCTCGCGCAGTACTTTCAGCACATCCAGATTATCCCCCTCGATATACAGATTCTGAGTATTATCAAAATCCACGCTTTCCTCACGGCAGGGGCGCAGCGTCATGGTGGTGGGCGTATTCGCCAGTCGCACGGCTGCACGCTTATCCGGCCACGTGAACTGATAGCGTTCCTCGCCCTCGGCAATAATATCATCACTCAGTTCTGCTTGGAGCTTCTCGAAATCAATGGCAAGCTCAGGATTACCCTCTTTGTTCAAGCGTTCCGTGACACAGTTGGGGAAGAGATAGGCAATTTTCTCGACATTGGAGGCAATCACATCGAGGCTCTGCATGTTAAGCTTTTTCATGGCATCCGAGATTTAAGGGTTGAAATTTGTTGAAAGAGGTTGCGTTTGCGCCGGGGCTGCTTTTCGTTTGCCATTTTTTTCTGCAACGCTGCAATCCGCGAGAGGATTTTGTCGCGTTTATCGTTGGCTGCTATTTGCTCAGCAAGCGAGTTACCTTGCTCTACCTCAATCTGCCCGATGCTTTTGACGATGTTGTCCCACACGGAATCGAGATTAAGTCCGGAAATGGGAAGCGAGACGTCCTGCATAGCCTGCCAGCCGGAGGAAATGAGCTTGGTATGGAATATGGCGAGCTGCGCTTCCTCCTCGTAATGCAGGGCAAACACCAGCTTTTGCGGGATGAGCTTGGTGAGCAAAGCGATGTTCCTGCAATCGTACTCCTTATGCTTTAATTGCACATGCAGCACATAGAACTCTTGAACCAGCTCACCCGGAGCAAGTGCCGGAATGGTAGAAGAAGAAACACAACTCACGATATCAAGACGGGCAATATCCGCATCAAAGCAATCTCGCTGTGCTGCGTTCAGATTGAACTTAGCGTAGATAGCTTTTTTGGGAAGCTGTTTTTTCACTTCACAGGCTGGTGGCAGACCGTACATGCTTACTTAATAACCAGGAAAGAAATGAGTTCAAAATCATCCAGCCCGCGAATTTCCTGCGAGAAAAGCGAGCCCTGCACGCCACTCAGGAAGGAATCGATATCACTCTCTGATTTGACGTGGATAATGGAGGAAATAGCCTCGCCCAGCAGGGCTGAGTATTTCTTCATATTTTTGCCATCGCGGGTCAGGTGGTTAAACTCGCGGCAGATATTCGCATCCGGCGCATCCTTACCCTTGCACAGGTAACGCATGCGGTCGAGCAACTCCTTAGGCGCGAGATGGTTCACAATGACCTCATTATCCTCCGAGATATAGACCATGTAGAACGGATGTAGGCGGTTCTTGTGGTCGATGTTGACCGAGTTGTTGCGGTTCTTGAGCACGAATACACACCCGGCAGGGCTATCCTCTCGCGCCGGAACAACGGCATGCAGACCGAACGGTGTGTGTTCGATATCGGGGTGCTCCTTCATGTAGGCAAGCAAATCGAGTCTGAACTCATTTAAGCCCAAATCCATGATGCTGACCCCGGTATTCATCTCCTCAATGTCCACCACCTCGCTCTGCAAGCGTTCAAGCTGAGCGCGGCGGTATTCCAGATCTCCCTTTTCCTCGGGGGAAATAGGATTGTCATCTCCGGTACTGGTCAGCACCGATACTTTCATGCGTGCTTCTACGCGCCCCTTGAGGTCGATGTATTCATCCAGCGTGACGTTAGGCCAGTAATTCACCAGCTGGATAACCTTGTTGCGGCTGCCGATTCGGTCGATACGCCCGAACCGTTGGATAATTCTAACTGGATTCCAGTGGATATCGTAGTTGATGAGATAGTCGCAATCCTGCAGGTTCTGGCCTTCGCTGATGCAATCCGTGGCAATCAGCACATCGATTTCTTCATTGATATGGGGATATATGGTATCCTTATCCTTGGAGGTGGGGGAGAACAGAGTGAGCAGTTTGTTGAAATCGAGTTTTTCACGTTTGGGCAACTGGATGGTGCTGCGCGACTCCACATCGCCCGAGACGAGAGCTGTATTCAGCCCGTGCTTCTCCTTAATGGGCTTGGCCAGACAGTCGTACAGATATTCTGCGGTATCACTGAAAGCAGTGAAGATGATGACCTTTTTATTGCCTTCATTGATAGGATTGGCAAACTTGTGGCGGAGGTCGGCAATGAGTTGCTGCAGTTTGCTGTCATGATCGGGCGTAATCTCAGCCAACATCCGCAGCAGAAGTTTGAGCTTTTCCAAATCCTCCTTCAGATACTGGCGCCATGAGATATAATCGATATCGTGCAGTGAAATCTTTGTTTTATTGCTGCCGATGAAGACATCGGACTCCCGGTCGTCATCATCGTAATCGTAGGAGAAGTCAGCGGCTTCAAGATGACTGTCCCCTCCTTGTTCCTCTTTTTCTATTTTCAGCAGAGTTGATTCAATCAGCTCTTTGATGCGCTGAAGAGTCAG
Organism: Akkermansia sp.; assembly: GCA_045614585.1. Lineage (GTDB taxonomy): Bacteria > Verrucomicrobiota > Verrucomicrobiia > Verrucomicrobiales > Akkermansiaceae > Akkermansia. Next base: position 12,226 of record JAZLDD010000057.1, on the reverse strand, counting down.
CCGGAATGAATTGACGGAGCTTTCGAGCCGCTTCAGCAGGTTGATACTCATTAATCTGCGGATGCCTTTCTCTCGACCCTCTGTGCTGAGACCGATAAATTTGTCGTTTTCCGAATCAGTATCGAAATATTTGGAAGAACGGCTTGCCAACAGGAAAACAGATGGCGTGTAGATTGCCAGATTCAGCATGCTGAGAATGCTGTAGATTTCGTTGTAATTGATTGCCTTGTCAAGGTCGGTCAGTTCCGGATGGCGGGGGATGGGGGATAATCGGGTAGGGAACTTGCCGATGTCGGCAGTATCGTAGTATTGCTCGATGTGTTTGCGGCTGCGGGCTATGGTAACGCTGTCCAGAACCTCGAAGAAATCGAAGCTCAGGCGGTTCAGTAGTTCCTTAGTAGTACGCTCCTCGGCTGGGAGTTTAGCCCAGATATTATATTCCGTCTGAGCCTGCCGGAAAATATCATCGATGCTGGCAGAGGTGTTGAGGAGTTGGTCAATCTTACTGCTTTCGCCTTCGTAGGCTAGTTGCAGCTGATTTTTCAGGTCGTTGAACCGGTTGTTGACCGGGGTGGCAGAGAGCATCAGTACCTTGGTCTTTACGCCTGCTCGAATAACCTTGTTCAGCAACTGAAGATAGCGGTTTTCGCGGGGATTCTCATCTTCCTCGGCTCCTGCGGTAACTCTGCCACCGTTGCGGAAGTTATGGCTTTCATCGATGACAACGAGGTCATAGTTGCTCCAGTTGATGTGAGCCAGGCTCATGCCGTTTGTTGTTCCTCCATTGCGAGACAGGTCGCTGTGGAAGAGTACATCGTAACGGAGTCGGTCTTTGGCGATGGGGTTATTCAGATAGTTGCTTTTGTATGTGAGCCAGTTGTCATTGAGCTTCTTGGGGCATAATACCAAAACCGACTTGTTACGATTTTCGTAGTATTTAATGACGGATAGAGCGGTGAAAGTCTTACCCAGACCGACACTATCCGCTAAGATACAGCCATTATACTTCTCCAGTTTATTGATAATAGCCAGACAGGCGTCCTTCTGGAAATTATAAAGCTTGTTCCAAACCTGACTTTCCTTGAAGCCTGTAGCCTCATTGGGTAATTCATCCTCCGTCAAATCATCGAGGAACTCTCGGAATATATTATACAGCGTTACGAAGTACAGGAAATCAGGAGCGTTCTCTTTATAGGCATTGGTGATATTGTCCAAGACATTATCCGTTACAACCTGCATCTTAGCGTGGTTGTTCCAAATCTCATCAAACAGAGTCAGAAACTGCTGAGAGAAAGGCGCGGATAACTTGTTAATCATGGTATAGGCATTGTTACCATGCTCGCAACCTAATTCCACAGTAGTAAAGCCGTTAATGGGCATATATGCCTTGTCATCCAAGGTGATGAAGCCCATCATATTCTCTCCGGTGCAGTTAGATTTGAAGCATACCTTTTGACGTATCCATTCGGCACATTCCTTGGCAATAGCCTTTAACGATAGCTCATTGCGGAGTCTGATTTCAAACTCTGAGCCATAGAGACTCCGCTCTCGATTCAAGCGAGGAATATAGAACTCACGCTGTTGCTTGCTGACCTTATCCGTAACAAAGGTGGGTGAGGTAAAAATAAAGCGTAACCCGCTGATTTCTTTCAGCTGAGATTTGAGTTCCTCAAAAGCATAGATGGAGAAGCAGGATGCGGCAATGGATACTTTGCTGCCTTTCCTCAATTCTGCAACCAAATCATCTTTTAAAGTCTTGCTTTTGTTATCGATAAGCTCCATGCCAGCCGTTTCCTTAGAGGGGAGGTGAAATACTCTAGCCCCGCGTCATACGGTGCTGGTAATCTCTTCGCGCGCGCCCGTAATTGTATCAGCTTTATGTATGCTGAAACATGCAATTTTCTTACATTAAGCGGTTAATATATCCCAAAAATGAAAAGCGCGACCGGACTGCCTTATTTCCTCGCTTTGTCTGTCGAGACGATATATTATTCACTTCACGCACAATAACAGCTTGTCAGGGCAGTTTATCATTGACTAAGCATACATAATGCGTAACTACCACTATGAAGAAGAGATATAAAAAGGGAGGGGCAGAGTTTGCTGCCTTGGAGTTGTTGCGTAGTACGGGGATGGATATCCTCGATGCGGCGCAGGTTGCGTGTGCTTTGGCGCGGGCGGGGCGGGGGCATATGGAGCGTTGTAGGCGTGTGATTGATGCGGGAGCAAAGGCTCTGGAGCAGCTGGAGCGGACGGAGTGTTTTGAGCGTGTTGCCTGGGCGAGTGTGGAGGCGAGGGCGGCGCGGAGGCCGACGACGACGCGCGATTTGCGGTATTATGTGCGGAAAATGCTGAAAGTGGAGGGGGTGGCGCAGCTGCCGTTGCGGGCGATGACGACGGCACAGTGCCGGATGATTCTGGATAAGGCGTTCGGGCACAGCGCGCACAGCTACCGCAAGGGCAAGGCGATATTGCACAGTATTTTTGCCTATGGTTTCCGGCAGGAGCTTTGCGATGCGAATCCGGTGGCGCGTATTGAGGCACCGCCGGTGGTGGAGAAGCCGATTGAACCGTTATCTAACGATGAGGTGGAACGGTTGCGGGAGACTGTGCAGGTGCGTCGGTTCCGCGATATGCGCTTTTCTCTGAGTCTGTTGCTTTACAGCGGGGTGCGTCCGGCAGAGGTGGAGAGGTTGACTGCCGCAGATGTGTGCTGGGAGGAACGGCAGGTTATCATCCGCCCGCAGAAGAGCAAGACGGGTGGCGGCCGCGTGGTGCCGCTGCGTCTGCTGCCTGGAATGCAGCAAAAGGATTGCCGGGTGCCGCGCAATTGGCAGAACCGCTGGCAATCGCTGCGCCGGGCGGCGGGCTTTACGCATTGGCAGCCGGATGCGTGCCGCCACACCTTCGCGAGCTACCACGCCGCCCATTTCCGCAACCTGCCTGAGCTGCAGATGGAAATGGGGCATCGCGATTTATCGCTTCTGCGCAGTCGCTACATGATGCCCTCCTCCCGCCGCAATGCTGCTCGCTTCTGGCGGATGTTGAAATAAGCCACTGCCTCACTACGCCGCCCAGCCTGACTTCTCTCGCGGGTTCGCCGCCAGGCAATTGCCCGCCGGTGAGAAGTGAAGTGTGCTAAGGTGTAAAAGCGTGCAATTTTGCAGTGCAATTGCAAATTTGCACGCTTTCGGGGGCTTTGTCTGTAGTTTGAACGCGGTGGGGCGGTTTGTTATCTGTATGTAGGAAGCCGCGGTGCGTTATTGGGGGATTGACGCGCGCGGCGGATGAGCGTATAACTGATGCCTGATATGGATACTCCCGGAGCAGAGCTGCCGAAGTCTCGTTTGTGGACGGCGAATTACACGCGTGCCTGGGTGGCGAATTTCCTGCTGTTCTTTTCGTTTATGGTGATGACGCCGCTTTTCCCGGTGTATCTGAGCAGAGAGTTCGGGGCGGATAAGGATACTATCGGCTGGGTGCTGGCGGGGTACAGTATCACGGCGGTGCTGGCGCGTTTTGTGAGCGGGTGGCTGGTGGATAGTTTTCCGCGCATGGTGGTGCTGGTGGTCAGTTATCTGCTGTTCACGGTGTGTACGGGGGCTTATCTGCTGGCGGGGAGTCTGCTGGCTTTTGCCGTGGTGCGCACGCTGCATGGTGCGCCTTTCGGCGCTACTACGGTGGCAAACAGCACGGTGGCGGTGGATTCGCTGCCGTTCAGCCGCCGGGCAGAGGGTATCGGGTTCTATGGGCTTAGCAATAATGTGGCCTCGGCGCTGGCGCCGAGTGTGGGGCTGGCTATGTATGGGGCCTGGGCGGATTTCGATTTGCTGATGTGGGTGGCTGTGCTGCTGGCGGTGCTGGGGTTACTGGTGACGCTGTCGACCCGGCTGCCGCGGCGTCCGCGACCGCTGCCGCGCAAGCCGTTCAGCTGGCGCCGGCTGGTGTTGTGGCGCGGGTGGAGCCAGGGGGTATCCACCATCTGCTTTGCTTTTGCCTACGGGGTTATTTCCACCTATGTGGCGTTGTACAGTATTCAGGTGCTGGGTATCACGCATGGCATGGGCTTTTTCTTCCTGCTGTTTTCGGTGGGGCTCATCACCTCGCGCCTCATCGGGAGCCGCACGCTGAGGCAGGGCAAGATTGTGCAGAATGGAGTGGTGGGTGTGCTGCTGGGGCTGGTGGGGTATATGCTCTTTGCCGGGGTGCATGCGGAGTGGGCGCTTTACGTTTCGGCCCTCATCTGCGGCCTGGGCAACGGGCATTTCTTCCCGGCGGTGCAGAACATGTTCATCAACATGTGCAGCAAGGATGAACGCGGTACGGCGAATTCCACCCTCTTTGTCTCCTGGGATATAGGCGCAGGGCTCGGCACGCTGCTGGGCGGTGTGCTGGCAGAGGCGTTCGGGTTTGATTTTGCGTTCTGGGCCGCAGCCGGGGTCAATGCCTGCGGCGTGGCTCTGTTTCTGCTCTATGGCTGCCGCGCGTACCGGCGGCATGTGGCTTAATCTTCCGTTTCCTCTGCATCATCATCTGCGGGGCGGTGGAGGAGCTTATCGAGCACATACCCGATGCCCCAGGAAACAGCAATCCAGGCCAGGGAAAGGAAGAGAAGGGCGTTATAGGAACGGTGCCGGTTCACATAGCCGTGCCGTTTGTAGAGGGGGCGGAAAAGCTCCATAGGGTCCACCTGCCAGAAGTGCAGGGCAAACAGAATCAGCAGCCCCAGCACCAGCGCTGCGGCCAGCACATAATACCCCCGGCGTCGTTCTGCGGCATCGCTCACCCAGGCATTGTAGCACAGCAGCCCGAGCAGGAATACCACCATCACCACGCCCCACAGCCCGTATGGAGAGGCGGTCAGGTAGCTGGTGTCTGCAAGAAAGGTGCTCATGTCAACCGTATACCACGCCTGCAGCGGGATGTCAATGCTATCCCGGGGCAGGGCTGTTTCTGCTCTATGGCTGCCGCGCCTACCGGCGGCATGTGGCTTAGCCTACCGCCGCCCGAGTCCGGGAGGAGCGTGGAAATCGTCAATGAAACATAATCCAGCCCCTTGCGAGGCTGGATTATGTTTTTTCGGTGCGGGAAGTTCAGGCTTTGGTCAGGGCATAGCCGCCAAGGCGGCAGATACGCCTTCGCCATAGTCCTTGTGACAGGCGAAGCAGTGCTCCAGGTGGCGCTGGCGGATGAATTCCGGCACGCCGGCCATGGCGCGGGCTGTGTTGTCGAAAAGAGCCTGGCGCTGCTCTGCGTTCATGAGCAGGAACAGGGCGCGGGGCTGGGCATAGTAATCAGCCTCATCGTTGGCGTAGTCCCAGTGGCCGGAATCGCCGCAGATGTGCTGGGGCGGTTCCATGAACTGCGGCTGTTCCTGCCACTCGTGGTAGCTATTGGGCTCGTAGCTGAGGGTGTCGCCCAGGTTGCCGTCGGTGCGCATCTGACCATCGCGGTGGAAGCTGTGGAAAGGGCAGCGGGGGCGATTCACGGGAATGAGGTGGTGGTTCACCCCCAGGCGGTAGCGCTGTGCATCGCCATAGGCAAAGAGACGGCCCTGGAGCATCTTATCCGGCGAGAAGCCGATTCCCGGCACCACCTGCGCGGGGTTGAACGCGGTTTGTTCCACCTCGGCAAAGTAGTTCTGCGGGTTGCGGTTGAGCACCATTTCGCCCACCTCGATGAGCGGGAAATCGCCGTGTGGCCATACCTTGGTCAGATCAAAGGGGTTGAAGGGGAAGTCGCGCGCTTCCTCATCCGTCATGACCTGGATGCAGAGCTTCCATTTCGGGAAGCGGCCCTGCTCGATGGCGCGGTAGAGGTCGGAGCCGGCGCTGTCGCGGTCGGCGGCGATGAGGGCGGCGGCCTGGGCATCGGTCAGGTTGCGGATTCCTTGCTGGCAGCGCCAGTGGAATTTGCACCAGATGCGCTCGTTCTGCGCGTTGATGAGCGAGAAGGTGTGGCTGCCGAAGCCGTGCATGTGGCGGAATCCGTCCGGGATGCCGCGATCGCTCATGACGATGGTAATCTGGTGGAAGGCCTCGGGCAGGGAGGTCCAGAAATCCCAGTTGGCGGCGGGGCTGTGCAGCCCGCTGGCGGGGTGGCGCTTGATGGCGTGGTTCAGGTCGGCAAACTTGCGAGGGTCGCGCAGGAAGAAGACCGGGGTGTTGTTGCCCACCAGGTCCCAGTTGCCCTGATGTGTGTAGAACTTCACGGCAAAGCCGCGGATATCGCGCTCGGCATCGGCTGCGCCGCGTTCGCCCGCCACGGTGGAGAATCGCACAAAAACCTCCGTTTCCTTGCCGATGGAAGAGAATACATCGGCACAAGTGTAACGGGTGATATCATTGGTGACGCGGAATGTGCCGAATGCGCCGAAGCCTTTGGCATGCATGCGGCGCTCCGGAATAACCTCGCGGTTCAGGTGGCTGAGCTTTTCGAAAAGCCAGGTGTCCTGCATGAGCATGGGCCCGCGTGGCCCTGCCGTGAGGGAACGATTGTTGTCTGCTACGGGTGCCCCCGCAGCGGTGGTGAGCTTGTGGTTCATGGAAGACGATTGTAGAGCTCGCTTCCTTGTTATTCAAGCGGTTAGGTCTATCTGTTTGCCGGGGCTCATGTGGAAGCCGTGCAGCCGGGGCAGTTGCGCACCCAGTGGCCGGGGGATATTTCGATGAGCTCCGGTGTGCGGTCGGTGAGGCAGAGCTCGGGCCTCCCCAGGGTGTTGCGGGGGCGGAAGGCGCAGCCGCACACGGGCTCACGCAGGGTGGGGGGGAGCCCCGGTATGGTCTGCAGCCGGGTGCCTTTATCTGCCACGCTGGGGATGGAGGCCATGAGGGCGCGGGTGTAGGCGTGGCGCGGGTGGCGTATGAGCTCCTCTGCCGGTGCGCTTTCCACGATGCTGCCGGCATACATGACCTGGATGCGGTGGGCATACTGCCGCACCACGCCGAGGTCGTGCGTGATGAGGATGATGGCGGTGCCCAGCTCCTGCTGGCGGGTGCGGAGGAGGTCGAGCACCTGCTTCTGCACGGTGACATCCAGCGCGGTGGTGGGTTCATCGGCAATGAGAATCTGCGGGCGGGTGATGAGTGCCATGGCAATCATGACGCGCTGCCGCATGCCGCCTGAGAATTCATGCGGGAAGGCAAGAGCCCGCTTTTCCGGGTCGGGAATACCGGTCCGGGCAAGTTCCTGAACGGCGAGCCTGCGGGCTTCTCGCCAGCTGAGTCCCTGGTGCAGTACGAGGGGTTCAGCCACCTGGTCGCCGATGCAGATGCAGGGATTCAGGCAGGTCATGGGGTCCTGAAAAATCATGGAGATACGCCGCCCGCGGAGCGTGGTATGCACTTTTTCCGGCGCATGCAGCAGGTCAACCCCATCGAACCAGGCGCGGGATTCCTTGCCGATGCGGGCCGGCGGACTGGGCAGTAGCCCCATGAGCGTGGAGCAGGTGACCGATTTCCCGGAGCCGGATTCACCCACAATACCGAGGGTTTCCCCTGCGTTCAAATCAAAGGATACACCGTTTACGGCGTAATTCACCCCGGCGCGGGAGTGAAATTCGACGCTGAGATCGCGAACCTGGAGCAGCGGGGTACTCATCTGGCCTGCTCAAAGAGTTCTTCCAGCATTTCCATGGCCCGGGCGGCACGGTAGCGGGTGGGGCGGTCGCTGTGGCTGTTCAGCACATTGTTCTGCCAGTTGCGGGGAATGCCGCAGATACCGAAGCGGGCGCCAAGCAAGGCACCGACAATGGCGGCATTGGTATCGGGGTCGCCGCACTGGTTGACTACGCTGCAGATGGCGGAGGGGTAATCTGTGGCATGCAGCAGCCAGTAGTAGGCACTCTGGAATGCGATTTCCACCCAGCCGGCGTGGGGATAGTATTCGGGTTCTTCCTGTTCGGCCGCCCGCAGACGGCTGAGCAGCTGCATATCATCCAGCTCCTGGGCTCTGTTGCATGCGGTGGCATGAATCTGCTGGGGGGTGTACCCCTGCATGGCCAGTATGAGAGATTCTGTGAAAATGATATTGGCGTGGACACAGCGCGGGTTGATATGCGTGATTTCGCAGTCGCTCAGCGCTGCTGCCTGCCAGTCCCATTCGGGATGCAGGACCGCGTACAGCGCAATGGGCGCTACGCGCATGAGCGCGCCGTTGGCCTGGGAATCTGCATTGTAGGAGCCATTCAGAGCCGTGTTGGTGGTAGTGCCCACATCTTCCGGGTCCGTGGAGAGCCAGTCAATGTATTGCGCTCTGGCGGCCAGGGTGTTGAAGCCCTGCTCGTTGAGCAGGCTGCGGAGCAGGGCAATGGCCATTTCCGAATCATCGGTGATATCGCCAATATTCCGGTGTTCTGTGGTGCCCCAGCCGCCTATCATGGTGGTGATTCCGCCGGGGTACAGGCTGCATACATCGCTGGGGCTGTGGAATTCCACCGGTGCCCCCAGGGCATCGCCGCACATAAGCCCCATCATGCAGCCCCGGGCCTGCGCTTCCAGCGGCAGGGGAGCTGTTTCCTGGCAGGCGCAGGTGGGTGATTCGACCTTCGGCGCTACCAGCGGAAAACGGGTGGAAAGCGGGTAATCCTCAACCTTGATGAGTTCTACCCCGTACATGGCGGCAATAGCCGGTGCCTGAGAGGCTGCGTAATCCTCCCCATAATAAATGGTTTTTACCCCGTGGGCGCAGAGTGCCTGCATGCACGAGGTGCATGGCATGGTGGTGCAGGCTACGATTTTTGCCTCACCTCGCTTGAACAGGCTGCAGAGATTGATTTCGGCATGCAGCATGTATTTCTGCCGCTCATCGCGCGATGCCCAGAAGCCATCCGGCGCATCGAAACCGGGGAAAAGCCCGTTATAGGCCGTGCCGATCACACGGTTGTCCTTATCCAGGGCGGCGGCGCCTACTTTGCGGTAGGGATCCTCAGAGCGCAAGGCTGCCACGTGTGCCAGCGCCATCACATACTGCGGTATCGGCAATCGGTTCATGCCTGTATCATATCATATCACTGCTGCTTTGCAAGGTGTTTCCAGCATACGTAACAGGAAATCAGTGTGTTTGCGCCTATGCTGTTGAGTGTGCACGGTATTATTCATAAATATCTGTAATACTTGAAAATGATGCAGAAGAGGCTTATGCTGCGTCAGGCAGCTCAAGCGCTATAGGTGCCTATATGGTAAGCCGGACGCGTTGTAGCGGCTGTGTGACGCGAATTCTGAAAAAATGACGCACTATATTATTGAAGCGCGCGCGTACGCGCGTATAATGGGCGGCACTTATGAGTGATAACGTAACGCCCCCGGAGGATGCTGAAAAGCTTTCTACCGGGGCACAGCAGGAGTACGGCGCCGCCCAGATTGATAAGCTGGAGGGTCTTGAAGCCGTGCGTAAGCGTCCGGGTATGTACATCGGTGACCCGGATGAACGTGGTTTGCATCACTGTGTGTTCGAAGTGCTGGATAACTCGATTGACGAGCATCTGGCCGGATACTGCAGCAAAATCATCATCCAGATTCACGAGGGTGGTACCATTTCCGTGATTGACAACGGTCGTGGTATTCCGGTGGACATTCACCCGAAGTTCGGCATTCCTGCCGTGGAGCTGGTGCTCACCAACCTGCACGCCGGCGGTAAGTTCGGCCAGGGTGCCTACAAGTACTCCGGCGGTCTGCACGGTGTGGGTGCCAAGTGCGTGAACGCTCTTTCCGATTTCTTCAAGGCCGAGGTGCGCCGCGACGGCAAGCGCCATGTGATTACCTTCGAGCGTGGCCGCACCACCGAGAAACTGCACGTGGTGGGCTCCTGCCCGGAAGGCCAGACCGGCACGGCTATCACCTTCCTGCCCGACCCGACCATCTTCACTGATACCACGGAATTCAAGTTTGACCTGCTGGCCCGCCGTCTGCGCGAGCTTGCTTTCCTGAACCCCGGCCTCGTCATCGAACTGGTGGACGAGCGCAGCGGTCAGGAGCGCAACGAGACATTCTACTATGCCGATGGTATTCGCGAGTTCGTGAAGCAGCTGGGCGAGAACAAGACGCTTATCACTGCCGAGCCCATCGCCATGAGCGGCGTGCGCCACATCGAAGTGGAGTACGACGGCAAGACCATGGAGGACGATGTGATTGTGGACGTGGTCATGCAGTACAACGACAGCGACCGCTACCAGATTCAGTGCTACGCCAACTCCATTTTCAATGCCGACGGCGGTACGCACCTTTCCGGTTTCCGCAGCTCGCTGACCCGCGCCATCAACAACTACGCCAAGACGAACAACCTGCTCAAGGATAAAGACCCCAGCCTGAACGGCGATGACGTGCGCGAAGGTCTGGTGGCCGTTATCTCGGTGAAGATGCCCAACCCGCGCTTCTCCTCCCAGACGAAGGACAAGCTCGTGAACACCGAAATCGAAGGTGTGGTGAGCAGCGTGGTGTACGAGGAGCTCAAGGAATACTTCGAGGAGAATCCCCAGGTGGCCAAGACCATCATCGACCGCTGCCTTATTGCCTCCCGCGCCCGCGAGGCCGCCCGCAAGGCCCGCGAAAGCGTGCGCAAGAGCGCGATGACCGTGGGCGGTGGTCTGCCCGGTAAGCTGGCCGACTGCTCCTGCCGCGACCCGAAGCTCAGCGAGCTGTTCATTGTGGAGGGTGACTCCGCAGGTGGCTCTGCCAAGATGGGCCGCGACCGCCGCACTCAGGCTATCCTTCCGCTGCGTGGTAAGATTCTCATCGTGGAGAAAGCCCGCCTGGACAAAGCCCTGGGCAGTGAGACGATTCAGAACATCATCACCGCCATCGGTGCCGGTATCGGCGATGGTGAGGGTGAAGGCTCCTTCGACCTGAACAAGGTGCGTTATCACAAAATCATCCTCATGGCTGATGCCGACGTGGACGGCTCCCACATCTGCACGCTGCTGCTCACGCTGTTCTGCCGCCACATGCCGCAGCTGGTGCGCGCCGGGTATCTGTACATTGCCCAGCCGCCGCTGTACCGCGTGATTCACCGCAAGGTGGAGCAGTATGTGCAGGATGAAGTGGCGCTGAACCGCAAGCTCATTTCCCTGGGCGCCGGCGATGTGACGCTGCGCACGCCCGATAAGAGCAAGGAGTTCGATGCTGATTCCCTCATGGCTATTCTCGAGACCCTCATCAACCTGCAGAAGTATGAGGGCAGCGTAGCCCAGCACGGCGGCGATTTCAAGGACCTGCTGCGCCACCGCGCCGACAACGGTGCTTTCCCGCAGTACCTGGTGAAGGTGCGCTGCGGCAATGATGAAGAGGTGCAGTACTTTGCTGATATGGACAGCCTGAGCGCATTCTCTGAGGAGAACCGTGACCTCTTCCTCTTCGGCGAACCCAGCGAGGAAGAACTGGCCGCCAACCCGCTGCCGGTGCGCGAAGGACCCAGCCGCCGAGCTCTGCTGCACGAGCTGCACGAGGCCAAGGCTATCACCCGCGTTCTGGCTCGTCTGGAAGAGCTGGGTATTCAGCCCGACAGCCTGCTGAGCGATGATGCTCCGGTGTTTGAGCTGGTGGAAAACGCCCGCAATACGGTCACGCCCATCTTCTTTGTGGGCGATATTCTGGCCAAGGTGCTGGAAATCGGCGGTCGCAGCGTGACCATCACCCGATTCAAGGGTCTGGGTGAAATGGACGCCAAGGACCTGTATGCCACCACCATGGACCCGGAGAAGCGCGAGTTGCTCCGCGTGCGTCTGGATGACGATAACGCTGTGCAGGCTGATAAGATGTTCACTATCCTCATGGGTGACCTGGTGGAACCCCGCCGCCGCTTCATTGAGGATAATGCTCTCAATGTCCGCAACCTCGACGTGTAAACCTATTAACCTTTCATTCTGATTATGAGCGAAACAAGAATTCGTCCCGTCGATGTGGCAGAGGAGGTCTCCCGCAGCTTCCTGGACTACTCCATGTCGGTGATTATCTCCCGCGCCCTGCCGGACGTGCGAGACGGTCTCAAGCCCTCCCAGCGCCGCGTGCTCTACGCCATGCACGAGCTCGGCCTCGTACCCAGCAAGGGCACCATCAAGTGCGGTAAAATCGTGGGTGACACCATCGGTAACTACCACCCGCACGGTGACCAGCCCGCCTACGGCACGCTGGTGACCATGGCCCAGCCCTGGAATATGCGCGACATCCTGGTGCAGGGGCAGGGTAACTTCGGTACGCCGGAAGGTGACCCGCCCGCAGCCATGCGATACACC
>JAZLDD010000056.1:0-41392 GCA_045614585.1 Akkermansia sp. | reverse complement strand
AGTGATTTTAAGGCGATATTCACGAATGCCACCCAGAATCCGGAACTGCACCATGGCTCCCAGCATTTCGGCATCTGAACTGCAGCGGCAGACCAGAACCATGCGGCAGGGCCGTGGCTCGGAACCACTTATAGCCCAGTTCTGCCGGCTCTCAAAATCTGATTGAGAAAAACTCTTGATGCATGTCCAGTTCCAGAGGTAAAAATCCGGTTCATCATCCGGGGTATCATAGCTCCGCCATAATTCCCATTGTCCGTTCCAGGTGCCATTGGTTGTCAATTCCCAATCTCCCTCCACCTCGTATGGCACATGGTTGGTATCCAGACGCATGATACCCGGTTGAAAGAAATGGGGATAATCACACAATTTACTGCTTCCATGATAATCGCTCGTATTGTAATCGCGGATACAGCGGTAAAAATAATGCAAGGAACTCGCCGGGTCGGTCTGGTGCCAGGAAGTATCCTTTGATACCGCCGTAGTGCGGATATCCGGCGCGATTTGCGTCTTTGTCTCCTGAGTCTGATTAGAGAATAAGGTTCTCCCCGGTATGGCCGCATCTGCCAGCACATATTCATGATTGGCCATATCCGCACTGAAATAATTATCGCCACCCTCTATCTCGATAGCGGCATACAGGCCGCCCCGCTCAAACACAACAGAAAGCCGCCCCTGCTGCTGTGTATGGGTTTCTCTGGGGTATGTATTAAAATCTGGTTGCACGCAGCGCCACTGTGTATCCTGATACCGATACAGCACCACCGGAGGGTGACCTGAGCTGCATACATAGACAGCATCATTCACCTGATTGAAATGCAGCGATTCCAGTTGCTCTGCATCAAGCCACGGCGTTGTCAGGACAAACGGCGCATTTTCATCTGTGGTCAGTTGCTTTCCATTCTTGTATACATGCATACCACCAGGAAAGAACTCCAGCAGCAGCGTATCATTCTCTGCATAACAGAAGGGAACCAGACGAACGGATTTCGAAATCAGAGTTGAGATATACGAGGTACCTGAGCGCAGCTGAATTCCGCCATATGGCTGAATCTGGAAATTGGTAATTTCAGCGGCTCCACGCTGGTATGCCTGTAAATCAAATCGGGTTGCCAGCCATGGAGTCAGCTCACCGGATGTAAAACCTGCTACGATAGGGATTTCCTGCATATGTGCCCATGATTATCACACGAAAGGCGCAGGTGCAATAGAAACCGGCATGTGGTTACCGCGTTCCACATGCCGGTTGTAAAAATCTGGCGGATTCAATTATACCCCCAGGTCAACAAGAATAGAGGCAGCTCGACGCACACACTCCTGACAAGGCACGCGGTTTCCGCCTTTGATTTCACGGCAGGTTGATGCACCATTTGCAGCCACAAATGCCGCCAGAACAGCAGCCGATTTCTCAGGTGCTACCTGCATGGCGCCATACAAGGCTCCACACGTTCCCTCCGGAGCACGCCCGCCGCCGCAGGAAGACATGGGCTCTACCAGATCCTCGCGGCCAAACGCAGCGCAAAGCGTCTGGGCACAGTTATACATAAAGGGTTTCTGACGAAAAGTAGCCAATGCTTGTTCGACGCGTTTCATATGCACAGAGTATCACAGATGGGCCGTTTTTGTCAAGAGTTCCAGAGAGTGCCGCACACATCCGTGGGCATGCGCCAGTCTCCGCGGGGTGAAAGCGCTATAGTACCGACTTTGGGGCCATCCGGCACACAGGTGCGCTTAAACTGCTGGCTGAAGAAACGGCGCAGGAATGTGCGCAGCGTTCTCTCTATCAGCGCATCATCATATTCCCCCGCAAATGCGTGTTTTGCAAGATATTGGAGTTTCTCCGGCTCTGCTCCATATTTGATGAAGTGGTACAGGAAAAAATCATGCAATTCATACGGCCCGAGAATTTCTTCAGTTTTCTGGTCAATTTTCCCATCCTCTGAAGGCGGCAGCAGCTCAGGGCTGACCGGTGTGGCATTCACGTCGCGCAGCACAGCCGCCAGTTCCGGGGCAGACTGCGTGGCAGAATACTCAATCAGGCAGCGGATAAGAGATTTGGGAATCGAACAATTCACGCCGTACATACTCATGTGATCGCCGTTGTACGTAGCCCAACCAAGAGCAATCTCAGAAAGATCGCCTGTCCCCACGACCATGCCGCCGGTCTTATTGGCCAGGTTCATGAGCAACTTGGTACGTTCCCGAGCCTGCACATTCTCATAGGTATTGGTGCGCAGTGCCGGGTCAAAATCCAGATCCTTGAAATGCAGCAAACAAGCTTCCTTTATATTCACCTCCTTGAACGTGCATCCCAGCAGCTGAATCATCCTCACAGCATTATTATAAGTACGACCCGTGGTACCAAACCCGGGCATAGTAAGAGCCAGGATACAATCATTGCTGCGACCGAGCAACTTGCACGCGCGGTCACACACGAGCAGCGCCAGCGTACTGTCCAGCCCGCCGGAAACACCGATTACCAGGGTCTTTGCATAGGCACACTCGATGCGTTTTGCAAGAGCAGCCGCCTGTATGTTCAGAATTTCCTCGCAACGTACCGCGGCATTCTCCCCCTCAGGCACAAATGGTCTGGCCGGTATATGGGCGTATCTCAAATCACAGGTGGCAGATTCCACCCGACACTCGATGCGGCGGGGTGCCAGCCATTCACCCAGAAGCAGATTTTCCCGGAATGTCGTTTCGCTCAGACGCGCAGCAGACAAGCGCTGCATATCCACATCTGCGTAAATAATGCTGCCCTCGCGGCTAAAGGGACTATTCTGCGCCAGAAGACGGCCATTGCACACCACGTATGCAGCACCGGCACACACACCGTCCTGGGAACTTTCACCCACACCGGCGCCAGCATGCACAAAAGCAGCCACGCAACTACCACTGCGAGCCTGCAGTAAAGTGCGTGTATATTCACCGCGCCCGGCCAGAGCCAGCGCAGCAGAAGGATTCAGGATGACGCGGGCCCCCTGCATTGCCAGTCGCGTAGACGGAGGCAAAAGAGCTGCGGCATCATCGCCAATCTCCACGCCGAAACTCAATTCGTTGCTGACATCAAAAATAAGATCGCTCCCTATGGGGATATCGGAGAACCGCCCATAGCGTTCCACTACCGACCGAGTGAGCATACCCGCGGGCGAAAATTGCCGGCGCTCGTAGCTTTCACGTTTATCGGGTATAATCGTCTTGGGCACAAATCCACACACCTCCCCCCCCTGCACCACGGCCGCTACATTGAAGAGCATGTCATCCAGAAGCAGGGGCAGGCCTACCACGGCTACCAGCGGCAAATCGCTGGTTTCATCCGCGAAACGGCACAGTGCAGCTTCCGCCGCCTTCAACAGGTGCGGCTGGTAAAACAAATCTGCACAACTGGCAGAGGTGACACACAACTCAGGGAAAAGCAATACTGAAGCCCCCTGGCTTGCGGCTGCCCGGGCAGAGGCAATCAGCTCGGAAGTGTTGAACTCGACATCTGCCACGCGGACTCGGGGAGTTGCAGCAGCCAGACGATAATATCCGAATGTACTCATAACTGTATGCGGATATTCTGACAGATTGTGCGCGAAAGTCAATCTCCGATTCCGCCGCTCGCGCCTCAGTAGGCACTGATTCTCTCTATTCAGGCGCCGGATATGGGCACTCCACTGCCGGTCATGTTATAAATGCAGGCATTTTATATAACTTTTGAACAATTCTTACACGCGAGCATCTCACATTAAGCTTGACCGGACTATAGAATTATGTCAAAATGCCGGGTCTCCATGTCTCTTCTGTTGCTATGAAATACTCCATTTCTGCATTATCGCGAAAAACCGGTCTTTCCATTCACACTCTGCGCTTTTATGAGAAGGAAGGCTTGCTCCGGTATGTAGAACGCACCGACTCAGGCCGCAGGGTTTATGGCGAAGCCAGCATGGGCTGTTTGCTTGGAGTTCTGTGCATGAAGCAGGCCGGCATGACTCTGCCCCAGATCAAGGCATTCATGGATGTAACCATCGAAGGAGTGGCAACTCTGCCCACACGACTGGAAATGATGATCAGCGCTCGTGACCAGCTTCAGAAAAACAAGGAAGATGTTGAGCGCGGTATTCAGCTGGCGGACTTCTTCATAGCTGGCTGCCGCAGTGCCATGGAAGCTCTTGAGAACGGTACAGACCCGGTAGAAGCCTTTCCCTACATCACGCGCGATGGTATCGTAGAGTTCCCGTTCCAGCTGACTGAAGATGGCAGACTGGAGCCGGATACACCCCCGGATGATTTCGAAATTAAATCCACTGCCGCGCAAAGCAGCTCCCCCAAGACAAAAAACAGGAAACCAATATGAAAGAACTCGCAAAATGGGCACCGGTAGGAGGTGCACTCTGCCTGATAGTCGCAGCCTTCATCATAGGCCGTAACTCCCGCCGTGATGTCAAGGAGATATACGGTATGATTGATCACTACGACAAGATGGGCAAGTAAGCCGTATCTTTTCAAATACAACGCGGTGAACACCTGAAAAACAGGGTTCACCGCGTTTTTCGTTATACGGTTCCCATCAGAACAGATGCATGAAGGAACGCTGGGTACAGGGGCGGATATCCTCCTCTGCCGCAGCGTGAATCTTGCTGCCCCAGGCGGCGTCTGCCAGCAGCGCACGCCCCACAGCCAGCAAATCAACTTCACGAGCCCTCATGATTCTGGAAATGAAATCCCCCGCCCCTGCACGCACACCGACGCCACCACCACCTATCACCGGTTTTTTACTCAGCAGACGGGTCCAGGCAGCCAGACTCAACGCGTTTCCATGAAATGCCGGCTGAGCAATTCCCGAGCAGGCAAACATATCCACCCCGGCCTCGCACATCTGCTGGAGCATTTCATCCAGCTCCGCCGGGGTCTGAAACAAAGGCACAGAGGGTTCAAAAGCATTGAACTGTGAAAATCTGAAGATGATGGGAAACTTTCTTCCCACGGCTTTTCTTACAGCGTGAACAATCTGGCATGCAAACCGGCACCGGCTTCTCATATCGCCACCATATTCATCTGCTCTGCGATTCGTGGAAGTCCTCAGGAACTGGTCAATCAGGTAAGCGTGTCCTCCATTGATTTCAACCGCATCGAACCCGATCAGCCTGGAAAGCGCGGCGGCATCTGCAAACGCAGCAACAACGGAGCGAATCCTCTCTCTGCTCATAGCCTCACCCCGCTCTTCCATGGATTCGGGGTCTATCCCGCTCGGGCCAATAGCTGAGGCATCAGGATTCGGCATATCTCCCGAAGCGGGGCGCAGCATCCCGGCATGGCATAATTGGGGAGCAATTCTGCACCCGGCTGCATGCACAGCACGGCAGATTCCTTTCCATGCGCGGAGCGCAGCACCACCGTAAAAATGAGCCATACCGGAATCTGCGGCAGCCGCCGGGTCATTTACCGCCACTGGCTCGGTAATAATCAGCCCCACCCTGTTTCCGGCGCGCCGCCTGTAATAATCCAGCATTTCAGGCGTGGGCACACCGTTCTGAGCCAGCAAGCGCGGAAGCGGTGCCATGACCAGGCGGCTGTTCAGGCGCAATTTCCGATGCTCGAATGCAGTAAATAATGAATCAACTTCCCGGAGACATAATGCCATATTTCTCATATAGCGGAAACTTTATATACATTCTTATTGTTTTTCAAGGTGTTAGAATAACTTTTCGCCCCCATGAGCACCATATCACGCAATCATTGCGTACACTCTGACACAACCTTTTCTTGACTTAATTTGAACAAAGGTTAGAATGTGAGCATCCAAAACCTCACATATTATGAAGTTCCCCATTATCTCTACCGCCCTCGTGACGCTGTGCGCCCTTACCGCCACGGCTCAGGCCGAAATCAAGATTGCTTCTGTCAACGTGCAGGAGCTCTACACCAAATTCTACAAGCGCTTCGATACGGAAACCACACTCCAGAAGCAGCTGGCTGAGATTAAGGCCGACATCAAAACCCGTGAGGACAAGCTCCGCGGCCTCCAGGATGAACTGAAGAAAATCCAGGAGAAGTATGATTCAAGCCTTTCTGACTCTGCCGTAGCCAAGCTCCGCGAGCAGTATCAGGCCAAGGCAAACGAGCTCAAGGCCGCCGACCAGGAAATGAAAGACTTCGTGCAGCGCCGTGAAGTGGCTTTCCGCGAGCTCCGCAACAGCGAAATGCGCCTCCTCGTAGAAGAAGTTCAGGCTGCCATCAACACCGTGGCTGACCAGAGCGGCTCCGACCTCGTGCTCGACTCCGGCGCTATTTCTCCCCAGCCTCAGATTGGTATCGGCACTCGCGTATTCCCCTACATGAAGAAGGATATTGACCTCACCCCCGAGGTGCTCAAGCAGCTGAACGCCGGCGCTCCCCAGGGATTCGACCCCGATGCAGAGCTCAAGCGCCTGTACGGTTCTCCCGCCGCTGCTCCGGCTGAGGCTCCCGCAGCCAAGTAAAACTCACCCCTTACCCCCTGAGAGCTTATCATGAACCTCACTCTCTCCGATGTTCTCAAGCTCACCGGCGGCAAACTTCTCAACGAAACGGCTCCGGAGATTTCTATCTCCGGGGTCGCTACGTTAGATAGCGCCACTACCGGTGAAATTGCCTTCCTCGGCAACGAAAAATACTTCAACGACTTCCTGGCCACAAAAGCCAGCGCAGTGCTTGTTCCCCCGGCTCTTCCCCAGTACCCGGAGGGAGTTGCCTTCATCGAAGTGGAGAACCCCTCACTGGCATTCAATGCCCTCGTAGCTCACTTCATGAAAGCCAGCACCGACTTTGAACCCGGCATTCACCCCACTGCCTATGTAGACCCGGCTGCCAAGCTCGACCCCACTAAGGTACGCGTGGGTCCCTGCGCCGTCATTGAGGCCGATGCCGAAATCGGCGATGGTACCGATATTGGTCCCGGCTGCGTCATCTGCAAGGCCGTCAAGATGGGTCAGAACTGCAAGCTCTACCCCAAAGTCGTTATCCGTGAGCGCTGCATCCTCGGCAACCAGGTCACTATCCAGCCCGGTGCCGTCATCGGCGGCGATGGCTTCGGCTTCCTTCTCAACAAGGAAACCGGCTGGTATGATACTATTGACCAGGTTGGTATCGTTGTTATCGGTAACCGGGTCGACATCGGCGCGAATACCACCATTGACCGAGCCCGCTTCGGTCGCACTGTCATTGGCGACGGCACCAAACTTGACAACCAGATTCAGATTGGTCACAACGTCACCCTCGGCAAGCACTGCGTCATGTGCGCCCAGAGCGGCATTGCCGGCAGCACCCACGTGGGAGACTACGTGACCATTGCTGCCCAGTGCGGCATCACCGGTCACATCAAGATTGAAGACAAAGTGGTAGTTGCCGCGCGTTCCGGCGTCATGAACACCCTCGAAGCCGGCAAAACCTACTGGGGTGCACCCGCCGTACCATATGGCGAAGCGGCCCGCCAGTTTGCAGCCATGAGAAAACTCCCCGAGGCTTTCAAAGAACTCCGCGCTCTCAAGGCCAAGGCCGAGGAGATTCAGGAGCTCATCAACCAGGCGCTCGCCGAACAAGGCTGATACTGGACAAGCCACACCTTTTCCCTACCGGGCTCTGCTCTCCTGCAGAGCCCGCTTTTTATATCAATTAATGGCAATGAGCTATCCGTGCAGACTGGTGAGCTAATGGCCGCGGAGGGTGCACTACCGGAGCACAGCTGTGGTGGTGCCTCACTACCGGGCGGTAGCTGCTGTGGTGCACGTGGCTGAGGTGAAGAGCCAGATGGTCGCAGCTGGAAAAGCCAGCCATCACCAGCAGACTCATGGACAGTAATACCAAAGATTTCATATTCATAGTTTGATTTGATGCGGAGGGTTGAGTCCGTACATTCATGAAGCGCAGGAGATATATAGTTTTATTTGAATGTTTCAACCTTTTTTTTATTAAAGGCAAAAAAAGACCGCCTGGCGGGCGGTCCTGGAGAAGTGCAGAGCGCAGGATGCGACTTGGTATGCAAATTCAGCGATTATTTTCTGCGTAGAAAGCGGCCGGCCACGGCCCGGAGCTCAGGCACGCGGAAGGCAAGACAGGAACCGGCATAGAGAGCGCCGCCCAGTATACCGCTCACCGCCAGGGCGCCGAAACGAGCAAAGAATCCCCAGGAAGTGAAATCGGCAAAGAAGAGCCACGCCCCTGCCCAGCATCCAAGCGCAAGGACCACGCCAGCCCCCAGAATACGCAGCAGACCGGGGAGCAGTACATGGCAGGCCATGCTGCCCAGCAAGTGGCGAAGGTAGAGGAAGTAGAAGAGGAAATTGAGAGTGGTGACTATGGAGGTGGTGAGCGCCAGATACATGGCCGACAAACCGAGCACATGCACGAACACATAATTGCAGCTCACTGAAATACAGAAGGCCACAAGAGCCAGGGCTGCCGGAGCCCAGGGTTTTTCCAGCGCCAGGAAGACCGGCTGCAAGACTTTCATGCCGGCATAAGCCAGAAGGCCGAAGGAATACGCGGCCAGCACCTGCCCGGTAAAAGCAGAAGCGGCAGCATCAAAGCGCCCGCGCTGGTAAAAGACGCTGACAATCTCGGTACCCCAGATACTGAGGAATATGGCAGATGGCACAGCAAACAGAGCCATGAAACGCAGCGCTTTCGCCAGATGAACAGCTATATCTGAGTTTCCCCCGCCTTCAAGAGTCATACGGGAAACAGAAGGCAGCACCACCATACCTATTGCCACGCCGAAGAGTGCCACGGGCAACTGCCACAGGTGGAATGCGCTGGAAAGCGCCGTGACCGAACCCGGCTGCAGGTACAAGGCAAAGGCGGTGTTGATAAAAATATTGGTCTGAGTGATACCGGCGGCAATCACCCCGGGGAGCATGAGCAGCCATACGCGCCGCGTAGCCTCATCTGTGAAGCTGAACCAACGGCCATTCCAACGCAGGCCAATATCCCAGCGGGGGCGGAATCCCAGACGGCGTAACTTCGGCAGCTGCACCAGCACCTGCGCCGCACCGCCGCACACCACGGCAATGGCAAAGCCATACAGTGCCTCCGGGCCGAATGAAGGGTCTATGAACCAGCCAATGCCCGCACCTACCGCCACAGTAGTCAGGTTAAACGCAGCGCTGGCCAGATTCGGAAGGCCGAACACGCCGAATACATTGAGCGCCCCCATGCAGAGAGCCGATACCGAGGCCAGCAGGATAAAGGGCCAGATAATGCGGCACAAATCCGCCGCCAGGCCCATGAAACTGCGAGGCTCCAGGCGGGTGACACCGGCGGGCACGTTATCTGCTGCGGTAGTCAGCGCTATGGTCTGACCGTGTTCGAGTTTCTGCAGCACTGAAACGCGGATGCAGGAATCCTCCGTCAGTCCTGCCAGTTTTTCATTTGCGGTGAAATAAGCTTCCTTAGTGCCATCGATGGTGGTGCGGAAGCCACGGAACGCAGCGTCGGCGCAGACCATGGTGGGTGCGCCCCACGGGGTATGAATGACCACACGGGCCCGCTCCGGGTAGAGCTGCTGCATGAACGTACCGGCCAGCAGGATACCCACAGCTACAATACACACCATGAGCGACACTAACTGAGAGCTCACGCGATGCGCCAGGCCCCATGCTGCCTGGGGGCCCTGCTGCTTTTCCACCTTGCTCATGGTGCTGGTGAAGCTTTGCGAGAGCGCGCCCTCTGCAAACATATCGCGCAGCATGTTGGGCACGCGGAAAGCCGTGAGGAAGGCATCCAGCGCCCCGGTAGCACCAAAGAGCGAGGTATAGACAATCTCGCGCAGCAAACCGGTAAAACGGCAGCAGAAAATGGCCGCTGTGGCTATAAGGCTCTTTTTCTGCATGGAGGACATAGCGGTATCGAGGCTGAATGTTAACGTATTTTCTCAGGCAAGTCCTCGCGAATCTTTCGGGCAAACGCCTTGGCGGTGGTTTTATCACCCAGCAGCAGGCAGGTGCGGGAAAGCTCGCGCATAGTAGTGCGGTACAAGCCCTTCTCGGCTTGTTCCAGCCGCGCCTTATCTTCCTCGCTCATCTGGTCAATGCTGCTCTGAATGGTACGCAGCGTGCGGAAGCAGGGAATATCCATATTGGCCTTGCGCTGGGCCAGAGCCAGATTCAGGCGTGCGCGCAGGGTTTTACCGTTGGTCAGATCGGGGTTCACCTCTTCCACCATGCGGGTACACTCCTCTACCCATTTGAGCGCATTGGCGTAATCCTGTCTGGATGTGTAATAATCGGCCAGTTCGTGGGCAATGCGGGAGCGGAAATCAGAATCCTTGGTCACCAGGTCAGGATTCTGTTTCATCATATCCCAGCTGCGCATCAGCAGTTGAATCTTCTCCTCGCCATCTGTATGCGTGGCAAGATAAGTAAGCACACGCATGATTTCTGCCGTATCTTTCTCGTAATCGAGCAGGAAGCGGTAATCACGCACGGCATCCTGTGTATTACCGCGAGCCTCGTTTGCGCGGGAGCGGATACGGGCTATGCGAGTCTGCAGCTCCGGTGTCATTTCTCCGTAGCCCTCAGCAAAGGCTCCCGCAAGTGACAGAGCCTGGGCGCAGCCCTCGTGGTTGCCAAGGCGGTAACGCAATTCACCCAGCAACAGGTAACAATGCGGCAGCCGGTGCTCCTTGTCCGGATAAGCCAGCATGGCATCACGGCAGCGCAGGAGTTTTTCCTCTATTTCCTTGAGCGTGTTCTGCGGCAGATTCGGATTATCGCGAAGAGCAGTGGTCACTTCCTCCAGCATCAACTGCGATGTTGCCGGGCAAAGCGGCCATTTTGCCTGCTCCAGAATATTGCGTGTCATCTGCAGCACAGGTTCCTTCACGGCGCATACGCTGGCTCGGAGCATCTGCAGAGAAGCAGCCTCTGCCGCCAGCGCAGGGTCTCTCAATCGCGCAAGCACATTCGGCGCATCAAGTCGGGCAATAGCTTTCACCGCCTCATCATTATGCTGCATGCGGATGCAGGTTTCGGCACTGCGGCGAATGGACCGCAGCAGCAGGTCCGTATACTCCGGAGAATTGACAAGCTTATCCTGCAGCCCGCGGTCCAGGCGCAGCTGGAGCTCGAAATCTCCGTGCTCGGCTGCTGCCATAGCCAGGCGCTCCAAGCCTTCCACCGGGGCGAGAGACTCCACCTCCGGCAGGATACGCACAGCCTCCTGCCACTGGCCTTTGTCTACCAGGCGGCTCAGCAGAAACCAGCGGAACTGGCGCTGCGTATCAGCATTCTCTATCCAGCCCAGGCGGGCGCGTGCATTTTCGGCAAGCTCAAGCAGCCGGGACTTATCGCCGGACAAATCGGCAAGCAGACGAGAGAGATTCGCGTTGGCCTCTGCATTGCTGGGCACCACGATAGTCTCCCCCTTAAAGAAAAGAATAATATCCTGACCCTTGGCGAAAAGGCCCCACAGCGCAAGAGCTGCGAGCGTAAGCCCGGCGGCAGCCAGCGGGACTGTATGGTTGTTTTTCTTACGGGGGGGACGATATCGGCGGTTCATACGGGTAAAATGAGTCTGATGATATAAATAATTTTACTGAGCAGGCTGAGGCTCTGCAGCAGGAGCGGAAATCATGGGCTTGATCCGGCGCATCTGCGTGCGGACCTCCTCGCGGCGGTCAAGTTGAGTCTCGACCAGTGGCAACACTTGTTCAAGGCTGGAGTACGCATCAGCCCAGCGTTTGAGTTCCATCTGCGCATACGCTCTGCCGAGCAAGGCCTCGCGGCGGTTATTCTGCTCATCCGGAGCATCTGTAGCCAGGTTTGCTACTGCAGCGCCATACGCAGACTCAGCTTCGGTGACTTTCCCCTGCTGGTCATAAATCTGCCCCATGAGCAGCTGCAGCCGGCCAAGAGCATTCTTATCCTCAGGCGTATGCTGGCGCCGCAGCTCCAGGCAGGTCTCCAGGAGGGGGGCAGCCTGCTCCTGTTTGCCAAGTTCAAGATAACAGCGGGCAGCGCCTTCCAAGGGCTGAATGCGCAGCATGACATCATCTGTGGCAGCAAGAGCTGCATTGAAATCGAGCAAGGCCGTCTGGAAATTCTGAGCCGTAAAATGCATCCAGCCGCGCTGGTCATACAGACAAGGCCAGAATGCGTTCTTTTCGTGAATCCGGCCTTCTGCCATACCCTGAGCCCGGTGAAGCATAGCCAGGGCGGTCACCTGGTGCCCGCGCTGCTGCTCCAGCACGGCCAGATAACGCAAAGCCATAATGCGTGCGGTGATATCAGACAACCCGGTTCCGGAATTCTGCTCAGCCATGCGCAGCATAGCTTCCGCCGCTACAGCATCACCTGTCTCCAGCAAGGCAGCACCGCGACTTACCGCGCCTTCAGGGCGAATCATACGTAAGTTTTCAACAGCGGCCAGAGCCTCTTTGAACTTCTGCTCAGCCTCGGCCTGTCGCCCCACGCTGCGGCATATCGTGCCCATATGCACCAGCGCCATAGAGCGCAACTGGCGGGAGCCTTCATCTTCAGACTTCAACTCATCGAGCAATGAGCCCAATGCCGCCAGCGCCTCCTCAGCGTTACGCGGAATGCTCGTCTCGAGCGCAATCAATTGCCCCAGAACCTCCTGCTGCCATGTCTGCTGATTATTTTCAGCAAAGAAAGCACCAGCCTGGCGGAAACAGGTGGCCGCCGGTTGATACTGGCGGCTATGCAGCAGCATATTACCAGCCCCCAGCATGCGGTGCGCCCATTCCGCGCTGTGGGGAACCTTCTCAAAAAGAGGAGTAAGCACGGAAAGCGCGGCCTCATGTTTCCCTCGCTCCAGCAGCGCACAGGCCAGCGTCCACTCGGCCTCATACCGCACTTCGGGTAATTTCACCCAGCCGAGCAGAGCCTCTGTATCTGAAGCAGCCTGCAGCAGATATTCATCTGTCGCAGATGACAGACGCATGAAGTTCAGAATATTCCGGGAGGCAGCATCATTCAGAGACTGCTGCACCATGCCCGAACTGGTAGCCTGAGTAAAGCCAGCTTCCTCACCCTGACTATAGCCAGTATAATAGGTCGCAAGGAACAGGCCTATGGAGGCAACACCTGCCAACCCGAGCCCGCACCACTTCACCCAGGGGCGGAATTCAAGCTCAACCTCTGCCGTTTCGGCAGGGGGCACCTGAGGTTTCTCTTCTTCCATCATTGCCGGCTACAGCGTCAGGCGTTCACCTGGTCAAGATGGAAAGCGCTGTGTACCACACGGGCGGCCTGCTCAATATCGCCGGCTTCCACCGTAGTGGAAATGCGGATTTCGGAAGTAGCAATCATACCCGTAGCGATTCCGGCATCGGCCAGAGCCTGGAACATGGTGGCCGCTACGCCGGTGTGTGAGCGCATACCCACACCCACCACAGAAAGCTTGGCAAGGCCGGCTTCGGTCTCCATGCGAGCCTTATCACCCAGCTTCGGCAGCACATTCTTGAGGGCGGCCTGGGCGGCACCAAGATCATTCATGTTCATGGTGAACGACTGGCGGGCCTGGCCATCGTGTGCTGTGTTAGCCACAATCATATCAACGTTAATCTCAGCATCAGAGAGAGCGGAGAGAATGAGAGCAGTGTAAGCCACAGGGGCGGTGATGCCCGACACAGTGACGCGGGCCTGGTTGCGTTCGATTGAGACGCCTCGCACGGCGAGGGACTCCATAGCGGAAGTTTCTTCTTGCACGATAGTACCGGGGTTGTTGTTCATGGAATTGCGGACTTCAAACACGACTCCGAATTTCTTGGCAAATTCGACTGAGCGTGCCTGCATCACTTTGGAACCGCTGGAGGCCATCTCCAGCATCTCTTCATAGGAAAGTACGGAAATCTTGCGGGCATCTTTCACCACACGCGGGTCACAGGTGTATACACCGTCTACATCAGTGAAAATCTGGCATAAATCAGCATTCACTGCTGCGGCCATGGCAATGGCAGACAAATCTGAACCGCCGCGACCAAGCGTGTGAATGGTGCCATCCACAGTCACGCCCTGGAAACCGGCGCAGACGACAATATAATCATCATCCAAAGCCTGTATCACGCGCTTCGGGTCAATGGAGTGAATGCGGCCACGGGTGTGGGAACCATAGGTGCATACACCGGCCTGCTGCCCTGTGAAGCTGACTGCTTTGTAACCCATATCAGTGATAGCCATGCAGAGCAGCGCAATGCTCTGCTGCTCACCCGTGGCCAGCAGCATATCCAGCTCGCGCTCAGGCGGGTTGTCCATCACCTCATGAGCCAGACCGATGAGTTTATCCGTCACACCGCTCATGGCTGAAATCACCGCCATGATTTTATTGCCCTCTTTCTTGACTTCGATAAGTCTGCGGGCTACATTGCGGATGCGGTCGATGGTGCCCACGGAGGAGCCACCGTATTTCTGTACGATAAGTGCCATAATCGGTCTTGTTTATGAGTTAAAGGTTTCTATGCGGAACACCGCTGGGTGCGGGGCTATGCAGCCTTCCGCCTCAATCTCCTTGAGCGCCGTCTTGAGCGTACCCCACGGGCAGGCATGCAGAGTGAATACGAGGTCGTTCTCCACATTTTCGGACTCCTCATCCTCGTGCGGCGTTGAATATGTGGATGCAATGCTGATATTATGGCGAGCCAGCACGGTAGCGATGGAGGCTATCACACCGGAGCGGCGGCTCGGCACCAGGAAACGCACGTAGTACGGAGTCACCGTGTCCTCCTGCGGCATGATTTCCAGCGTCTTGGTGTACGGGTGGAATCCCGTGTGAAATTCCGGGTGGTGCAAATCGCGCATAGCAAGCACGATATCGCCGATAACCGCGCTCGCCGTCGGGTTCTTGCCAGCGCCGCGACCGTAGAAAATCGTCTCGCCCACAATATCGCCCTTCACCGCAATGGCGTTGAATACACCATTCACATTAGCCAGCAGATGTTCCCGCGGCACGAAGCTCGGCTGCACTCGCAGCTCCAGCTTATCGCTATCCTCATGGTGCTTGATAACCACCAGCAGCTTGATGGTATAGCCCATCTGGTGAGCAAACCGGAAATCCGTTGCTGTCACGCGCTCAATGCCATACACCGATATCCTATCCGGAGAAATTGGTGTTCCGTAGGCAAGCATGGCAAGAATGAGCGCTTTGTGTGCCGCGTCCCAGCCGTTGATATCCAGCGTGGGGTCGGCTTCTGCAAAGCCCTTGGCCTGAGCGCGGGCCAGCGCCGTCTCGAAGGAAACCCCCTTGCGCTCCATCGAGGAAAGAATATAGTTGCTTGTGCCGTTGATGATACCGGCTATACTCTCCACATTATTGCAGATAAGCGAATTCTGCAAACTCTGAATAATCGGGATACCGCCACCGCAGGAAGCCTCGAAATACAAAGGCACTCCCATGTTGGAGGAAAGTCTGAACAATTCGCCGCCATACTCAGCCAGCAGAGCCTTGTTGCCCGTCACCACCGGTTTACCGGCTTTCAGAGCGCTCGTAACCAGCTCATAAGCCTCGGTCGTGCCACCTATCAGCTCAATGATGATATCAATATCCGGGTCATTCACCAGGACGCGCCAATCATCAGTCAGCATATCAGGCGCAATCTCCACCTCGCGGCAACGGCTCATATCCCGCACAGCCACGCGTTTCACCGCATAGCGCATCTTGGCGCGAGCCTCCAGCAATTCATGATTCCGGCACAGAGTCTCGAACACACCCGTACCCACTGTTCCAAGCCCTGCAAGACCAAGCTGTAGCGGTTTATCTGTCATTTGCGGGCGCAATTCTACACAAATTTCCACCTCACGGCAAGTCAATATTCTGCCCGCAGCGGATTTTGTGATTTTAGGCTGGAAAAAACAGGAGGAAAGGCGTATAATGACCAGCGTTATGGCAACACCTCCTTTTGTCTATCAGGAAATGTTCCCCATGGGGGAAGACACGACTAAGTACCGTCTGCTCACGAAAGAATATGTGAGCGTGAGTGAGTTTGAAGGCAAGCCGATTCTCAAGGTTGAGCCGGAGGGGCTTCGTCTGCTGGCAGAGACCGCCTGGCACGATGTAGCTTTCTACCTGCGCCCGGAGCACCTCAGGATGGTGCAGGATATTCTGCTTGACCCCACTTCTTCCGAGAATGATAAGAGCGTGGCCCTGACCATGCTGCGCAATGCCGAGGTAGCAGCCCAGGGCGTGCTCCCGCTCTGCCAGGACACCGGCACCGCCATCTGCGTGGGCAAGAAAGGCCAGCAGGTGTGGACCGGCTGTAACGATGCCGAATACATCTCCCGCGGCGCTTACGATTGCTACACGAAGAACAACCTGCGCTACTCTCAGAACGTGGCGCTGGATATGTACCAGGAAATCAACACCCGCACCAACCTGCCCGCTCAGATTGACCTCTTTGCCACCGACCACGACATGGAGTACGATTTCCTCTTCATCGCCAAAGGTGGCGGCTCAGCCAACAAGACCTACCTCTACCAGGAGACCAAGGCTTTACTCAACCCGGCTTCCCTCAAGAAATTCATGGTGGAGAAGATGAGCACACTGGGCACAGCTGCCTGCCCGCCCTACCATGTAGCCTTTGTGGTGGGTGGCACCAGCGCCGAGCTCTGCCTCAAGACCGTGAAGCTGGCCTCCACCAAGTACTATGACTCCCTGCCCACCACCGGCAACGAGCACGGCCGCGCCTTCCGCGATGTGGAACTGGAGAATGAACTGAAACTCGAAGCTGAGAAACTGGGCCTGGGCGCTCAGTTCGGTGGCAAGGCCTTTGCTCTGGACGTACGCGTAGTGCGTCTGCCGCGCCACGGTGCATCCTGCCCGGTGGCTCTGGGTGTATCCTGCTCTGCAGACCGCAACGCCAAGGCCAGGATTACCCCCGAGGGTATCTTCATCGAAGAACTCGAGTACGACCCGGGCAAATACATCCCCGCCGAATACCGCGAGACCAAGAGCGAAGGTGTGCCGATTGACCTGGACCGCCCGATGAAGGAAGTGCTGGCCGAGCTGACCAAGTATCCGGTGAAAACCCGTCTCTCCCTGACTGGCACCATCATCGTAGGCCGCGATATTGCTCATGCCAAGCTCAAGGAACTCATCGACGCCGGCAAGGAGCTGCCTCAGTACATCAAGGACCACCCCATCTACTACGCAGGCCCCGCCAAGACCCCCGAGGGCTACCCCTCCGGTTCCTTCGGTCCCACCACTGCCGGCCGCATGGATTCCTACGTGGAGCTCTTCCAGAGCCACGGCGGCAGCATGATTATGATTGCCAAGGGCAACCGCGCCCAGTGCGTGACCGATTCCTGCAAGCAGTTCGGCGGCTTCTACCTGGGCTCCATCGGCGGCGTGGCTGCTGACCTGGCCAAAAACTGCATCACCTCCATTGAGTGCATCGAATACCCCGAGCTGGGCATGGGGGCGATCTGGAAGATTACGGTGAAGGACTTCCCCGCCTACATTCTTGTGGACGACAAGGGCAACGACTTCTTTGCCGATATCCGAGCCAACTGGGCCTGCCCCGCCTGCGCTCACTAAAACATTATCAGGAATTAATCCTGCACCCCTGCCAGCGTTCTGGCAGGGGTGTTTTGTTTCACACGACTCATCGTTTCGAGAATACGCCTCAGCCGCGTCTTGCACCGCCGGCACCATGCACTCCGGTCCAGCATAAAAAACGCTATAACCATTTATTTCTAATCACGTTTACTATTTCTGAAACGGTCTTGCACCTATTCCCGGGTAAAAATCTTTCTCTACGCACAATCTTGTTATTTTTTTCTTGTTAGCGCCCCTCATGGAATGTTAATATCCTGTTCATGACCGATACAGTCCGCTATTACTGGCAACGTCTCGCTCCATTCATCGGGGTATACATCCTTTTTGAATTCATAGAACTCATACTGTTATCAATCATAGGCGTGTCGCAGCCGTCTGATGCAGATTACTGGGAATCCATACTTTCCTTTATCAACGAAAACACGGCGTGCCTGTTATTTTCGCTTTTACCCTACCTGCTGTATCTGGTGGCGCTTCCCCGCGACTTCCACGGTGGAAAATGGGATAAACGAGTCACCCTTGTCATCTTTGCTCTGTTTTGTCTTATTCACTGGCTGGAAGAACTGGTGGAAATTATCTCCCGCGATTCATTCCACCTTCTCACGCGCGATTTCATCATCAACCCCGTATCTTCATGGGAGCAGATATTAGAACTCCCCTATTGCGAATGGATTACAATCATTCTGCTTATCGAACTCTTCTTCACTATCCAGGTAATGAGGAACCGTCTTATGCCGGTCACTCGTGTTCCGGCGTACCTTTTCCGGCTTATCATACCGGCCATTACGGCTGGCATCGGCTTCGTGCTCATGTATCAGGCCCGGGCCATGGATGAGCTGGCAGATGTACCAGCCCTATATGATGACGGTCTCTTCCAGATTTTTCAGGAGATATATGATTTGACAGCAGTCCCCGATGTTGCCCAGATATACGCCATGCCCTGTATCTATCTGAGCGCCATCATTCTCTTCCTTGTGGGAATCTACGCTCTGACTCGCCAGATTTTCCCCGAAATCCGCCACTCATTGACTATACCGGCAAAAGCGCAGGAAAACATCCTGCCAAACCTGCTTATTTTCCTTGCAATTGTTCTGCTGGCGCGCCTCATGAGCCTCGGTATTTACCCGCTCATGGATACAACAGAAGCACGATACGGTGAAATGGCTCGCAAAATGGTGGAAACCGGCAATTGGCTGCAGCCGCAGTTTGACTACGGCGTCCCCTTCTGGGGCAAGCCGCCGCTGTCATTCTGGGGGAGCGCCGGAACCATGCTTTTGTGTGGTATCAATGAATTCGGCGCCCGCCTTGCGCCTTATCTGGCCACCTTGGGCATTGGCCTTTGTTTCATGCTCTGGCCGTTCCAGGGGAAACGCAAGGAACAGGCCGTAGCATGCATCATCGTGCTCTTCACATCCGCTATGGGCTTTGTATCCGCCGGTGCAGTCATGACCGATGCCTTCCTGGCATTCGGCACCACTCTGGCTATGATCAGTTTCTACCGGGCTATGGAGGATGAAGCACCCGCCCGGGTCTGGGGGTATCTTTTTTTCCTCGGGCTCGCTATCGGACTGCTCAGCAAGGGGCCTCTGACTCTGGTCGTATGCGGTGTACCCATCTTTGTGTGGACTCTCTGCCAGAAGAAATGGCTGCCGCTCTGGAAGCGGATTCCGTGGATCAGCGGGGGGCTGCTCATGCTGGTCGTCACGGTGCCCTGGTATATTGCAGCAGAGCAAGCAACCCCCGGCTTCCTGAGATATTTCATTATCGGTGAACACATTGAACGATTCCTTGTAAAGGGATGGAATGGCGATTTATATGGCAAGGGGCATTCACGAGCCATTGGCACCATCTGGCTTTACGCGGTGGAAATGTTCCTCCCCTGGGTGCTGCTGGTGCCCTTCCTCATCCACCGCAGAATGGAAAGCATCCGCAAACCAGAAAATGCCTATCTGTGGTGCTGGGCGCTGAGCACACCCGTTTTCTTTACCATGGCCCGGAACATTCTGCCGGCGTATATTCTCCCGGCTGTACCCGCATTCTGCATTCTCCTGGTGCGGCGGCTCTGGTACTTGAAGGAAACAGAAAACCGGGATTACCGCCAATTTACATTTGCAGCGCTGCCGGTCATCGCCATTATCTGTCTATTCGGAACAGGCAAAGGCTTTGATTTTATTCAATACCGCTGCCAGCGCGACCTGCTCCACCACTGGGATGGCGTAGCACCCTTGTACTACAAGGAAAACAAAGTGCCGTATTCCGCTCAGTTCTATTCCGCAGGTAAGGCAGAAAAGCTCGAAACCGAACCGGAGAACCTGCGCAAAGGCGATTATCTTGCACTCCACCGGTCAAAGGTACGTATCCTGGTGCATCCTGACCAGTGGGAGCTTCTCGCCGAAGACGGTTCCTGGAAACTCTACCGCAAACGATAACAGCGGTATCTGGTCAGAATCAACCTGCCCTTTTCCTGAAACAAACGGCCCGGTTCCATGTGCGGAACCGTGCCTCGTTTATTCATCCAGGAAAGCGCATCATGCCTTGCGGCGTCTTCTGGCGCAGAGAGCCACCAGCGCAGCCAGGCTCAGGGTGGTCGTTGCGGGCTCCGGCACTTCGAAATAAAGGAGGTGTGTTGACACCGGATCAACTCTACCGGTATTGTTGTACACATCATTTGCCGTCACCCAGACACCTTTACGCTGTTCACCGTCGGCACCGAGCAGCACAAACTGGCTGTCAATCATGTCTTTGTAGCGAGAGTTCCATTGTACATTGTCATCCTCATACAGGAACTGACCGGAACCACCGCCTATCTGCACCGCCACATACTGAGCCTGAGCATTATAGCCCCAGTCCAGGAATTTGTCCGAATCAACCGTGAGCTGCAGCGTCAGGCCATTACCGGTGACGTCCACCCCCAGCAGCTGGTTCGCCTGCAGCACCAGCACCCTGGAATCACCCACCTGGCAAACCGTCCGATTATCGGCAAAGGTAAGCTCCACCGTGGTGTTCACAGAGGTGGACACCTCTGTTTCAATCTGCCCGGACCCCGGACCATCTGCGGATTCTGGACCTTTCAGCACAGATCCCGCCACTGCATCATAATTCACCTCCACGCCGCGTACGACAGAATCCGCCTTCAGCAGCACCGTTTCTGCAAGGTTAACCGTGCAATCTTCCATGAGATGCACCAGCGAGTTCTGCAGAGTGGCATGGTGAATTTTGTGATTGATATTCGTGTGGGCCATGTCCACGTGTACATTGGCCAGCTCAGCACGGTGACCATCGGCACCACCGATACTCGCTGTGGTACCTCGCATATCCACATGCAGATGCTCCACCCGGCCATAGGCTTTCTCCGCAAGCGCCGGATCAGCCTGCATCGCTGCAGCATAGCTCATCCCCTTCAGCTCATCATAGACCTTGTTATGACGGGAGGAAATCACCACCTGCATATCAGCCGTATCCACCGTCTGCAGCAGATCCTCGCCGGTGGGAGCCAGCGTCTTGACCTCCACACCACCCAGGAACAACTGGCCGTTGTTCACACGGTGCAGCGGGTCTGTCGTGGTGTCCACTTCCAGATTCCGGCCCAGCACCAGGTGGTTGATATACTGCTGCATGGAATCAGACGTTGAACCCGTACCGGCATCATTGTAAGATACGACACGGTCTACAATCTGCAAGGTGGCGTTCCTGCCTTCCACCAGCACATCCACATCACCCTCCACACCGGAATTGTTCTTCAGCACCTGCAGCACCGTCATGGAATCCACCGTCAGCGTATTCTCTGTACCACGCAGGAAGTTGAAATCATTGATGGCGGCATAGCCGATATACGGAGAATCCACCGTTGTGCTCACATAGGCATCCTTCGCATCCGGATTCGTCAGTCGGTTATTGAATGTGAGCTTCACATCCATGCCACTCATGGAACCCAGCAGCTGAATGATGTGGCTGTGGTTATATTTGCCGAACACATCATTCGTTGCAGTAATATAGGGGTCAATCGCAAAATTATGCGTATTCACCGTAACCGAGGCTCCACTCAGGAAGTCGATGGGTTTGATTGTGTACCAGTCTTCACGGGCAGAGAGGGTGGCTCCATCCTCCAGTCGCACATAGGCGACTCCATCCACACCGGCTTTAAGATCCTTCCATGCATCTGTCTTTTCACCTTCCTCGGCAAAAGTGGAGTTCATCGCCAGAGTACCGCCCTTGCCCACGGCCAGGGCATACAGAGTATTCGGGGCTGCCGCACCCACAATCACACGCGTACCTTCGCCAGATTTGATATCATGGGCCACCAGCGCCTCATTCACCACAAATTTGCCACCCTCGACCTCCACACTATTCAGCCAGGCGCGGCGCACCTCCTGCACCGTACTGTCACCATGCTTGAGCAGATTCAGAGAGCCTTCACCAATGGCACCATAGTGGTGCTGGGTGGTACCCTGCTGGTTTTCAGTATAACCACCGTAGTTCACGGCCACCTGGAAATCGCCATAGCCCAGCACACCCTCGTATTTACCGCTGCGGGTACCGGTGAGTTCCAGCGTAGCAGCATTGTGCCGGCTCATGTTGAGCACACTGGAGCTGCCGAGATAATTACCATTCGCATCCCGATCAATGGTGCCGGTGATACTGTTCAGCTGGCAGAATTCACCGTTGCTCATCACGTCCAGCGCCAGCACCGTGCGTTCCGTGCCATCCTTCACACTCAGGTCCACGGTGGCATTCGTCCAATCTGCGCCAGGGTCGGACTTATTGGTGCTCATAATATCCAGCTGCACCTTGCCGGCACCGTGCGTCTGCTGTCCCCACACATGACCACACATGGTCACCGTGCCGTAAAATTCACCGGGGTCAAGCACCTTGAACACGCCATAATAGAAGCGGTCCAGCTCCAGATTCCCACCACCGTTGGCCTGGTACTTGCCGTCAACCATGATGTATTGTCCACTATCATCCTTCGCGGCGTACTCCTTGATGGCACGCCGGGCGGCTTCCTGGCGAGATGCATCATCACCAGCAAAACTCACACCGGTCAACTGCAGAACCGTATCAGCCTCACCCACCAACTCGCGGATAATCAGCTTCTTATCAGCGCTGTTCAGCAGACGTCCATCAATCAGCGTGTCGTAGCTCGCATTATTCGGGTCGGCATAAACATTCACCTCCACCTTGTTATTGATGGTGGTAGTAGCCATGGCCTTACCCAGGCTGAGATTATGCTCTTCGTGGTAATTCCCGATGAAATCCGCATCATCGAAATCCGCCAGCAGCGCAGCACCATTCATCAGGGTAATGGTGGACTCGTATGGTTTGAACACACCATTCTCCCATTTACCGGCCCGTCCCTGTGTGGCATCATCATACACATAGCCCAGCGCATTCACATGCTGCATCACCATCATCCCCCGGTGTTCGATGGAGCCATCCTGCATCTGCACCGTACCACCCTGCAGAATAGAGCCACCGGTATAGCGGTTATCAAGAGCCATGATTGTAGTCCCCGTGCCGGTCTTGTGCAACATGGTAAACCAGTCCTTGTCAAATCCGGCAGTACCTAACTCGTACTGGTTTGCATTCCGGATGCAGCCATCGCCATAGAAATAATAATTCGTATCATCCTGCAGCTGCTTACCGGTGACGGCATCCTCATAGCTGGGGTTAATCATCACGATGAACGGCGCCACTTCGCCCTGCACCTTCACCGCCTGGTAAGCAGAATCGCCGGTAAATTCCTGCACCGAGTAGCCATCCAGGTGGAAATACACTTCTTGCCTTTCCTTTGCAGCCAGTCCTTCAGCCGTATTCTGCACCAGTGTTCCCGCCCACTTCTTTGTAAGATCCACCTTCACAGTCGCGGCGCTCGTCAGTCGGTCCGTTTCAGCCCACCCTGCAGGCTGGTACAAGTTGCCGAACAGCACGACCGCACCGTTGATAAAGGCGGAGTTCTCTTTCCAGCGGTAATCATACACTCCGGGAGCCAGGCTCGCCACCTTATCCTCGTGCGATGTCCCGAACCACACATACGGAGCTGGGGGGGTGCTGGAGGAGGCCTCGTCTTTCTGAATATAGGATATATTCCCTGACCAGGTGTGGCGAGGGTCACCCGTCACCTGCATCACCAGATATTCCCTGCCTCCGGCTCCGGATTTGTCTATTCCCCCGTTCTGCGCCAGTGCCGCCTCCGAGCCCAGAGAGGAACCATCTGCATACACGGTATAGAGAGTACCGAAATACCCATAGCCCAGCGTCACGGTCTGTGTGCCGAAAGCACTAGCGCCCTGTGCCCCGACCTTGATCTGATTGGCCCCGGCTATATAGTATTTCTCATTCAGATTAAAGGTCACATTATCAAACGACAGGTTGATAATCTGATTGAAATTCAGCGAGAGGACACCCTGAACATCCAGCAAGGGAGTAATCTCCGAGCTGTTCACCGAGCTTGTCAATTGGTCGACAGACAGCTTATCCGGAAGCAAGGAGGAGATAAAGGTGAGCGCAGAACCGGAATCGAGGGTTACATTGCCCTCCACCCTGGCAGAAGCCAGTTCGGAGATAGGACGCTGCACATCGCCCACAAGCTCGTAATCCGGCGTAATCACCGTGAGCGTCTTGGCAGCTCCCTTATAACCAACAGTGGCTGTTTTATTTACCGTATTCGAACTACCATTCCAACCGGCCTCGCTGGTCACCCCGAGTTTCAGCGTGGACCCTGCCACCAGATTCAGGTTGCCTCGCAAATCCAGATTATTGAATCCGAGCGTTCCTTTGTAGACAGAAACATTATTCAACAAGGCTGAGTGAATATACTGGGAAGACGATGCGCTCTTCACCAGACTGAGTGATTCCTTGGCATAAGAGAAAGAGCCTGCATTCAGGAAACTCTCCCTGTAATAACTTTCGTCTCCCGGCACTTCCATGCCATTGCCAAAGTAAATGTGCGACTGCTGCGGCTGGGTATAGCTCTGTGCATAACCCATGGCACCGGAGTAGATATAATTCTTGCCATCCTCAAGCCCCAGGCGGAGCGTGGTTTCGGAACCGGTCACCACGCGCAGGCGCCAGCGTTCATCTTCCTGGCTGATGGCCTGGAATTCGCGTGCGAAATCATTGTTCCAGGAATCCCATGAATACTGCCATGCGTTGTTCAGGAACGCTCCGGACAATGCACCGACCTCGACATTGCCATTCACAACCAGAATATTGGTGTATGACTGCCGAGTCTCGCTAGTATTCACAACCTGTTCGCGGGTCAGGTCTATCTTACCTTTCGCAAAGGTATTGTCCGACAGAGTAAGCTGCACACCACCTGCGGTTCGGGCGTTGGTATTATCATTGCTCAGCCGCGAAGTATTCACCGTATTGGCCAGTTTCACCGTACCGGTGAAAGCCGTAAGCTCCGATTCATTCACCAGAGTCTTATCCAGCTGTGAATTGTTGATGGTAAAGGCTGAGATATAGCACTGGTCGTGACCACCATCCCAGCAGGAAGTATAGCCTCGCAGCAGCAGATCGCTACCGGCGCCATACAATCCACCGGTTATGGAGAGATTGCGCCAGTGGCGCGGCACGTTGTGGAAGTCATCATCCACATTCGCAGATTCGTATGCAGCGCGAGCATAGGAAATCGTGGCCAACGGTTTATCGGCGTTTTCGCCACTGCCGGTCTTGAGTATCACTGTATTCTGCACCACCGGGTTACGGTAGGCAGACACTTCATCGTACACGTGCTCATAGTTCACCATGAGCTCAGCGCCCGTTCGTTGCACCGCAGTGAAATTATCACTACCACCGTCATTATCCCAGTAATCCGTCCAGGTGCAATCGGTATAAAGCGTAATGACACCGGTGCCGGAAGCATTGGGGCGGGAGAGATACAGCGAACCGTCTTTCACTTCGATGCCGCCGGAGAAATCATTGGCGGTGTTGAGAATCAAGACAGCATCACCCGTTTTCGTGATGCTGGTGCGGGTCAGATTACCATCCTCATCCACAAAATCGATGATACCGGCATTCGGCGAATCCACATGCCCGGTGAGTGCATAACCATAGCGCAGCTCTGCATCACCCATGCCCATAAGTGCCGCATCATTCTGGGCGTTTACATAAATCTTACCGGGAGCCACCTTGCCATAGATGTATACCTCGCGGTTGGTTTCATTTACGCCATGCACGTCTGTATCGCGGAAGGTGACGGTGTTGCCATTCACATACACGCCGGGCGACACAGAATAGGCAGCGCGCTGTTCGTGCCAGCCGGTGTTCTCGGCAGAGCCATCAGCCCGCCACACATTGCCCATACGCAGCCCCTGATAATCATCGCCATAAATGGTATGCCCCACAGGCTCACCACTCCATATATAACCCACATCAGGCGAAGTCAGAATACCGGCTGTGGTTTTGTCTCCGATTTTCAGGTATACAGTATTACCCTCATAATAGTATTCTGCGTAATAGGCATTATTACCGGCATCGGCAACATAAATGCTTGTGTCGGAGGAAAGGCCGGTGACATTCTCCACCCCTGAGAACAAGGCTATATTCTTCCCCTGCTGCAGTCCCTGCACGTTGGTCAGCGTCAGAGAACTGCTGAGGTTCAGGGTATCATTGTTCCCCGTCAGATTAAACAGAGCTTTATCTGTGGTATATGTGCTGTTGCCGGCAAAATTCAGATAAGACATACCGGACACCGCAGCAGATGAGTTGATGTTCACCGAAGCCCCGGCTATATCGACCAGGGTTATCGGCGCCGCGCTCATATCCACCGCTCCGCTTCCTGTTTTCCACGTTGCACTGCCATAGAACACAGCCGAATGCAGCGTAATCGCAGCACTGGTTGTCAGTGTCGTGCCGGCACCCAGGGTCAGAGCATCGATACCAGTATTCGCACCGGTAAGGCGGGCAGATGTTCCGGAGCCGGTCAGCATCGCGGCCCCTAGTGCCACATCGTAGCTCGAGGTGAGGCTGGCTCCATTGGACAGGGTTATCGCATCAATGTCAGCATTGCCGTTCACGGTCATGGCAGCACCATCCAGCGTGGCCGTTCCCAGCGTCAAAGCGCCGGTGGTCATGCTGGTGCCCTGGCTCATGCTCAGGGAGTTCATGGTGGTACTCACACCTGTGAAGTTGAGCGTGCCACCCTGCACCGCCACGGCATCCAGATTTACCAGGCCGATAAAGCTCTGCGTGTTGCTGCCCACCTTGGTCAGACTGAGCTTACCCTCGCCCATACGCACCATGTTGGTAGCAGAGGATGTCTTTTCAGTAGAAACCACTACCGAGGAATCACCGCCATCGGGATTGGGCCCATAGGTATTGATGACAGTTTCCTTGTAGCTGGCGGCACCGCCAGTGTAGAAATTGCCACTGCCGACATTACCCGCAAAGGTATAATATTTATCCGCACCATCTGCCCCCACGGTCAGCGTGGGTGAAGTGCGCAGAGAGCCCTGTGGTACATCCGACACTACGGAGGAATCCTCCAAGCCTTTAAGCCCGGCAATAGTGGCGTCGCCCATCACCCCGAGCACCAGAGCCCCGGCTTTGCCTTTCGTTCCCGTGGCCGGATCTGTCACTTCGGCATTTGTCAGGTCGATGACCGTATCCTTCCAGCGGGTGTCACCCTTAGTGGCAATATTCACATTACCTATATTGAGCTGCACAATACCGCCATGCGTATTAGCCAGGCTCACGGTGCTACCCTTTTCCAACCACTTGGCAGATGTATCAGTAAAGGTAAAGGTACTGGCTGTGCCGTAATTCCAGGTAGAGGTGTATCTCAAAGTATCACCAGCAGCCTCGCTGCCGACCATTTCCTCTACAGTATTGGTGTTGCCGATTTCATGGTGGGCCACCAGCTTCAGCTCACCCGCGCCGCTCAGGCGACCATCCAGGTACCAGTTGCCCCAATGTCCGATTTCACCATGCAATGAACCAGCATCGGTACCGGCTTCCACCAGATTGATTCTACCGCCGAAATGACGGTGAGCCGCGTAATCTGCTCCCTGTTCAGTCTCTGCAAAGTAGACATGTCCGCCGCCATTAAGGTTAATCTGGGAGAACTGGAGCAAGTCTTCACTCTCATCTGTGCCGGTCCACCCGCCGGGCTGAGAATAAGAGGCGGCAGAAAAAGCCTTGTGTGGCATAGCCGGGTCAGATGCATCCTGGTACATCTCCAGATACAGCAGCGAACCCTTTGCCACATCGAAAGGATGACTACCCACCTCATGATTCTTGTTCATTGAGATGGTAACATAGCCATCAGCCACTCCCAGGTATGCATGGTAGGTCTCACCTCCGCTCTGCACCATCACTGAGTTATACACCAGATTGCCTCCGGCATCATAAACCAAACCCGAACCGGATTGAATCTGGGCAAATTTGATGACAGTTGATGAATCAAAAGTAAAGCCCAGGTTCGAGAGGGTCACACCGCGGCTGAAATCAAGCGCCACGCCATTCAGCTTGAAAATGGGAGTTTCACAGTCGGTCCACCCCGCAGCTGCAAAGGAAATGGTGCCCGGCAGGGTGAGAATGGCGCCCGAAGTACTCGAAAGCGTAACACCACCGCTGGCATTCTCAATATTCAGGGAGCCATGCAAGGTGTTACTCGCGCCTTCCAGCTGCCACTTGGCGCCGCCGTGCACATGGGCTTCTGATATCAGGTTGCTGCTGTTACCGGTCACCAGCACGCCATCGCTGCGGAGTCGCAGTATATCCGCTTCCAAATCACCATTGACTGTAAGCGTGGAAGGTTTACCACTGTCATTGCCGATTTCCACATTCAGCTTGTGGTTGGTGTTATCCTGCAAATGCCCAGTCGTCAGCGAACCTCCGCCATACACACTGACAGTCTGCGCCGTGGTCAGCTCTGTGATATTTACAGAGCCGCCATTCACAGAGAGTTTATCCTGCACCTTCAGATTGGCACCCTGGAGACTACCTCCGTCTCTCACGCTCACATCATCTGCCACGGTAATGTCTCCGCCAACCTTCACCTTGCTGCTTTTACCGGTCACCAGCAATTCATCCGTTGAAGCATATGTTTCGGTGATATTCAGATTTCCGCCGACATTCAGAACACCTCCGGTGACGGCTTGCGCAGTGGCGGCCTGCAATGAATTATTGAAACTCAACGTTCCACCTTCTACCCTCACCACATTGAACGCCCGGTTACCAGTGGCATCTGCTCCCATAACCTGCTCATTGCCGTATATCTTGGTCAGATTCAGCGGAGCGGCAGATGTATAAGATGCCGTATTGGAAGAATAGTAGGAACCATGAAAGGTTCCATTGTACTCATGCCGTGTCCCGGAGCTGTCACCCAGGGTCAGAGTATAGGAATAATCACCGGAGTTGCTGGTGACGGTAGACGCAGCCGTGCCACCGTCCAGGCCCAGCAACTGGGTATTGCCCAGAATATTCAACACCGTGCCGGAAGCCGTTCCGGTACGATTATAAGCAGACGCCGTTCCCGGGGTCAGGTCCACATAGGCATTCTGCCAATGCGCCCCGCTGATATTCAACTGCACGCGGGAAGCACAGGAACCAGCCATGAAAATACCACCGTAGAACCCCGAATCGGCGGAGGTATATCCATTGGCAGCAGAAGGGGTGCCGGTAAACTCGTAAATCGTTGTTTCGCCGGAAACATCGCCCATGAACGTAATGCTGCCCTGCCCCTGCAATTTGCTGAACCGATGCAGACCGGATGCCGCCAGCGCGCGAACCGAGCCCTTGCTCCAGTCCTGCGTTTCCGCATGCATATAAGCCGTGCTTCCATCCTTGTTATTGACCACCAGAGACAGGGTATCCATCCCGTTGCGTTCCAGGTAAAGGTGGCTGCCTGAAGCCAGTGCAATATATGATGTAGCGCCGAACTGCCAGATGTTATTGATTGTTGTTCCACCAGTCCACAACTCGCTGGAAGGATTCCAGGTCAGAGCGCCATACAGGGATGACGGGTTCCAGCCCAGGTGAAGTGTAGCGATTTGATTGGCACCAACCTTAAGCATGGCCCCATTGACCAGACCGGACACGTAATTATCCAAAGCACCAGGAGGCACAACAGCTCTCACTACCGGTGCGGAAGCCGCCTGAGAATTACCCACGGCTCGCATCATCAGGCGGGGGGCAGGAACCGTGAGGGAATCAGTCTCAAGCTCCTCATCCTTTTTCTTTTCCTCATCATCCTCGTCCTCTTTTTCCGGCTGGGTCGCGGCCTCTGCCAGGAAATTCTCCACTGCTCCGGCGCTGGTGTTCATGCCGGCGGTGAAGTCCGGCTGCAGGGTGGCAGTCGGCGACTGGGGGGCGACGAGAGTCTGCGTCTGGGGCGAAGCCACATGACCACTGGCCACGGTGGTACCGACCTTCTGCGGAGCCTGTCTGTATATGGCGCGGCCTCCGCCCATGCCCATGCCCCAGGGAGCATGGTAGCCCACCAGGCTATGCTGCATGATGCGGCCGCGGTGGGTCTTGAACAAAGCATCTCGATAAGCGGCCATGCTGTCATGCTCGTGGCGAAGCGCATCGGTGAAACGGGCCATGAGCTCATCGTTCACACCGGCAACGGCATCGAATTTCCCATAGCCGGACTGGCGCAGATTGCGAGCCAGCGTTTCCAGCAGGCGGCGGCCTTCTGCGCTTTCAAGGCGGTCATCGTCCTCCA
This sequence comes from Akkermansia sp., assembly GCA_045614585.1. Lineage (GTDB taxonomy): Bacteria > Verrucomicrobiota > Verrucomicrobiia > Verrucomicrobiales > Akkermansiaceae > Akkermansia. Next base: position 11,193 of record JAZLDD010000056.1, on the reverse strand, counting down.
GCAGAGCCTCGAGCAGCCACTGGCGATCTTCTTCGCTGAGCGCCATATCCTCATTTTCCGAAGCCAGGCGCAGAAGCATGTCCTCCAGTCGGGAGCTACCCTCGCCACCCCGTGCGTTCAACCAGCGGCGGCTGAATACGCGGGTCCAGGCCTGTGCATAGGCGGTGGCCAGCGGCAGCGATTCATCCTCCTCACGCATCTGGCGTGCCAGAGAAACAGCCTCGCGCCGCAAGGCGGCCTGGCGCTCCAGCCGAGCCTGCATGATAACGGGAGAGTTCCGCAGAGCACCCAGCTGCTCCTCGGCATATACCTCCTCGTATTTCTCACCCTTTTCACCCGTCACACGGATGACACGCGGCGCATTCTCCGGGGTTTCCTCCGGCATGACCCACCAGTAATCCAGCATGCGCATTTCCTGTGCATCAGCCACTCCTATGCCCATGCTGACAGCAGCCAGAAAATAGCGCAGCCATCCGCGGTGAACAGTTTGTGGTTGAACGTCAAACTTTACATCGGTTATGCGGGTTAAACTCATGAGGAAAAAATCCGGTTTCAGCGAGCGCGGAGATTCTACTCTCTATTATTTTTTTTGCAAGGGTAATATGTTTGATTGTAACACACTAACTTACACCTCCACGGCAACAATATATAGTATCCACCAATACATCCATACAACATATTGTTTTACGCAGACAAATAATTCATGTATGATACAAAACTCGATTTCCTTCCTATCCCACTAACAGAAAATCATATACACACCACATACAAACAAATCTCTGAGTATGACAAAATGACAGACTTTTCCGGGTGATACAACCAGGAAAACAAAAGGGATACCATGGACTCAACTCTGCGGTCGAGAGAGTCCCGGTTGGTGCGACCCTTACCCCCGTCTTCTGCGGCGGGCGCAAAGCGCCGTGAGCGCCAGCAGACCCAGGGTGGTTGTTGTGGGCTCAGGCACCTTCATTTCCAGATAAACCACGTCTGCATGCGAGTCATACACCAGCATGGTCTGGGAGTCGATATAATCGCTTCCAGTGAGATAGCGATCAGCCCGGGTATAGTAAACGCCGGTATCCTCAGTAGCTACCTTCTGGTCCAAGCCGAAAGTCACACTGCTCACATCGCTGAAGAGCACCAGCTGCACTTTCCCATAAAGCTTCTCATAGGGAACATCCAGAACAGTATTGAATGTCAGCTGGTTGTCTTCCAGGGTATCGAGCGTCAGAGAGCCGCCCATCAGACTGATATGACCACTATCTGTCCTGTAGGTGGAACCACCAGCCAGGGTGAGCCCCACATCGGCCTTCACGCCGGCAACGGCCTGCTGGTTGATGGCAATTTCAGCATCAAACCGGCCATTATATGCTGGAAGAACACCGTCATCCAGCTTCAGCTGATGATATGCATTGATTTTTCCCTCATAATCAGCCAGCACAACATCCTTCACCGTTACAGAAGCAGCCTTCTCCAGTTGACTGATATCATCGTAGGCATACACCGTCTCAGCCTTGCTCGCCGAAAGCTCGGCACCCGCTGCCACACTGACCATGCCGTGCGACACGAGTACAGCCCCCGTTCCCATATCAACCTTATTGGGCACTTTGCCAGTGGAACTCAACTGTAGCGATTCACCAGCCACGATGGATACATTACCGCCAATCTGCACCGAAGCCTGCTGACCAGACACAGCTATGCTGCCTTCGCTATAGCTGCCGTTATTCACCTGTATACTTGCCTTATCACCCTCCACCCGGAAATCGCCGGTATAATCCGTGATAGTACCAAAGGAGGCCGTAGCTCCCGAGCCGGTGGGGTCAGACACCACCACAGAGCCCTTGCCGGTAAGCAGATCAGAGGTGGATTGTAACCCCTTCTCCTCTATGGGAGCACCGCGAAGCAGGAGCGTGCCATTCTCTCCCAAGGTGGTAGTAGCGGCACTGTAGCCATTGTCCGCCATATGCAGTATGCGCTCAATGGATTCCGTACCGACAATCTTTACATCACCCTGAATATCATCCCCCACCGTGGCAAACGTGGTGACCAGCTGCTCACCCGTGGTACCATTCTCCACAGTCACATACAAATCGGCATCTGCCTTAAGATTCACTGCGCTCTGTCCATCAGCCGTAGCACCCAGGCCGGTGGCGCTCTGCACCTCCACCACGCCACGCGTGATGACGGTACCGCCCGTGTAAGTGGAATCACCGTTAAGCACCAGAGTGCCGGCACCGGAATGCAGCACACCGCCGTTACCATGAATATTGCCACTCAGGGTGAATTCGACCGCTTGTCCCAACGTGGAAATGAGCGCCGCCGTCTGCTTACTGGTTGAATCATGAGCCTTCCACTGCTCATCACCGTTTCCGTAAAGATAAATATCATTGGCAAGGCTCTTCGTTTCATCCTCACCATAGCCGCCGATATAGGTGAGCATCAATGAAGAACCGGCATTCACCTGAACCGCACCGGAGCCCACAGTACCCCAGCCACGCAGACGGAGCGTGCCCTTCTTTACCTGCGTTCCGCCTGTGTAACTGTTCGTCTGGTCAAGATCCAGCGTACCCGCGCCGACCTTGTGCAGCACGCCATCACCTGAAAGCATGCCGGAATAAGTAGCCTCATTGTAACCGTTAGCGGAGAGGAAGGTAACCGCCGTGGCATTCACAGAACTATCCTTCACCAGCAGCATCTTGCTACGGTCAATCTCCGTTCCGGCAGTATAGGCTGTGCCGTCTGCATACAGCGCATCCACGGCGATGGACTTCAGGTTATGAGTATCGATTACCACATACGTATCCTCACCTTTCGTCACCGTAGTGGTCCCCTTGCAGAAATCTGCCAGCACTCCCTTGAGCGCACCCTCCACTCCAATGGTGATGACGGAGCCCTCACCGCTGACCGTACCATTGTTGTAGATATGGGCACCATGCCCCAGATAAAGCTCAGCAGCTGAACCGGTCCATTCGATGTCACCCGTGCCGGCCACACCGGAGGATACAGGGGACGCACCCTTAGTGAAGTCTTCCGATGTACTGGTCCCCAGCAGGTAAAGGCGACCATTCTTCAGCTCGGTACCGCCGGTGTAGGTATTGCTGCTGCCGAGGATATAGTGCACCCCTTTGCCGTCTTTGACAAGCTTGCCATCGTCCTTAATCAAGCCGCTGAATACCGCATAGCCGAAGCCGGTCGTCCCCAGGAACTGGTCATAGGACGTAGAGCCCCCCGTATATTCAACCGGCATGTATTCTGTATAATAGGCAGAATCTTCTACCGTTTGCAGCGTCAGCGTGCTGCCGTTCAGCTCCACCGTGCCCGCACCGCTCAAGGAACGCAGCGTCAGATCTGCAGTGTCAGTGGTTTCCGGGTCTGTGGTTTCCGGGGCTGTGGCGTTCAGTTTCAGTTTTGCACCGGCCGCCAGCACCATATCCGTCGCAGCAGCGTCGGTGGTCTTGGTAACCCCAAATGTCCCCTGCTGCACCAATATCGTACCGGTTGTCTTCTCATCAACCTTCTCCACCGAGCGGGTAATAAAATCACCCGCGCCCAGCTTAGTGAGGGTATTCCCCGCCAGCTTGATGGAATCCATATAGAGAGCATCCTGCGCCACTACCTTAACGGAAGCACTGCCAGTGAGCTCCACTTTCGGAAGGTAAATCTCATTTACATTGGCATTTGTATCATCCGCGGTCTGCGTGCTTTGCCCCATGTAGAGAGCACCCTTGCCATCAACACCATTGCCGCAAATCTTCACATTGAAGTCCAGACCAGCCTTGCCGGGAGTAGCAGGATCCAGACCCGTTATCGAGAAACCGGTGAAGTCGACCGTCGTGCCGTCCGTCACGGTGATGGTACGGACATCACCAATCTCGCTCGTGCCGATATCGCAGGTTGAAATTTTAAGCGTAGCGCTCTCTTGAAGCTCAATGTTACGCCCGAAGTTTGAAGCGCGCCCGATTACCTCTACCACACCCTTACCGCTGATTGCAAGCGTCTTGCTGGGGTCCATATCCACATCGAATTTCCCGAGAGCCAGCACAACATGAGCCTTATCTTCCAGGGAAAACGCGTCAAAACCTGTCACGATGCTGGAGTTCGCTGAATCCGTGTAACCGTCGGAGTTCACGGCACCCAGCGTATAAGTTGCTCCACCCTCTGCAAAATGAAGTGTACTTTTTGCATTTTCCTTTAGGATTTTGACATGGTTCGACTGCTCCATACCGCCAAAGATGCCGCACTCGAGATCGTCAACATTAGGATTGTTGTACTCAATAATACCCTTACCGAGTTTGAATCCACTGTACAGATTTACCAGAACGTCACCATAAATCTGGGCTAGATCATTTCCTTCATCCCATCCCTTACCAGGGGCCTCAACCTTGTTTGCCGTACCACTGATAAGATCAAGAACGACATCACCTTTCACCACACCTGCATTCGAGCCTCCCACCAGTATGGAAGTAACATTGGCCGAGCCTTCCATGCGCACATAGATATCGCCCGTGACAACACCATGATCTGTTCCTCCGAAAACACGCAAGTCCGGTCCACCAATAGTCCCACCGGTCAACACCATTTCTACGGCACGAGGACGCTCCTTTCCCTCTACCTTCTGTGTACCTATAATGTTGGCGTAAAAGCCGCCGGCAAAGATTTCCCCAACTGTTCCACCATCTACATAAACATGTGCGGTGCCGGTCTGCGTCAAATACGGCACATTGCGCCACAGAGTTTCATCATACACCCAGACGGTCCAATCAACGTATGGATTTTCGAATCCCCACAACCGCTTCGTAACGTAACCATAATTATCATACACCAGCTGCCCGTGCCAGCCACCGCACGAACCACCGAAAATATTATAAATATGGCCCGACTTCACCGTCACAAAACTCTCAGCGTCCTGATTACACCAGCGGGAACCACCAATGATGTACTCCTTAGCATAGTCTGTCTCGGGGATGCCATCGACATGAATTTTGTCATTTGTGACTTTTGAGTCCACCAGAATATGGGTGGCAGCAGTCTGCGGTGTTGTCACAGAAGACCCCGGAGAGTCAGAAGTCCCCGGATCTATTTTATTATTGGTCAAACCGCCGATAATGGTCCTAACGCCGGAGCTGTCATATATCCACACCTCATGGTCAGCAGCAGCAGCCTCACTCTCCGCAATGTTACCACCAACGACAAGGTCACCTTTTGCATCAGAGGTCAGAGTCACCACGATAGCCTTCCCATCATTAACCCTCTTAGCATTAGTCTCATTCACGATGGAACCATACTTGAAATAGGTGGCATCGTGACTTTGTTTGGTGGCATCGACAACGATACCCCAGGCCAGCGAAACATACTTGGCATCGCCACCGATACCCGAGGCCTGCGTAAACGTGTCGGTTGCTGTGCTTTCATACCGACGGGAGAAAGCCGGGGCATTTTTGGTCTTGCCCCAGCGCTCATCCCACTGTGGTATACCGACCGTATTCCCGGCAAAACTCAAGGTAAAGGAACCATTCTCGTTATCCGTGAATTCTACCTTTATCCCCGTTCCCAGGTTTACACCGTTGATGGAAACCAGGGCAGATGAAATTGGGTTCGAATTCGATTCCCCCTCTCCACTTGAACTGATAAATTCATATTCTCCCCCATCAATAAATGTATATATGTATTTACCGTTGGTATCAATCTCAGGCGTTATCTTACCGAGCTCAATATTGCTGATACCGGACAGCGTGACCTTACCACTATTATTGAGCGTCGCATCAAACGTAATATTTCCGGTAAGGATGTAGGAACCGGACTCATTTACCTCAACGCCCGAGCCTATTGTCACCCCCGTCAAGGTCGTCGCGGTTGAAGAAGAAGTCAATGTAACATCAGACAACGTCACGTTACCCGCCGCCTTAAAATCTTCAAGAATGAGATATTGCAGTTCTGCATTTCCCTGAACCAGCAAATTGCTTGCGTTGATTTCTGCGGCCTTGATGTCATCTTCGATGGCGGCGTTATATACATCCTTCGTACCTCTGATACCAGCGGCATCCATCGTCACGCCGCTGAGCTTGGCATCCCCTGCATTGGATGATGCCGTGTAGGTAACACCATTCACACCAACCATGTCCAGCCCACCAGTGTCACTCTTCAGCGTGAGCGTAGCACTATCATCAACTTCCACCGTTCCCTTCACCGCAAGCTTATTGCTCAACGTGAGGGTGCCGGCCTGAATATCCACATTCCCCAGAGCGGTGCCCTCGGTGGCATTGTTCGCCAGGCCCAGTGTTACATCAGCCTTACCAAGCTTGTGAATCCGGGTACCTGCAGCCAGACCGCCACCATCGGAATCAAGCTGATAGGCGGTTGTATCCGCCGTGAAATAAACGTTCCCAGGGGAAACCACATCCTTCACCTTGACCGTCTCCGTCGACTGGGTTTGGCCATCGGTCGTCAGGTCGCCGAAAATAGCCGCAGTATACTTCACTCCTTCCCCTTGCTGGTATTCGTCCCCACTCCAGTTACCGCCATTGCCGGTCAGAGTCCAATTCTCAGAGTATGAACCATCCCATACGTTGCCCATCATGGTGTGGATGTAGAGCAAATTACCATCAAGGACAATCTTATACTGAGAGGCATCCAGCTTAACATCATTATTATGCGTCACGTTGAAGCTGAGATTGTCTATGGATGATACCCCGGTCATGATGTTGTAGGTTTGCATCGACTGCAACTCCTGAGAGAAGTTGAGATTCAGCACTACATTATCCAACTTGAGGGAATTATCGTTAACATTCAGCACCGCATCCTTGGAGGAGGCAGCATCCGTGCCGACAATGGAGGAAATGGAAAGAGACGAACCGCTCTTGAAGGTAAGCGCGTTGAGATTGACCGCACCGGGGGCGTTCAGGGCCAGGGTACCACCGAACTCCAGGACTACACCACTGGCATTCGACAGGGCTTCTGTATTCAGCAGGGTCAGAGTAGAGCCGTCATACACTGTTACTTTGCCCTTAAAGCCGGTATTAGCGCCGTAAAGCACTACTGTGCCCGGAACGTTCTCCGTTTCACTATCCGAGTTGCCCAGCACAATATCACCGCTGCCGGAGATGGAACCAGATATCTCCAGAGAACTGTTTGCCGAGGCAGAGTTCAGGGTGATAGTTTGCCCTGCCGCCACGGTCAGATTGGCATCAATACTGTTGCCGGTGTTCTCATAGTTCACGCAAAGACTGTCGTCTCGAAGTTTCAGGCCACCCCCATCAGCCGCACCCGTGATGGAAGAAGCGCCGGAGAGGGATATTGCATTCCCGGCAGACAAGGTCTGGGTCGTTGAGCCGATATCCAGACGGGCGCCATTCTTCAGTTCAACAGCACCGGAACCGTCTGCCATGATATCATCCGCACCTGCGCCCAGTTTCAGCTTGGCTTTATCCAGAATCAACTTACCATGCACCGCGCCGGTAGCATCCTTCACGGTCAGCGAGCCGGATGTTACCTCCAGGGTTCCCAGATCCTGCATCTTCGTCACCGTGGCGGAGCTGGAGTTCGTCACTTCGATAGCCAGATCCGTGTAGTTAAAGTCCCCGGAATTATCCGCCATACCGAAAATCTGCAGATCCTCAACGGTACAGCCGGAATCGAACTTCAGCTTGGCCGCATCACTCTTCACATACACGCTGTGGCGGTCATTATAAGTGACGCCGGGAGCATCCAGCGCCAGGGTGCCGTACAAATCAATCACCGGGAATTTGGAGGATGACACGGCCACCGAATCAGACGAGGTCTGCACATGCACAGTGGCCCCCTCACCGACGGTGAGTTTATCTACCTGAAGTCTGCTGAAATATACATCATTCTTCTGCGTATTAACGGTCAGGTCTCCGGCGGTTACCGTGCCGGTATATTGCTGCTTCGCCGTGCCGCCGATAGTGATGGAACCGAGTTTATTCTCTGTGATAGTAGTAGTAGTCAGATTGCCGGATACGGATGCGGAGCCTCCATTCACCACAAGCTCCATCTCTTTCGCCGTCACATTGCCGGTGATAGTGAGGGTACCGGCCGTTGCGGCATCGCCGGAAAGCACCGTCAGCTTACCGCCCACAGTCTTACCGTCCACAGTCTTACCGCTCACAGTCATATCCCCGGCAATGGTGGTGGTGAGATTCTTGAATACGGCATTCTCAACGATGGTGGCGCCGCCCAGCAGCGCTACACTGCCGGAGCCTTCAGCCAGCAGTCCACCCTGCACCACAAGCTGGTCGTTGAAAGTAACGGCTCCGTTTCCGGGGTTAAGGCGCGCATCACCCAGCACAGCCACACGGGCACCGCTGAAGCTGTAGTCGCCATCGGTCACGCCCAACGTTGCCACTACCATGTCCTGAGTAACAGTTATCTCCCTGTTAGCAGCATTGCCGCCACCAAAATAAACATTGGAAAGAGCGGTGAAGGTCTCGGGAACAGTTTTTTCTGCAGAGCTGCTCCAGTTTACGGAACCGATATTCCACATTTTATCGGCAGCACCATTCCAGTAAAGATTACCATTGTGATCAGCGGAAAGCTTGATGATACCGGCACCCGGTGTAAGATCCACCGCGGCACTGTTCACCTTCACGCCACTGTAAACAAAGTGCACATTATTCGCATCCCAGTTCACGAGCTTGCCGCCGTCTTCGATGACAAAGAGAGTCTTATCACCCATGGAGACACCGCGCAGGTCAAAGGTAAGATTATTCAGAGTCAGAGTACCACCGGCGGCCACACTCATATCCCCCGTAGCCTGAGTTTTCTCAAAGGTGACAAAGCCCGTGAGGGTGCTGTTCCCTGCAAAGGTGATATTATGCAGGGTAGCATATTCCGTGGCGGTACCGGCATGGAGGGTCACACCGCTCAGGATGCCGGGATTGGTACCATCGGCCGAGGTGATAAGGTTGTGCACGGTTACATAGTCTTTCGAGACGGGGCGGTAAAGCTCGCCGGTCACCAGCATCTGCACATTTTCCAGGCGACCACCGGTGATTCGGTTGGCGCCTACGTCTATCGATTCTTGAGGGGAAAGTTCAATCACCCCGCCCTGCACCGGCGAGTCCGGCGTTCCAGAAGTCCCGGCGCCACCTTCATTCTGCGCGGCAGCAGCTACGGCACGCATGGAGAAAGAACGCATCATCATGGATGGTGCAGCGGCGGCAATCCCGGCATCTGTATCTTCGCCGGTTTCCTCCTTGTCTTTATCTTTCTCCTCATCCTCCTCCTTATCAGCGGACTGAGAGGGTGCATCTGCCAGGAAATTCTCCAAGGCTCCGGCACTGGAGTTCATGCCGGCTGTAAAATCGGCTTCCGGACGTGTGGTGCCGGCACCCGGGGCAGCGCCCCCCTGCGCGGGTTGCGTATTGGCAGAACCAAGCGTGGTGGTCACCTTGGGCGCAGCCTGGCGGTACATAGCGCGGCCACCGCCTATCCCCATACCCACGGGGGCATGATACCCGACCAGCTGGTGATGCATGATGCGGTCCCGGTACGTTTTGAACAAGGCATCGCGATAGGCAGACATGCTGCGCTGCCCGTGTTTCATGGCTTCTGCAAATCGCAGCATCAGCTCATCCTGAACAGAAAAGTCCGTATTAAACTGACCGAATCCCTGCTCACGAAGGCGATGTGCCAGATTCCGCAGCAGGTCCTGCCCATCCTTCGAGTCCAGACGATCATCATCCTCCAGAAGAGCCTCCAGCAACCACTGAGCTTCTTCCCGGGTCAGCTCTATGTCACCTGCACCGGCCGCCAGACGGCTCAGCATGTCTTCCAACGCACTGCTGCCTTTCCCTAAGCAGGCATTCAACCAATTGCGTTTGTAAACCTGGGTCCACGCTTCCTCATATGCCACAAGCGGGGATTTACCAGCTTCGCGCAGCTCCCGGGCCAGAGCCAGGGCCTCGCGGCGCAACGCCTGCTGCCGCTCCAGCTGCGCCTGACGCAATGCCGGATTATTCTTTGTGGTTCCATAGATGTCGGAATAATCGACCTCTTCGAATGCTCCACCTTTCTCACCTGTGACTCTGATGACACGGGGCGCATGCTGAGCTTCCTCCCGGGGCATGACCCACCAGTAGTCCAACATCACGCGCTCCTGAGCATGAGCCATGCCCAGACCGGCCCCCACTACTGCAGCAAAATACCGCAGCCACCCTTTGCATACGGTGGCTTGCCTGGTGGCAAATGTTACAGTTGTGGTACAGTATTTCTCCATGAGAGGCGGTGCATGCTCATCGCGCGCGCCAGAAGTATACTCTCATTTTTTTGATTTGCAAGCCCTAATTGTTGGCCGCAACTCAGTTATTTTCACCCTATTAACAACTATATATAGATATCTCAATTAAATAAACACAATATATTGGGGGGGGGGTGACACCATATTAGATTTCTTCTAATTGAACGCAACTGACTTATTTTCTGTCACTTGCGTATTCGGCATCACACCGGTAGAATTTCAACAGATTTCCCACCACTATTCGCAACATTTTCAGGGCTGCTGAGTTTTCTCTGCAGCAAAACGCTCGAAGGAAGCATCGATGATGCGGCAAGCAGTGTCCACACCAAAAAAGTCGCCTACTTCCGTCTTTTTGTTCTGGAGCGTTTTGTACGTCAGGAAAAAGTTCTGAATTTCCTGGAGATAATGAGGAGGCAGATCATCCAGCGTATTCACATGGTCATAACGAGGGTCACCCACATTCACCGCCAGGATTTTTACATCCGGCTTCCCGCCATCAATCATATCCATGCCGCCGATGATGCGACAATCCACATAGCAACCAGGAAAAGTGGGAGCAGAAGTGAACACGAGTATATCCAGGGGGTCGCCGTCCAGATAGCGGGTATCCTCCACAAATCCGTATTCCGCGGGATAGTACACGGAAGAATACAGCACACGGTCCAGCTTGATGCGACCGGTCTTTTCATCAACCTCATACTTATTGCGACTTCCCATGGGGATTTCTATGCGAGCTTCAACGATACGAGGAGTACTCATGATGGTATTATCCTAGCAACATGGAATCGCCATGTCAAGAAACAAGAAGTAACAATACGAGAGAGGCAAATTGATGTTTGAAAGTACAAAGGACAAAGGACAATTTGAAGTTCCCTGGGGCTTTGCCGCAGCCGTTTAAAATGGCGGGCCTGAGGGGAGCGGGGCTCCTAAATTGTCCT
>JAZLDD010000055.1:0-10164 GCA_045614585.1 Akkermansia sp. | reverse complement strand
CGGCCTCATCCACATCTCCCAGCTTTCCGAGGAGCACGTGGAGCGCGTCAAGGACGTCATCAAGGTGGGCGACGAAATCAAGGCCCGCGTCATCAAGGTCGACAAGGTGGAGCGCCGCATCGGTCTTTCCATCAAGGCTGTGAACTACGATCCCGAGCAGCTGCGTCGCGAGACCGCCGCATTCGAGACCGTACGCGCCGGCGACATGGTGGGTCTGGAGCAGGCCTTCAACCTGGCTGCCCTGCAGTCCGAGGAGTGGAGCCCCTCCCAGAACTAATCAACCGATTAGCACCTGATTACTTCAAAAACCGCTGCGGGCAACCGCAGCGGTTTTTCTGTGCAGAGTAAAATCAGCAGAACTGCGCCCCGCTCAGAAGCGCCCGTTCATCAGGTCCTGGTATTTCTCAAACAGGAAAGACACGCGCTCAGAATCATCGCCGAACCTGTGTCCATACGCAATATCCACCGCTGCATCAAGCCGGCGGTGTGCCTGTAGCAATTCGTGCGGCATGGTCTCCGGGTTATAGAGCACCGCCAGCGGGCAATCCGCAAATTTCTCACGCACCTGTAGCACCGACTCTGCCGCTGCCAGCAATTTATTCAACTGAATCTCAGTAGCCAGCTCCGGCCAGTAAAAAGTATTATAGCACAAATCGCGGGAATAGCGGTAGCGCATCTCCAGCCGACCGCAGACCGCTTTCATCCAGGCCATGTGCATGCGCGAGCTGATAACCGCAAAATCATACAAGGTGGCGCGCGGAATCAGAAACGCCGCATCCGACACAATACAGCCAGGCTCCAGAAAACCGATAGGCACATAATCCCTGCGCTCAGAACTCACCCGCGGAACCAGCAGGCAGGGTTCATCGCCCTCCTGCGCAATCTGGCGGAAAAGGTGGGCACGGTGTGCATATTCCCTGGTGGAAGCAGCCTTGCTGGCCAGGCGCATTTCACGCACCTGCAGCACACGACTCATCACCAGCGGGTGCTTATACATCACCGAAAGCGGCATATCTTTCAACCACAGGCAATAGCGCTCAGCCTCACCCCGGGCAGGAATATAGCGCAGATAATCCTGCGCCCCGAAATAAGGGCGCACATACGGCGCCAGCAAGCGGTCTGCCTTCAGCAGTTTTCGGCGTTCCTCAGCAGAAAGAATCAAGTGCCCGCCATCCGCCGGTTTGTTGCCGAACACCATATTGCGCGGTGCACTCAGCGGGCGGGAAAGCCCCTTCACCGGTTCATTTTTTCCCGCCACCAGGTAACCATTGATAGATTCGCAGAGGTAGATAAGTTCCCCGCCCTTTTCATCCTCCGCAAAAATCGTGCAATGCGGCGAGGGAATACAGGAAAAGCCCATGATAATGCAGTGAACCGCCGCGCGGCCCTTGGCCTCATTGCTCCACCGGAATGTGCGATACGCAAAATTAATCACAATACCGAGCGGGGTCAGATGCTCCCAGAGGGTGCTCACCTGCTCACCCTGGCTTATGGAATTAGTGGAAACAAAAGCCGCGCGCACATGCTGGTGCGCATGCATAAGCCGCGCCGCCTTCATATACCAGCAGGCCACATAATCCAGATACCCCACGCGCGCATGGTTGAAAACACGCTTTATATCCTCCTTCTGCGCAGCAGAGGTAGTACCCGTGCCGGCAAAGGGTGGATTACCCATGATATAGCTCAGCTTTTCTCCGGGCACCAGGCTCTCCCAGTCGAGCTCCAGCGCATTGCCGCACACTATATTAGCCGAGGCTCTGAGCGGAATACGCGCAAAATATCGCCCGAAATGCCGCCCCACCTCAATATTCATCTGGTGGTCCATGAGCCACATGGCCACCTGTGCAATCTGAGCAGGAAACTCCTCAATCTCGATTCCGCAGAACTGCTCCACACTCACCTTGCACAGCTCGGAAATATCCAGGTACTGCTGCCCGGTGGACTCCAGCTCGCATATCACCTCCAGCTCCAGCTGCCGCAGCTCGCGATACGCAATCACCAGGAAATTTCCACAGCCGCAGGCCGGGTCAAGAAAACGCAGCTCCGCCAGTTTCCGGTGAAACTCCTGCAGACGCGCCACGCGCCGGGTGGAGCGATCCCGGCAGATTTTGGAAAACTCCTCATGCAGTGAATCCAGAAACAGCGGCGATATCAGTTTCTGAATATTACGCTCACTGGTATAGTGAGCCCCCAGCGCGCGCCGTTCCTCCGGTTTCATCACGCTCTGGAACATGGAACCGAAAATCGCCGGCGATATCTTTCCCCAGTCCAGCCGGCAGCACTCCAGCAGAATCCGCCGCATCTCCGCATCAAACGCAGGCATGAGCAGCGCCTCGGAAAACAACCCGCCATTCACATACGGAAGCGCCTGCAGCAGCGCATTGCGCGTGCTGAAACGCTGCTCCTCCGGCGTGTTCAGCACCTGAAACCACTCTGCCAGCAGCGGCGCCAGGTCGCGACCATCCTCTGCCGTGCAATCGCGCAGATAGTTCTGAAAATGGTCACGCTCAAAAATCCCCGTATCATCCGCAAACAGGCAGAAAAGCAGCCGCACCAGGTATACCTCCAGCGCATGCCCGCTGTAACCGGTCTGCCTGAGCCGGTCGTGCAGCTCCCCCAGCAGCTCCGCTGCCCTTATATTCACCGGATCCTCCTCCACATACTCCCGGCGCTCATATCCTGCCAGAAATTCAAACAGGCAGATGCACACCGGCAGCTCTCGCAGCGTAAAACTATACTTCCGCCCGTCCTGATCCAGATCATAGAAATCCCAGTTCTGAAAATCGCAGATCAGTATAGCTCGCGGCATCTCTCCGGGCTTCAGCGATAACGCATAGCGCCTTGCCTGCTCATATGCCTGCTCCAGATTCTTGCCGCGAGACTTCATCTCGATGAGTATATGCCCCGGCCAGAACAAGTCTATGTAACCATTCCGCCCGTCCAGGCACTTCACCTTCTTCTCAAATAATGCCACCCGGCGCCGGTCTACTCCCAGCACCTGCAGAAAATCATTCAGAAAACTCTGCGCCTCCGCTTCCTCGTTTCCGGCATTTTTGTATCTTGCAGCAAACTTTGCGGCTCGCGCCTCAATTTCATTCAAACTAAGGGTAATGGACATGCCGCTTATTTACAGCATTGCTGATGCACCCTTAAATTTTGCATATAAGTTGCTGATTTTATAGGAAAACGATAACCCTATCGTTGATATTAGTTGCGCTTTAGTAATTCTAATAGCATAAAAGACAGTGCAATTCAGTTTCAGATACAAAAATTGATTGACTAAGCATCAGCAATGCACCCCCAACCACCTGACCATCCATGAAAACCGCCAGAAACCTCATCAAGGAATTACCACTTAATATCAATGACATAGCACGCCTCATGCTCGAAGCGATAGAAACACTGGGTGCTCAGAGCACCGGTCTGGGGCGTCTGGAAATGCTGCAGCTTCTGCGGCGGGTAATCGCCGCAGGGGTAAAAGCCGTGCAGGCAGAGGAACACACTGTTTCGCTGGAGAGAGCCGCACAGCAGAGTATAGCCGCCCGGGCAGCCCGCCGCCCCACCACACTGCGGGACCTGCGGCATTTCACACGCCGGATTCTGCGGGTAGAGGGCGCGGCAGCCCTGCCCCTGCGGGCCATAAACAGCGCAGAATGCCGGCGGATTCTTGGTACCGCCTTTGGTGAGAGCGCACACAGCTACCGCAAAGGGCGGGCGATTCTGCACAGTATCTTTGCCTATGGCCGGCGCATGGGCTGGTGCGGGGCAAACCCCGTGGGTGATGTGGAGGTGCCGCAGGTACGCGAGCAGGAGATTATACCGCTCACCCTGCAGGAAATCGACCGGCTGGAGGAAGCCGCCACCCGCCCGGAACACCGCATGATGAGGACTTCACTGCACCTCATGCTCTACTGCGGGCTGCGCCCGAACGAAGTAGCACGTCTGCAACCGCAGGATATTGAGCTGCAGGAGCAGCGCGTGCTCATTCACCCGCGCACCAGCAAAACCGGAGGCGGCCGGGTGGTGCCCCTGCGGCGGGCCCGGGCGCTGCGCGGACAGAGGCTGCAGATTCCGCGCAACTGGCAGAACCGGTGGAAATCCCTGCGCCGCGCGGCAGGATTTACCCACTGGGTGCCGGATGTATGCCGCCACACCTTTGCCAGCTATCATGCAGCGTATTTCAAGAACCTGCCGGAGCTGCAGCTGGAAATGGGCCACAGCACCCCCGCCCTGCTCCGCAGCCGGTATCTGAATCTTCCCAGAACCGGGCATGCCGCCCGGTTCTGGAGGCACTGATTTTTCATTGGCACACGCTTATGCCGGTATCGTGCGCAAAAAAAATCCAGCCCCGCAAAGGGGGCTGGATAAAATCACTTTCGTGCGGTCCTCCATGCGTGGCATGGAGCAGAGCCTTACTTCTCTTCGATGGTCACATCGTACTCGCGGCCCATGATGTTGAGCTTCATGTTGCGGCCGGAGATGGCTGCAGCCACACCCACGGTGGAAAGGGCGGCGGGAGCACCGAAGTTTTCCTGCTTGGGAGTGGTGGGCGGCTCGGGCTTCTTGCCGGCGTAGTAGTCCTCCAGCTGCTGCGGGAACATGCAGTAGATGACGCAGTTCTCATCGGTGGCGGGCATACCCTTGGCGGCGAGCTTGTCGCGCAGGTCCTGCATGCCGGGCTTGATGAGGTCTGCGGGACGGCAGGTGATGGGTTCCTTGCCCATCTTCTTGGCGCACATGGCCTGCAGCTCGGGATCCACGGGGGCGGGAGTGCGGCCATAGTAGCCCAGAGCCACGTCGGCGCACTGCGGGGTGATGTTCTTCCAGCGGCCGAACTTCACGTTCATCATGGCCTGCACACCCACAATCTGAGAGGTGGGAGTTACCAGCGGGATCCAGCCCAGAGCCTCGCGCACCACGGGAATTTCGGCGAACACTTCCTCGAACTTGTCGGTCATGTTCATTTCCTTGAGCTGGCTGCGGAAGTTGGAAAGCATGCCGCCGGGCACCTGGTAGCGCAGAGTATCGCTGTTCACGATTTCGTTTGCGTGGCTGGTGAAGCGGGAGAGGCTGTCGTACACCGGCTGCAGCATGGCAGAGATGTCGGAAAGCTTCTTCTTGAAGTCTGCCTCATCTTCCAGCTTCGGAGCGCGCTCGTAGCCGTTCATAAGGGCGAGCATGCGCATGCAGTCCGGCTGGCCGGTACCGTTGGCGAAAGGAGCAATGGACACGTCCACGGCGTCTGCACCGGCATTGATACCGGCCACGTAGGTGGCAGCACCGAGACCGGCGGTCTCGTGGGTGTGAATCCACACGGGCAGGTTGCAGGCTTTCTTGATAGCCTCGGTCAGGGCGGCGGTCTCTGCCGGGGGAATCAGACCGGCCATGTCCTTGATGACGATGGCATCGGCGCCCATGTCGGCGATTTCCTTGGCCAGGTTGGCAAAGTACTCAAGGTTGTGCACCGGGGAGGTGGTGTAGCAGATGGTGCCGTGAGCCTGGGCACCGGCTTCCTTGGCGGCCTTGATGGAGGTACGCATGTTCTGCGGGTCGTTCAGGCAGTCGAAGATACGGAAGATGTTCATGCCGTGCTTGGCGCTCAGCTTCACAAAGGCTTCCACCACGTCATCGGCATAGTGGGTGTAGCCCACCAGGTTCTGGCCGCGCAGCAGCATCATATGCGGAGTCTTGGGGGCCAGCTTCTTGAGGGTATCCAGACGGTCGAAGGGGTGCTCGCCCAGGAAGCGAAGACCGGAGTCGATGGAAGCGCCGCCCCAGGTTTCCAGAGCAGAGAAGCCCATGGTATCCAGAATGGGAGCAATTTCGAGCATCTGCTCAGTGGACATGCGGGTAGCGGCCAGCGACTGGTGGCCGTCGCGCAGTACGGTGCAATTGAATGTAGCAGGTTTCATATTTTTAAAAATCGTCAGTAAAAATTACGTGATTCTATGCGTTTATCCTATCATAAAAGCGGTATTCCCGTCAAGCAACTATTGCTCAACTGGTGCAATTTCATCTCTCAGAACGCTCCGAAAAATTTTTCAGCTTCTTCGCAGACCCTCACAGCTGCGGAATTCACATCCAGGTAAGACGCCTCCAGCCAGAAGTGAGCAGCTTCCTTGTAAAATGAGCGGCGCTCGGAATCGAGGCGGGTGAACACGGCGCGGCGGTCGGCATTGAGCAGCAGGGGGCGGTTGGTGCTCTTTGCGGTGCGCAGCAGCAGCGCGTTGATGGAGACATTCAGCCACACGGTAAAGCCAAGCTTGCGAAGCAAATCGCGATTCTCCGGCCGCACCACGATACCGCCACCTGTGGAAATAATAGCCGGGCTGGGGGTGGGGTTGTACAGCAGGTAACGCAGCAGTGCGGTTTCCAGCGCGCGGAAATGAGCCTCCCCCTGCTCTGCAAAGATTTCAGGAATGGGTTTACCAATCTGTTCCTCGATGATGGCATCCGTATCCAGCAGGGGCATGCCTGTGCGCTTGCTGAGCGCCTTGCCCACGGTGGTCTTGCCGCACCCCATCAGACCGATGAGGATGATAGGGCGGCCTTTCGTATCGAGAGGATGTATGGGGGCTGGTATCATGCGGGAATACTGTATCAGCTCTCGCAAATGATGACCTCACCGCGGAACACGATGAGAGCAGGTCCGGTGAAGGTCTCATCCGGGGTCACGGCGGTCACGCTGTCATCAGGGTTCACCTTGCCGCTCACCTGGGCTGCGCCGCTCTGGAAGCGGATTGTCTTTGCGGCACCATCCAGCAGGAAATCCACAAATGCGGTGAAGCAGAGCAGCGCATCGGCACCGGCAGCGGTTTCCTCGCCTTCTGCATTGAAGTAGCGCATGCGCACCACGCGCTTGTTATCCGTAGGCTCTACAGCAATGAAGCCGGCAGCACCAATACCAAAACGGCGATTACAGACATCCTTGATATTTTCACCCGTCAGCACTGAGCTGCAGGACATATCGCGGTTATCAACCATCACGAAATCATGGTCTGCGCCGGTCATTTTGTAGAATTCGAGCATCATAGCGCGGCAATATTAACAAAATACCACCAGCAGTTAAAGGCTAAACAGCAAAATCCGGAAAAAAAGCTCTGCGCCCGAGAAGGGCGCAGAGAATATGCTTTGAGCACACCGCGCGGGCACAGCCCTGGCTCAGGGCTCGACCCAGCGGCCGTGGTCCTTGATAAGCTGCACGAGATGCTCCACGGCCTCCTCCTGCGGGATATTCATGACCACGGGGGTATGGCCCACATAGAGGTTAATCTTGTTCGGGGCGCCGCCCACATAGCCGAAGTCGGCATCGCTCATTTCACCGGGACCGTTCACAATGCAGCCCATGATCGCGATTTTCACACCCTTCAGGTGGCCTGTGGCCTCGCGGATGCGGGCTGCGGCTTCCTGAATATTGTAGTGAGTGCGGCCGCAGGACGGGCAGGAAACATATTCGGTCTTACTGAGACGCACGCCGGCAGCCTGCAGGATATTGAAGCCCAGGCGGGCAGCCTTATCAGGGTCAGTCTCACGGCGCACCAGCACCGCATTGCCGATACCATCGCACAGCAGCGCACCAGCATTCACGCCGCCCGCCATGGGTGCAGAGAGGGAATCCTGGCCGTTAAGCAGCGTATCCTTCAGCAGAATACTGTGGCGGGTCGGAACAAGCGCCGCCAGCAGACGGAAGGCCTGAACCACCGGCATGTCAATGCCATCCTTTACCGTGACCAGCGTGGCAGGGGCATCTGCCAGTGCCGCAACTGCGGCGGCATCGCGCGGGTCGAGCTCCACGGGAGCGCAGTCCTCATACGAGATTTCCGGCATGAAATCCTTCATCACAGCAGGATCAAGCGCCTTGCAGGCAGCCTCCGGCAGCACCACACGCACCGGCTCATTCCAGCCCAGGCTCACGCCACCGCGGGTAATCACCTCAGCCTTGCGCTTGTTGAATTCAAAGGGATTAAAGGCATCCGGCGCCTGAATCTCCAGCGGAGCTGCAGCAGAAACCACCCCGGGCTGATAAGGAGCGGCCAGCTCGAAACCGGGGGCAATTTCATACACCGGATCCTCGGTCAGGGAAACACGCAGCGTATCGCCAATACCATCTGCCAGTAGCGAGCCCACACCCGTGGCGCTCTTGATGCGGGCATCCTCACCCTCACCGGCCTCGGTCACGCCCAGGTGAATGGGGTAATTCCAATCAAGTCCCTCCTCGGCCAGGCGCTTCACCAGCAGGCGGTAGGCCTGAATCATCACCTTCACGTTGGAGGACTTCATGGAGAACACCAGCTGGTGATAATTCAGCTCGCGGGCAATGCGGGCAAACTCCAGAGCGCTTTCCACCATGCCATCCGGCGTGTCGCCATAGCGGTTCAGAATGCGGTCGGAGAGGGAGCCGTGGTTAGCGCCTAATCGCATGGCGCGGCCATGTTCCTTGCAGAAAAGCACGAGCGGCGTGAAAGCGGTGCGGATTTTCTCGATTTCCTCCTCATACTCGTAGTCGGTGTAGTCGCGCTCCACAAACTTCTTCTTATCCACGAAATTTCCAGGATTCACGCGAATTTTCTCCACCCACTTGGCAGCCTCCATGGCGGCATCGGGCTTGAAGTGAATATCTGCCACCAGCGGCACCTGGCACCCGGCGGCGCGCAGCTCGCGGGCTATATTCTCCAGGTTGGCGGCATACACCTTGGTCTGCGCAGTCAGGCGGATAATCTCACACCCGGCCTCGGCCAGCGCCAGCGACTCACGCACGCACCCCGCCGTATCCAGCGTATCGCTGGTCAGCATGGACTGAATACGGATGGGATTGGTACCGCCAATCCCCACATTTCCCACCATCACCTCGCGGGTCAGGCGGCGCGTATACTGGTACAGACTCGGGCAATGAAGCGTGCTCATGAGCTGACTTTACTCCCAAAAATCATATTTTTCAAGTCCGAAGCAGCATTTACCCCCTTCTGCAGGCCATTTTATGCGCGCGGCGCACGCATAGCATGCGTTTTGAAGTTGACATTTTTGACAAATAGATTTAACTTATCTTGAAGAACACGGTAAGCTTTCCCTCATGAATAAGTCGACTCGTCATCTCCTGATTCTACCGCTGATTGGTGGCATACTCAATTCATGCATATACTACACGCCCACGGTGCCTGATATGCCCTACCAGGGCTCTGCCGGGCGCACCGCCTACCCGGATACCTGGGTAACCACCCAGCCCGCCGGCATCCAGCAGGCCCCGATTCCCGATCCGGTCACCAGCCAGCAGGTTACACCGGATTCCAACGCTCCGCTGAACCTCACCCAGCCCATCAC
Organism: Akkermansia sp.; assembly: GCA_045614585.1. Taxonomy (GTDB): domain Bacteria; phylum Verrucomicrobiota; class Verrucomicrobiia; order Verrucomicrobiales; family Akkermansiaceae; genus Akkermansia. The sequence goes on along the minus strand of JAZLDD010000055.1, from coordinate 846 downwards.
AGCTCCGGCACGCACCATTTCCGCGCCGATTCCCACGCCCAGCCCTGCCCCGGCAGCGCAACCGAAAACGGCTGAATCGGTGCTCACCCCCATTGTCACCAAGACTGCCGCCGCACCGCAACCCGCCACTACCACCAGCGCTGCCACAGACATGAGCCAGATTACCAACACCGGCCCCATTCCCGTGGCAACCCGGGTACCTGGCGACCCCACCCGCGTATACAATCCGCTGAACCCCAGCAAGACCATCCGCGTAGTGGACAAGAACGGCAAGCCCTACCCCAGCGGCAAGGAGCTGAAAGTGCGCGGCACTAATTTCCATTTCTACGTGCCGTAACACGCATGAGTGAACTTCCTTTCCGTTCGGTCAGCATCCTGGGCCCCGGCTTACTCGGCGGCTCCATCGCCATGGCTGTGCACCAGCACATGCCCGGCTGCGAGCTCCGCATCTGGGCGCGCCGCCAGCAACCGCTGGATTTTGTCCGGGAGCGAGGCATTACTGAGCACACCTACACAGACGCCAGGGAAGCAGCCCGCGGTGCGGAACTCATCATCCTTTCCACGCCCATCGGCGCATTTGAGGAGCTTTCCCGCTATATCCTCTCCGCCGTTTCCAAAGATGCCATCATCACGGACATAGGTTCAGTGAAAGCCTATGTGCACCGCACCACCGGCACCATGCCCACCAGCCGCGGGCGATGCTTCACCGGCTCTCATCCCATGGCCGGAGCCGAGACTCAGGGAATAGAAAACGCCCGCGCAGATCACATCAAAGACGCCACGGTTGCCCTCACCAACCCGCACGGCGCTCCCGCCGCCAAGGTGCAGCAACTCGCCGCTTTCTGG
>JAZLDD010000054.1:0-31023 GCA_045614585.1 Akkermansia sp. | reverse complement strand
AAGGAAAGCGTGGCCGCGGAAAGAGGTGCCGTCAAATACCACAGCGTCGCCGGTGTAGGGGGTAGCGCTGGGATACACACCGCAGATGATGAGCGGGGCGTTGGACTTGGTCACGCCGTCTTTCACTGCGGGGTCCTCGTTGTTCTTGCGCATCACGTAGCCCATGGCATTCTCGTTGCGGGAAAGAGCGGCGCCGTTGGCCAGCTTTTCATCGCCTTCCTGCTGCACGTTGAGACCATTGCAGTTCACCTTGGCGAAGAAGGGTTTCTCTGACACGTTCTCAGAGGAGTAGTACACCTGGCGCAGGTAGGAGTTGGAGGTATCGCCAGTCAGGGTGCCGAAGTTCAGGTCAGGCTTTTCCTCCTGAAGACGCTCAGCCGTGCTGTCGCAGGGGTAGCTGCCGTTGTCGGTCTTGAAACCCTGCAGCATGGTGTGCAGAGACTTCACGTTGGAGATAGCCTTCTGGCGGTCGCCGTCGTTCAGGTGGTCAAGGATGGGGCCGTAGCCGATGGAGGCCAGAGCTGCCAGAATGGCAATCACCACCATAAGTTCGATAAGGGTGAAACCCTTCTTCTTATTAAGTGCAGATACTTTCATGGTAATAGATAGAGTTTTCGGACTCAATATATATAGCACGCCCAGCCCCGTGTGGCAAGCTGCATTTTCGATTTTGAAGAAAAAAGCAGCGGCTTCGTCGTGAAGCCGCTGCTGGTGATTGTACTTTGCCGGGGGGATTAGAACTGAATCTTGTAACCCGCGGCGGCGTTGAAGTTCGTGTAGTCGCCTCTCAGCTCCACGGCGCCATCGGTAAACATGCTGCCGGGCCCCACCGGTATGGCGATGCCTGCCCCCAGTTCCAGGCCCAGGGCGCCGCGCTCCGCGCTTTCGATGTCGGCGCGTGTGGCATAACCCAGGAAGCCCACGGAGGTTTCGGCCTGCGTGTCGCCGAGGTCATACTTGACCAGAGCGCGAGCCTCAAAGGCGCAGTCGCGGTTCAGCATTTGCTGGCCTGTCACGGCGGCATAGCGGGCACCGAGCCCCACCGTTACGGTGTCGAGCTTCTGTTCTCCCACGTTCAGCGCGGCATCAGAGCCGCTTTCGCTGTAGCCATCCACCTCGGTGAGGCGGTAGGAGATGTTGAACACAGGGCTCAGCAGGCTGTTATTGCCCAGCTGCACGCTTCGGCTCAGCTCATACATAAGACCGAGGGAAGAGCCTTCTGTGTCGCCCTTGTGGGTGTAGCCCATGGCGTAGCGCTTGTAATCCGTCTTCAAGGCGCCTTCGGAGGCAATGAAACTGTGGCTCCAGCTGCCGCTCTGGTAGCGGGCAAAGGCACTCAGGTACCCCAGGCCCATATCGGCATCGAGGCTGTCCGGGCCATCGCTCTTCAGGTCGCCATGCATGGCGGTGAGTGCCAGACCCAGGGTGAGCTGGTCGTTCACCTGCATGCCGGCGCCCAGCGTGCCGCCCCAGCTGCTCAGGGTGTAGCCGGCGGCGGTGGCATCGTTATTCTGCTCGGCGCGGTTGCCTTCGGCATTCACCCAGGCAAAGAACCGGCCCGGCTGCTCCAGACTGCCGCTCTTGGCATCCAGCACTACGGTGTCCTGGCTGAAGTTGCCCATGGCAGCGCGGTTGCGGATGGCGCTCAGCTGGCGGTCCATATCGCCTGAAAGCGCCTGACCCAGCACAGCGGTGGAGGCACCGGCCAAGGCAGCGGCTGCGCGGTCGTTCATTTCACCATCATCCACGGCCTCGATGATGGCTTCCAGCGCGCCACCCTCTGCGGGCTCCTCGTTCATGTATACCTCTGGCAGCAGTGCCACGCCGGCGCGGCCGTTGTGCGAGGTTGGATTCACCTGCAGGTCTACATAGGTGCTCATACTGAGCTCAGACCACTTGAATGATTCCCGGGCATCAATGGCGTACACGCCTGTCAGGTAATAATGATACTCTTTATCGTACTCTTCGCCCAGCCAGATTTTGTCATTCTCTTTATCCACTCTCACCGATATCTTGACAAGCTTTTCCGCACCGTCATCGGAATCGGTTATCCACATGGTGGTCAGGGTGCCTTCCTCATCATACTCCACACCCCACAGGGTGATGGCGTGTCCCGCTTCTTCATCTTCTTCCGGAACAATGGACAGGGCAATGGCGTTGCCTCTATTCAGAATCTCGCCAAAGTTGATTCCGGTCATGGTTTCGGTGTACATCTGCAAATCTACCAGGAAATCGGAGAGCTTTTCCTGTGTAAGTCCGTACTGGTCGAAATAATACCCATTTGTGGGGCTCAGTGTCACCGGTATCAGTTCGTCATCATCAAAATCCTCGGTCAGCAAATAAAAACGCGCCCATGCGTCTGTGTCCTCCTTGTCCTTCGGGCAGTAGATGCCAGAAACCCACCAGTTGACCACACCAAGGGCTTCACCCCCTTCCTCCCAGCGCTCATTGGCATTAATCATTGCCTGCCAGATATCGCTGAGCTGTTTCGGAGCTTCGGAGGTCAGCGTGCTACCCACCGTGCTATCCTGCCACCAGGCAATGACGTTGGCTGCGGAGGCTGCGTAGCACATGTTGTCATCGGCATCGCCGTCGGAGTTATCAAGCTTGTTGGCATCATACCAGCCACCGGTCTCACTCACTCCCTCGGTCCAGAAAGCTCCGGTATAAAGAGTTTCGTCTGCTGTGGCCGTGGCCACGCCGAGCGTGAGCCCCAATGCTAATGAAAGAAAACGTGTAAGCTTCATATAAGAGAAAACAATGTGGCGGGAATTATGGCAAATCTCCAACAAAAAGTCAATCCTCATGGCCTCAGCTGACGCAAGGCTCTTGTGAAAGGCCATGATGTGCCAGGGATGGGCGGGACCCGAATGCGTAAAAAGCCGCAGCTTTTATCATAGAGCTGCGGTCTTTGAGGTAGGGTTTCGCTTTTGATGCGGCTTTCTACACCGGGCCGGGACAAATTCAGGTCGGCTTGTTTTCCGAGCGGATTCAGAACTGAATCCTGTAGCCCGCTGCGGCGTTGAAGTTCATGTAGTCGTTTCTCAGCCCTACCGTTCCATCGGTGAAGATGCAGCCGGGACAAACGGGCACGGAGAGGCCTGCCCCCAGTTCCAGACCAAGTGCGCCTCTCCTGGCGCTTTCCCGTCCATATCCGGCACCTGGTTGCTCTCCTCATACTTCTGCCAGGTGTCATTGATATCCTTCGGCGCGGAAGATTCGAGATTTCTGCCATAATTGCTCTTCTGCCACCAGGTAATGAGGTTGGTAGAGCATGCGGCAAAACACATCAGGTCATCGGTATCGCCATTATAGGGATCATTCTTATTGATATCTCATACCAGCCGCTATCCAGGGGTACTCCTTGAGCCCACACGGTGCCGGTATAGGCTGAAGATTCAGTTCCCGCAGCGCTGGCTAAGCCGGCTGTCAATCCCATGGATATCAGCAGTAATCGAGCGAGCTTCATACAAAGAAAATGGATGTGCTCAGTCTAGCTAATCCCGCTCCCGAACGTCAATGCGAATGAAGCATGCAGACGCAGATACGCGTGTATTCATATATCCGTTTTCCTTTCTTCTTGAAAAGAAAGGCATATCGTGGTAGTGTGGTCAAATAGCATCATGAGACCTGTCATATACCAGTTGTTTGTACGCCATTTTTCGAATTACACCACCAGTGGAGAAGCATGGGGAAGCCTTGAGCAAAACGGCTGCGGCACATTCAATGGTATTACAGATGCCGCTTTGGAGCAGATAGCGCATATGGGCGTGACTCACATCTGGTTCACCGGTGTGCTGAGGCATGCCACGCAATCATTGCATGCAGGGGTTCCTGCAGACCCACCCTGCATTGTCAAGGGGGTGGCCGGCAGCCCGTATGCTGTGACAGATTATTTTGATGTGGATCCCGATCTGGCAGAAAATGCGGAGATGCGGCGGGAGGAATTTGCCGCGTTGCTTCAGCGCTGCCGCCGGTGGGGAATGGTGCCGTTGATGGACTTTGTGCCCAACCATGTCTCGCGGAACTACTGCTCCATGGTTCGCCCCGAAAGCAGCTTTGGCCGCTATGATGACCCCGCATCTTTCTTTGCGCGTGATAACTCGTTTTATTATCTGGATTCGCCCGGTGATGGTACCCCCATGCTCTTGCCTGGCGGTGAGTTTGAGCCGGAGAGAGGCAAAGGCCGGGTGACGGGGAATAATGTGGAATCCTGGCAGCCCGGTGCATATGACTGGTATGAGACAGTGAAGTTGAATTACGGTGTGGATTATCGCCATGGCAGCCATGCGGCACAGGCGTTGCCTGGAGTACTGGCTCCGGAATATGCGTTGCCCCGCACCTGGCAGCTCATGAATGAGGTGCTGGCGTACTGGCAGAATATGGGGGTGGGTGGTTTCCGGTGCGATATGGCGCACATGGTGCCTCTGCCGTTCTGGCGGTGGATTATCGCCCATGCCCGCTTGCGCGACTCTTCGTGCTTTTTTCTGGCAGAAGGGTATGATGACCATCTGAAGCTGATTGAGGGGCCGGTGCATGCAGCTTTGCTTTCTGCCGGATTCAACGGAGTGTATGATGGCGTTGCCTATGAGGCTTTGAGAAAGATATATGAGGGTGGAGCCTGGGCTAATGACCTTGATGCCCGGCATCGTTCTGGAGAACCTCTGTTTAATGGCGGAGTGCGCTATATTGAGAATCATGATGAACCGCGTATGGCAGCACCCGGGTATTGGGGCGGGGTAGGTGCCAGAGTGATGCCTGCTGTCATGGTCGCGCAGTATTGCACCAGTTGCGGACCTGTGCTGGTTTACAATGGTCAGGAGTTTGCCGAACGGGCAGATGGCCCGGGAGGTTATGGGGGAGACAACGGCCGCACCAGCATTTTTGATTACACGTGTCTGCCTCGTCTGCAGCATTGGTCTAATAAGGGGGCATATGATGGTGCTCTTTTATCTGAGGATGAGAGGGCGCTTCGGGAGCTTACATCCCGCTTGCTTACATTGCTGCAGCATCCTGCTTTGGATAAGGGGGATTTCTACGGCCTGAACTGGGCAAACCGGTCAACGGAGGGATATGGACGCCGCATCGGTGATTCTGTTTCCGGGCATACGCTGTATGCGTTTCTGCGCCATCACCGCAAATCTAAATCCACACTATTGGTGGTCTGTAACCTGAGTGCAGAGGAAACGGCTTCGACTAATGTTCATATACCGCATCATGCGGTTGACTGGGCTGGCAAGAAATCCGGGAAATATTGTTTTGTTCCGCTGCTGGATTCTACGACGCCGATTATCGAGATAAACGACTCTGAATTGGAAACTGCCGGGCTGCCGGTTCATCTGCCTCCCGGGGCAGCTTGTGTCATGGAATGGTGTTGAGACGCGCAGAAGACCGCAAGGTGGACAATACCCCGGCAGGTGAGGAAAATTGATTTCTCGTTTGCGTTTTGAAGCAATATGGTGTAGTATACGAGCATGCGCCGTTCCCCGATACCCGGATTAGTGCTGGCAGATGGCTGGCTGGCTCCTTTTGAAAGAGAAATCAAGGGCCGCATGAGGCTTTTTGATTCGCAGCTCGAGCGTATCTGCCGCCGTCATGGTTCTCTCATGAACTTTGCCCAGGCATATAAGCGCATGGGGTTTAATCGCGATCCGGAAACCGGTGAGTGGATTTACCGGGAATGGGCGCCGGGGGCTCGCGCTCTTTATCTTATCGGCGATTTTAATTTCTGGAACCGCGAGGCAAATCCGCTGCACCGGGATGCCAGCGGGGTGTGGGAGTTGCGTCTGCCCGCCGATGCGCTGCAGCATGGCCAGCATGTAAAAGTACACGTGGTAGGGGCGGATGATGAGCACAGGGACCGCATGCCGGCCTGGATTCGTTATACTGAGCAGGATGCTGCCACGTTTGATTACAGCGGCGTCATATGGGAACCTGCAGAACCCTACAAGTGGAAAAACGCGCGTTGGAATCCTGCAAATATCAAGGTCCCATTCATATATGAGACGCACATTGGTATGGCCGGTGAGCAGGAACGCATTCATACATACCGGGAGTTTGCTGATGATGTCTTGCCGCGCGTTGCTGCGTTGGGTTATAACGTAGTGCAGATTATGGCCATTCAGGAGCATCCTTATTATGGCTCTTTCGGGTACCATGTGTCATCATTTTTTGCTCCTTGTAACCGCTTCGGTACTCCGGAAGATTTGAAATATCTCATCGATACGGCTCATGGCCTTGGTATTGCGGTGCTGCTGGATGTGGTGCATTCGCATGCTGTCAAGAATATGGCAGAGGGATTGAATAACTTTGATGGCTCTGGCGGCCAGTATTTCTGTGCCGGCGAGCGGGACAGCATTCACCCCGACTGGGACAGTTGCCTCTTTGATTATGGCAAGGAGGAGGTGCAGCAGTTCCTGCTCAGCAACCTGCGCTGGTGGCTGGAGGAATTTCACTTTGACGGTTTCCGTTTTGATGGCGTGACCAGCATGCTGTATCTGCACCACGGTCACGAGCCGTTCACTGATTTGGGCTGTTATTTCAACACTCAGGTGAATCTGAGCGCTGTGACTTATCTCCAACTCGCTGCCACGCTGGTGCAACAGGTCCGCCCCGGCGCATTTGCCATTGCGGAAGATATGAGTGGTATGCCCGGACTCTGCCGCCCTGTGGATGAGGGCGGATTTGGCTTTACTCACCGCCTGGCTATGGGGCTCCCGGATTACTGGATAAAGCTGCTCAAGGAAAAGAAGGATGAGGAGTGGAGTGTGGGGGATATCTGGTACACGCTTATCAATCGCCGCTATGGTGAGGCGAATATCGCCTATGCTGAAAGCCACGATCAGGCTCTGGTGGGTGATAAGACTATTGCTTTCCGCCTTATGGATGCTGAGATGTACACCCACATGAGCTGCGATATGCCCAGTGTCATTGTGGATCGCGGTATGGCTCTGCACAAGATGATTCGCCTGGCTACGCTGGCTGCTGGTGGCGAAGGCTGGCTGAATTTCATGGGGAATGAATTCGGACACCCGGAATGGATTGATTTCCCTCGTGAAGGAAATGGTAATTCGTATCAGTACTGCCGACGCCAATGGAGCCTGGTGGATAATAAGTTACTCCGATACCGCTGCTTGAATGAATTTGACCGGGCCATGGTCAGACTCGCGCAACGTTGTGATTTGCTGGCTTCTGCTCCGGCCCGCCCGTTGAATATGGATGAAGCAAATCAGGTGATGGCTTTTGAACGCGGGGGCTTGCTTTTTGTGTTCAACTGGAACGGGTCTCTGGCTATACCTGACTATAAGCTGCCGGCACCCAAAGCAGGAGAATGGAAAGTTGTACTGGATTCGGATGATGCCCGTTTCGGCGGATTAAACCGGCAGGATTCCAGTGTGCATCACCATACAGATAAAGCGCAGCAGCTTTCTCTTTATCTGCTGCCGCGCACGGTGATGGTTCTTGCTCCGTTATTTTCAGCTGGCCGCTTCGTATAAGCTGCTGAGTGGAGTATAAAAAAGAGCGCCTGCAATACACAGGCGCTCTTTCTGATAATGAAAGCGGGGATGTTTTATTCTGCCCAGGTGAGCACCACTTTGCCGGACTGGCCGGAGGCCATGACCTCGAAGCCTTTCTTGAAATCGGTGTAGTGCATGCGGTGGGTGATGATGGGTGATACATCCAGCCCGCTGCGCAGCATGGCATCCATCTTCTGCCAGGTCCCGTACATTTCGCGTCCGTAGATGCCCTTCATCTTGAGTCCCTTCCACACGAAGGTGTTCCAGTCGATACCGGAACCGCCGGGCTGGATGCCGAGCAGAGAGATGTTGGCACCGTAGGCAGAGTGGTTGATGATGTCTTTAAGGCAGGCGGGGGCGCCGCTCATTTCGAGACATACGCCGTAACCCTCAGAAATTTCGAGATCTTCGCGAGCTGCCGCGATGCTGTCGCCGGAGATGACGTTTACGGTGCGGTCTGCACCCATGGTCTTGGCGAGGTTGAGTTTGTAGTCGCTCACATCGGTTATGGTCACGGTGCGGGCACCGGCTTTCTTGCAGACGGCGGCAGCCATGGAACCGATGAGCCCGGCTCCGGTGATGAGCACGTCCTCGCCCACAAGATCCCATGAAAGGGCGGTGTGTGTGGCATTGCCCAGAGGGTCCAGGATAGAGGCAATCTCCATGGGCATATCCTTGTGGATACGGATGACATTGCTCTGGGGAATGGAAAGGTATTCAGCGAAGCAGCCGGCGCGGTTCACGCCTACGCCCTTGGTGTTCGGGCAGAGGTGGAAGAGGCCCTTGCGGCAGTTGCGGCAGTGTCCGCAGACGATGTGTCCCTCGCCAGAAACAACTTCGCCGGGCTTGTATTCCGTTACGGCAGAACCCACGCGCTCAATCACACCGCAGAACTCGTGCCCCACGTGCATGCCTACAGGGATGGTCTGCTGGGCCCAGGCGTCCCAGTTCCATATATGCAAATCGGTGCCGCAGATGGCGGTCTTGTAAATCTTGATGAGAACATCATTCGGGCCGACTTCGGGCATCGGCACGTCCATCAGTTCCAGGCCTTTATCGGCTGTTGTTTTGACGAGGGCTTTCATTTCGGGGCGAAACTATACTCTCACCCCGCTATGCGTGCAAGTCTAATCTCTGTTTTGTGGGCGAGAAAGTATGTCACAAGTGAGCTGCAAATGCTGAAGTAAACCGATTTGTTATCCGCAAAGACACCCGATTGTTGACAGAACCTTGCGATTAAATATCGGTGCGCTGACTCACTCTGAACTTTACAGAGGATGATAAACATGATACCTTGCTGCTTTCCCGGAATTTTATATAGCCATGAACAACCTTCTTTCCATCGAAGAACTGACCGGCGAGCAGATCTGCGAATTGCTTGCCCTGGGGCACAAGCTCAAAGCCGAGCGTGGTTGCCACACAGAACAGCCCTTGGCCGGGCAGACCTGGGCTCTGATTTTCTCCAAATCTTCCACTCGTACACGTGTTTCCTTTGAGGTGGGAATCTCTGAACTGGGCGGACGCCCGATGTTCCTTTCCACCCGCGATATACAGCTGGGCCGTGGCGAACCTATCAAGGACACCGCCCGTGTGCTGGGGCGTATGATTCACGGCGCCATCATCCGCACCTACGACCAGCAGGATGTGGTCGACTTTGCGGATTACTCCAAGCTGCCGACCATTAATGCGCTGACGGACCTGGAACATCCCTGCCAGATTCTGGCTGATTTGCTCACCATCGAGGAGCAGTACGGCGTGGGTTCCTGGAAGGGCATGAAGATTGCTTTCCTGGGCGATGTGGACAACAACATGGGCCGCTCCTGGATGTGGGCTGCCAAGCGCCTGGGCTTCACCCTTGTGCTGGCAGGACCGGAGCAGGCTCTGCCCAAGGCTGAGACGCTGGCTGCGCTCGATTGCCCGAATATCATCTGCACCACAGATGCTGCCGAAGCTGTGCGCGATTGCATGGTGATTAACACTGATACCTGGATTTCCATGGGGCAGGAGGCAGAGAAGGGCACTAAGGAAAAGGCTTTCTTCCCTTATCAGGTGAATGACGAACTGTTGAAGATTGCTGCACCGGGGCACATCGTGCTTCACTGCCTGCCGGCTTACCGTGGCTATGAAATCACGGATGATGTGCTGGAGGCAAATGCTCCTGTCATCTTCCGTGAGGCTGAGAACCGTCTGCACGCCCAGAAGGCCGTGCTCTACACGCTGGCCAAAAGCCGCTGCAAGTAATGGATTACGAATCTCGCATAGAATCCCTTCTTGATGATATGTCCGTCTTCGAGGACTGGACTGAGAAGTATGAATTCATCATCTCGCAGGGACGCCGTCTGCCGGCCATGCCGGAAAAGTACCGCAGGAACAGCAACCTGATTAAGGGCTGCCAGAGCCGCGTGTGGGTGGGTACAGATATGGATGATGGCAAGCTCATCATTCACGCTGACAGCGATTCTCTCATTACCAAGGGGCTCATTGCCATTTTCATTCGCCTGCTGTCGGGGCTGTCTCCGGCCGATATACTGGCTGCTGATCTGAGTAAGCTGGATGAATGCGGACTTAAGGAGCACCTGGCTTCCACCCGAGCCAACGCGCTCACCTCGATGGCTGCTACTATCCGCAAGGCTGCCGATACCGCTTCCAAGACATTCCTGCTGTGAAGAATCCCCTGCAGAAGCTGCTGGAACAACGCCAGGCCAAGCTGCCGCCGGAAACGGATGCATTCCGTGTGTCCGATGGTGCGCCCTGGCCCGGGGTGTTCATAGATGCTCTTGCTGATCGTCTTCTGGTGTCGCTGCGCGATACGGTGCTTCCCCCGGCGCTCAAGGATATGCTCAAGGCTACCGGCCGCCCGGTGTATGTGAAGCGCCTGGATAAGGATGTGAAGGAGCCGCCGCTTTTCCTCTGCGGGCCAGAAGCCCCGCTGCGTTTTGTGATTCTGGAAAACGGCGTACGCTACCTCATGGATATGGGGGCAGGGTATTCACAGGGTATTTTCCTGGACCAGCGCGATAACCGCGCCGAGCTTCGGTCTCTCTGCTGCCAGGGTATGAGAGTGCTCAATACCTTTGCATACACGGGGGCTTTCTCGGTGTGTGCCGCTTTGGCTGGTGCGCAGACCACCACGCTTGATCTTGCTCAGCCATGCCTGAGCTGGTGTAAGGAAAACATGGCTCTTAACGGTATTGACCCGGATGACCACTTCTTCTGCAAGGGAGATGCCCTGCATTGGATGGACCGTTTTGCTCGCCAGGGGCGCAAGTTTGATATTATTGTGCTCGATCCTCCCACTTTCTCCCGTGATGAGAAGGGGCGTGTCTGGCGGGTCGAGAAAGATTATGACCATCTCGTCAAACTGGCTGCCGCTATTCTTTACCCAGGCGGGCGTATTCTCTGCTCCACGAATTGCCGCAAATTATCCATGTCGGCATTCCGTCGCATGGTGTCGGCTGGAATTCCCTCGGCAAAGCTCATTTCGGTGCCTATGCCCTTCGATTTTGACGGAGAAGACTACCTGAAGTGCATCTGGGCGCAAAATTAATCACTCCTCAAATCAGATTTTGCACCCGCAATATTTTGTGGCTGCTATCAGGTGTGGATACCATATATACCCCTACTTAAGAATCCTGTTTCGCATCGTAGAACCCCCTGAAATCAATAAGTTTCACGGTCTGGAAACGGTGTGTTTGTAAGAAAGATTCTAAAATAGAAAAATGGATTCTAGTATACAATATATAGTATGCAGGAATGTTTAAGTGTTCCATATTTTGTATATAGAAAAGTGTGCCCCCATCATTTTTTTTGCTTGCAAAGGCAATTTTAGCATGATACATTGAACCCCGTGCACCGAGCAGGGACCCGCCTGCCGGCAAGCCCCCGGTAAACGGGTTCTACACACACCTTACAACCTAAAGCAATATGCCTGAAATCATCAAGAGAAACGGTAAGCGCGAACGCTTCGAGGCCTACAAAGTACAGCAGGCCATCGAGAAGGCGTTCCACGCCTCACAGGAGGAGTACAATCCTCTTGTCTACGCCAATGTGCTGGATAAACTGAAGCACGAAGAATATCTGCCTGTGGAAATGGTGCAGGACCGCATTGAGAAAGAACTCATGCGAGCCGGCGCATATGATACAGCGCGCAATTTCATCAAGTACCGTTTCCTGCACAAGCTGCAGCGTGAGCAGATTGCCGGTCTTTACAAGGGCAACACCTGGGTGGATTGTAAGCAGACCATCGAGGAGTATGTTGGTAACACGGACTGGCGTATCAAGGCTAACTCCAATACCACTTATTCCAATGCTGGTCTGGTGAACAACACTGCCGGTAAGGTGATTGCCAACTACTGGCTTGACCAGGTATACACACCCGAGGAAGGTGCCGCTCACCGCAATGGCGACTACCACATTCATGACCTTGACTGCCTGACTGGTTACTGCGCCGGCTGGAGTCTCCGTGCTCTTCTGAATGAAGGCTTCAATGGCGTACGCAGCCGTGTGAACAGCCGCCCGCCCAAGCATTTCCGTGAGGCTCTGGGCCAGATGGCAAATTTCCTGGGCATTCTTCAGAGTGAATGGGCCGGTGCACAGGCCTTCAGCTCCTTCGATACTTATCTTTCACCCTACCTGTTCAAGGACCAGCTGCCGTACAAGGCCGTGAAGAAGGCTCTTCGTGGCTTTGTGTACAACCTGAATGTGCCCAGCCGCTGGGGCCAGAGCCCGTTCACCAACGTGACGATTGACTGGACGGTGCCCCGCGACCTTCGCGAGCAGACTCCCATGTCCAACAACCAGCACATCTTTGAGGGCCTGGAGGACGAAGAACTTCTTGCCATTGCCAAAGCCCGCGGCGCAGAAAGCCTGACTGATTTGACCTACAAGCATTTCCAGCCGGAAATGAAAATAATCCAGAAGGCATTCTATGAGGTTCTGACTGAGGGCGACAGCACAGGCCAGCCTTTCACTTTCCCTATCCCCACGGTGAACATTACCGAGGACTTCGACTGGGATGACGAGAACGTGCCGCTGCTCTTTGAGAACGCTGCCAAGATTGGCTCTTCCTATTTCCAGAATTTCGTGGGGTCTCAGTATAAGTTCGATGAGAACGGCAACAAGGTCATTGACGAGGAAGCATACAAGCCGGATGCCGTCCGCTCCATGTGCTGCCGACTGCAGCTGGACCTTCGTGAGCTGCTGAAGCGCGGTGGTGGCTTGTTCGGTTCTGCTGAAATGACAGGTTCCATCGGTGTGGTGACCATCAATCTGGCTCGTCTGGGCTATCTGTACAAGGGCAACAAGAACCTGCTGTACACCAAGCTGGGTGAGCTTATGGACCTGGCTAAGGAAACGCTCGAGAAGAAGCGTGTGTTCATCAATACCCTGTATGAACGCGGGCTGTATCCCTACACGAAGCGTTACCTGCCGCACCTCCGCAACCACTTCTCTACCATCGGTCTGAACGGCATGAACGAAATGCTGCGCAATTTCTCCAACGATACGATGAATACCGCGGAACCCGTGGGCATCGCCTTTGCTGAGGAAGTGCTGCACTTCATGCGTGAGCGTATCCGCGGTTACCAGGAGACCACCGGTAACCTCTACAACCTGGAGGCTACCCCCGCCGAAGGCACCACCCACCGCTTTGCCCGCGAAGACCAGAAGCGCTTCCCGGATATCATCCAGAGTGGTACTCCCGGCCACCGTTACTACACGAACAGCTCTCAGCTGCCGGCCGGCTATACGCACGACCTGTTCAAGGCTCTGAAGATGCAGGACAAGCTGCAGTGCTGCTACACTGGTGGCACGGTGTTCCACATGTACATGAACGAGGCTATCTCCTCCCCGGAGGCCTGCCGCGACATCGTGCGCAAGGTGCTCACCAACTTCAAGATGCCCTACATCACAGTTACTCCTCTCTTCTCCGTATGCGAGAAGCACGGTTACCTCCGTGGCCGCCACGACTTCTGCCCGATTTGCGACCAGGAGCTTATCGACCGCGCCCGCACCGAGGAGCAGCCCGAGCTGCCGCTTTTCTAAAGATTAACCAACCCCAAACCAATAGAACCAACACGAACATGAGCAACCCGGAAGTAAAACCCGTATATAAGACTGACGAGCAGATCCTCGCCGAGCATGCCGAGGAGCGCACCAAGTGCACCGTGTACACCCGCGTGATGGGCTACCACCGTCCGGTGGAAACCTTCAACGCCGGTAAGCAGGGTGAGTTCGAGGAGCGTGCCCACTTCGAAGAGCCCTGCGGCTGTGGCTGCGACGCCATTCTTAAGTAATTCGCGTTGCGAATCATAGGTTATGCGTCACCCCGCAGATATCACTCCGCTTACCTTTCTGGATTACCCGAAAAAAGCGGCCTGTATCTTCTGGTACACTGGGTGTAATCTGCGTTGCCCATACTGCTACAACCCGGAACTTGTTCTGAGTCATGGCGGAGGGCAGGATGAGATGGCTTTCCTCCGGGAGCGCGCCGGCTTCTTGGATGCCGTAGTGCTTTCCGGGGGAGAGTCCACTCTCAACCCCGATATTGCAGAGGTCTGCCGAGAGATTAAGAAACTCGGCTACCTCATCAAGGTTGATACCAATGGCAGTAACCCGCATGTTATTCGCGGATTACTGGAAGAAGGCCTTATTGATTACGTGGCACTTGATAACAAGATGCCATCTAACCGCAGCTGGCGCCTTCCCGGTGGCAAGCTGCTTTTTGAGCGGTACCAGGAAACACTCAAGACTCTCATTCTATACGGTGTACAGCATGAGGTGCGAACTACCGTGCATCCGGACCTGCTGGATGAAGCCGATATCCTGCGCATGATTCGCGATACGCATGCCCTCGGCTACACGGGTAATTATTATCTTCAGTTCTTCTTTGAACCTGACAAGGGTAAAACCCTGGGCAATCTGGAGCCACCGAAGCGCCGCTACGATCGCCGGCTGCTGGATGATATGAGCCCGCTAACAATCGGATACCGCAATTTTCCTGAAGAACGGTATAGATGAGGCACTCTCATTTGATTGATGCCGGGAGCCCGAACTTATGATATAAGAATCAATGGTATGAAGATAAAGCATATACTTTTCATAGGCGCAGTATCGCTACTCGCTGTTCTGTCTGCATGCCGCACGGTTCCGATGACCGGGCGGTCACAGTTTGTTGTCGCCTCTATAGAGCAGGAAAAAGAGCAGGGGCTTACGGCTTTTAATCAGTATAAACGCCAGTATAAGCGCTCGACAAACGCGCGCTACAATGCGGCTATGAACAGTTGTGCTCCCGCGATTGTGAAGGCTACCGGAAATTCTGAATACGATTGGGAGTACACCGTGTTTGAATCATCGACTCAGAATGCGTTCTGTTTACCCGGCGGCAAGATTGCTGTTTATTCCGGGTTGATGGGGTTGATGAAGAACGAGGCAGAGCTCGCCTTTGTTGTGTCCCATGAAATAGCTCACGCACTCGCTCGCCATGGAAGTGAACAATCTTCCTGGAAAAAACTGCAATCATTGGGTGCTGCGTTGATTTCTGCCAATTCCGGCAATTCCTCAGCGGCTTCCGCATTTGAAAAAGGTACGCAATTAGGAGTCATTTTGCCGTATAGCCGAACTCATGAGTATGAAGCAGACCAGATGGGGTTGATGCTGATGGCGAAGGCGGGTTATAATCCTGATGCGACCATAGAGTTCTGGAGCCGCTTTACAGCTGGTGCAGATGAGAGTGCACTGAATGGTTGGATGAGTACGCATCCGCGGGATGTTGACCGAATTGCTGCTATGCGAAAACATTTGCCCGCAGCTCAGGCGGTTTACGCCAAATCGCCTAATCAAAAGGGCTATGGTATGATGCTGCGATAAGGCTCCTGGAATTACCTTTTCCTCTGGTTTGCCGGGAGGATGTGAAGTGAATCTCTGTATTTGGCGATAGTCCGCCTGGCTACAGAGATTCCTTCTTTTTTCAGCAATTCTGCAAGGCTAGCATCCGAAAGTGGGTGCTGAGAATTTTCTGCAGCGATTAATTCGCGCATCCGTTTCAGAACGGCATCTTGTGAAATATCTGCAGCATTTTGCCCTGAGTTGATGGCTGTGGTGAAAAAGCGGCGTAGTTCAATGATTCCGCGGGAGCATTGCAGGTATTTGCCGTTGACTGCTCTGGAAATAGTGGAAATGTGGAGACCTGTGGCCTCAGCTATATCTTCCATACGCAGTGGTATGAGCGCAGCAGTGCTCTGCAGAAAAAAATCTTTCTGATGTTGAACGATAAGCTCTGCCACCTGCAGAATAGTTCGTTGCCGGTTTTCGATGGCTTTGATGAGGTTTCTGCCTTCGCTGAAACACCGGGAAAGATAGTGCCTGACTTCGGGTTTGTCGGCTTGCTCGGCCATCATTTCCCGGTATTCTGCTGATAGGGTCAGTTGCGGTATGTTGGCACCGGTCAGCAGAACTTTCAGTTCATCATTTTCTCTCCGGACGACAATATCGGCCGAAATTTCGCTATCTGGAGTGCGGGCAAACGCACTACCCGGATCTGGGTTCAGCTGCGCTATGCGGCGAGCAGCGCCGGCGATAGCCAGTTCACTTTCGCCGAGAATTCTTGCGGCATCAGCGTAACGGTGCAGGACAAGCTTTTCCCAATGCTCCCTGAGCAGCAACATGGCAAGGCTGTTTTCTTCGCCTTCTCGGCGTAGTTGCAGCATCAGGCTTTCACGCAGATCTATTGCACCCACCCCGGCCGGGTCCAGGTCCTGGATGGCTTGCATGGCTTCCTGGAACAGGGCGTAGCTCCATCCGTTCTGCTTAGCTATCTCAGCCGGTGGTTCTGCGAAATAGCCTCTCTCATCCAGATGTTGAATGAGCTGAAGAGCCGCATGTTCTGCTTTGGCTGGCAGCGCGCTCTGGTGTATTTGTTCTTCCAGATAAGCGGCCAGACTAGGAGATTCTGTGATTGAGTTGACAAGGTAATCATGATGCCTGGAATCAGACGTGGCTTCTGGTGGGAAGCTTGAAGCGAAATCATTTTCCCCCTCTGGTGGAAGTTCTTCCAACGCCGGGTTAGCGGCCATCGCCTGGTTTGCCAGGAGTCTCAGCTCCATGTTGGTGGCTTGTAAGGTGTGCATGAATTGCTGCATGGCAGCGGTTGCCACCATGTTCTGCTTCATTCCATGTTGCAGGCCTGTGTTGTTCATGCAGCCCGATTTGTATCAGATTGCCTCTTTTCTTTCAAGAGTAAAGCGTGTGTGCCTTGTTTTCCGTGCGTAAATCAGAAGTCTGTGTAGTTTGAACGATGCCAGAATCAAAGCTTGTTCAGCCGCGCTGGGTGCATATAATACAAGTCTTGATTATGAGTATCATTTCCTATGCCAATGCCAATGTGTATCAGCTGGTGGCATACCAGCCTGGTAAACCGATAGAGGAGACCGCCCGCGAACTTGGCCTGCAACCGGAGGATATTGTGAAGCTTGCTTCTAATGAAAACTCACTTGGTCCTTCTCCTCTGGCTGTGGCGGCAATGAGTAAAGCCGCAACTGGTATGCACATTTACCCGGATGGTGCATCATTTGCACTGCGTACCCGGATTGCGGCTGAGCATGGTGTGGACTTTTCCAATACGGTTGTGGCAAATGGCAGCAGCGAGCTGATTGAGCTTCTGGGGCATGCATTTCTGACTCGTGGCTCGGAGGTTGTGGCTGCCGAGTATGCCTTTACTCTGTATCCGATTGTTGCCAGATTATTGAGTGCCAGGTATGTTTCTGTTCCGAATCGTGACCGCTGGATTCACAATCTGGATGGCATGCTTGATGCTATTACCCCGGATACTCGCCTGGTCTTTATTACTAATCCCACCAATCCTGTGGGCTCCATGGTGTCTCAGGCTGAATTGGAGCATTTCATATCCCGGGTACCGGAGCATGTGGTGGTTGCGATTGATGAGGCATATATAGAGTTTGCTGGTGAACAGACTGACAGCATGCGCTTTGTCAAGCAAGGCCGGAATGTAGTGGTGCTTCGCACTTTCTCTAAAGCTTATGGTCTGGCTGGGGCGCGTTGTGGGTATGCCGTGACCACTCCTGAAATAGCCGATCTTTTGAATAAGGCTCGTTCTCCGTTTAATGTGAATGCATTTGCCCAGGTCGGCGCACTTGCGGCGCTGGATGATAAAGCTCATATTGACCGTGCAGTGCAGATGGTGCAGCAGGGGAGACTCGTGTATGAAAAATTTTTCGACGAGTTGAAATTGGAATATGTACCGAGTCATACCAATTTTATACTGGTGAATGTCGGGAATGGAATCGATGTGTTCCGCAAGGCGTTGGCAGAAGGCGTTATCCTGCGACCGATGGCTGCATATAATCTGCCGGAGTTTGTGCGCATTACTATCGGTAATGAACGCGAAAATGTCCGTTGCATCGAGGTTTTGCGTCAAATTCTCCAACAATAGTATGTTTTTTTGCAAATGCCTCTTGACATGGTAGGAAAATGTGCTAGAATCGCAGACGTAACACGCGAGAGCGAGTTTCAGTAAAAGAGAGAGAAAAGTTGATGCCGCCCTGGTTTTGTGAAAAATCAGGGCGGCTCTATTTGCAGCAGCATTAACAGGAGGCCGGGGGATATGTGTGGCATGATTCATGAAAAATCAGCGTTTTAGCTGGCGGTGGCACTATAAATATGATAGAAGACAGATATGAAGCGAATATTACTTGGCCTTCTAGCAATGCTGGTTCTGAATGCGCAGGCGGGCGTGGACGCTATGAAAAACCTGCAGAAGCCCGAAATCGGCAAGTCTGCTGTATTATCATTTGGCGGAGAAGGTGGGCGTGAGTTCATGCTGGATGGGAAGCCATTTCAGATACGTTCGGGGGAAATTCACCCCCAGCGCGTGCCTCGTCAGCATTGGCAGCATCGCATCCGCGCCGCTAAGGCCATGGGGCTGAATACGATTGCTTTTTATGTGTTCTGGAATGCTCTGGAGCAGGAGGACGGCAACTGGGATTTTTCCGGTCGCAATGACATAGCCGCTTTCATCGACCTCTGTCAGCAGGAGGGGATGTGGGTGCTTTTTCGCCCCGGCCCCTATGTGTGTGGTGAGTGGGATTTAGGCGGGCTTCCCACCTATCTGATTAAGGATGATGTGACGCCGCTGCGGTATACTGGCAACAAGCAATTCATGGATGCCCAGACCCGGTATCTGGAAAAGATGGCGGAGATTGCGATTCCCCGCCTGAGTAAAAACGGAGGGCCTATTCTCATGGTTCAGCTGGAGAATGAATACGGCAGCTACAAGAGTGAACACGATGAAATGGCCTACATAGAGTGGCTCAAAGCATTCTGGGAAGAGAAGGGTGCTGGTCCATTCTACCTTTCAGAAGGCAGTGCGCCGCATCACCTGCGATTTGTTCCGCGTGGAGTGGCTGTAGGACTTGACCCCGCAGACAACGCCCGTCAGATGCAGACGGCACTGCGTGTGGCTCCCGGGGTTCCGGTATTCAGCAGTGAGACATACCCGGGCTGGCTGCGCCACTGGGGCGAGGGTAACTGGACACCCGCTCGCGGTACGTTGAACTCAGTGCGCTGGTATATGAAAGATGGTGTCTCATTTAATATTTTCGTGTTGCATGGCGGGACCAACTTCGGCCTTACCGCTGGCGCAAATACAAACCCCGATGGGTCGAAGTTTGAACCAGATCTCACCAGTTATGATTATGGTTCTCCTATAGGGGAGAATGGCAACCTGACCAGGGAATATTATGAGTACAGAGATATCATCAAAGCCTCGCTACCCCAGGAGGCTGATGTGCCAGAGCCTGTGCAGCCGGAGTCCATGGAAATGCCGGCTTTCACTCCTGGAAAGGTCTGCGGATTCGGCGAACTGAGTTTTGATGCCGCATCCTGCGCAAGCTCCAGAACCCCTCGGACCTTTGAAAACCACGGGCAGAATCAGGGCATTGGGGTGTACCGCGCTCGCATTCCCGCCGGACCGGCTGCAACTCTCACCTGCAAGGTTCATGATTTTGCATGGGTGTATGTGGATAACCAATTCATTGGAACTCTTGACCGCCGGTTGAATCAGACATCTGTTGAATTACCCGAGCGCTCGGAACAGTCGCATCTTCGCATTGTCGTAGATACGTTTGGTCATGTGAATTTCTCTAAATTTATGGAGAAGGACAGGAAAGGAATCATCGGTAAGGTGATGCTGGGGGATGCTGAGGTGCAGAACTGGTGGCTTTCTCTGATGCCTCTGGAAAATGGCGCTCCGCGTAAGTCCTGCCGGGGCTCTGCGTTGAATGGCGCCTTGTACCGCGCTGAGGTCAATCTGGAAAATCCCATTGATACCTTCCTGGATATGAAGGAATGGCAGAAAGGCTATGTATGGGTGAATGGGCATTTGCTGGGTCGCTATTGGAATATCGGCCCGCAGGAACGCCTCTACTGCCCAGGTGAGTTCATGAAAAATGGTATCAATACCATTGAAATCCTGGATTTGTTTATGACGACGGACAATCCTCCCTCTATTTCCGGCAAGCGTGAGCGTAATATGGAGGTACATAAGGAAACCAGGAGCCTGAATAATCAGTGGTAATGTCCGGAATAGGGCGATGCGGAGGGAAAAAACGCGCCGCTGGCTCTTTAGCCTTGAATATCAATAGTGCTCTGGTATAATCTCTCCCACGATGAAGAGGACATTAGCAATGTTGATTATGGCCGGATCAGTCGTAAAGGCTGATTCCTGGTATGATGTGTGGGTGGAAAACACGTCTTCCATGGCGCAGGAATTGTGCAATAACTGGCGCCATGAAATGCCGGAATCCGGATTCTCACCCAGCTACGTTTCATTTGCCGCTACAACCAATATGGGAGAACGCCATGGCGGTTCAGAGTTTGGTTGGCGTGAGTTCGGTATCAATATTCCTCTTGCAGACCCGCGTCGGTCCGGTGGGGAGAATTGGATGTTCAATGCATCTCTCAATGCTGAGATGACATTGGTGGATACGGAAGGTTCTCTTGATTTACGGCGCAATGAGCTTTATCACATCTCGCTTCCCGTTTCAGCCATTATTCCTCAGGATAATGGGAACTGCTATGTCTTTGCCGTTTCTCCGACTCTGGCATCGGATTTTGTGCATGCCGGGCATGCTTTTCATCTGAACCTTCTGGGAAGTTACAAGGTAAAGCACAGCGAAACTTTTTCATATTCTGTAGGATTGGCGTATGCTCCCATGGCTGGCTCGTGGAGCCTGCTTCCTGTGGTTTCATGTGAGTGGCAGATGACACCGGAGTGGCAGTTGCGCTTGAACGGATATAAGGTGAGTGTGATGCGGGACATGGGGCAAGGGCTTACGGTCGGCGTATTCGCTCAGACCGGGGGTGGCTCCTGGGCTGTTGATACGCCATCCGGCACGCGTCTGTTGAGAGTGCGCTCTCTGATAGCGGGTGTAACTGCTGAGTATGATTTCTCGCAGCCCGGTCAGACCAAACGCCAGGTTACTTTGTCTTTGGGCAGTACTCTGACGACCGCAGTCGATGTGTGCCGCTTTAACTCCGATCGAGATCGAGATGCCGGATATCATTATCACCCGGGTCTGTATGTATCCGGCGGGGTAGATTTCCGGTTCTGATTTATTGCCTCTGTTTTGTGAAGCGCAGTTTTGTGGTGTCAAATCCGCGGAGCTGCGCTTCTTTTATCAGCTTCTTCAATATACGCGGGCTGGCACACTTATCTCTGGTGAGAAGCCAGAGATAATCATCTCCATCTCCTGCAACCAGGGCTGCTGTGTAATCTGAGTTCACGTACAGGATGCGGTATGGGGATCTGAACCACCAGTACGGCCATACGAAAGAAACGGCCAGTTCTCCGTCCTGAACCTTTATAGCTTTTCCCTTGGCCTGTTTCTGCTCACCTTCCGGTGTTTTTCCGAAATTGCGAACATTAATCTGCTTGTCTGAATCTGCTGTATAATCGGTATACACGTAATCCATATCTTTTTCAAACCAATTTTCGAAGCGCGCTTGCTCATACCAGCGGCCAAGATAGGAAGGAATAGATACATTTTGCTGCGGTGTGGTGTCTACCCCGCTGCAGATGGAAAGCAGAAGTGGTATTATAAAGAAAATATGGCGCATAAGTGTGTGATTTAGATTTGCGTTTATCATTCAGAAACGGATTACTCAAATAAGACACAGCAGATGAGCATTTGAACTTGCGCTCCGGGGGGGGAGCATGATATCCTTTAGCAGACATGAGAAAATCCATAGCGTTATCTTGTTTATCGGCATCGGTATTGGTGCTGTCTATGTGTGATTCCTTTGACGGACCTCCGCCTGTGGGGCAGGTGAAAGCGGTTGATCCGGAGGCTGAAGCCCTGATGGTGGAGGCTAAGGAGTATCAGAAAGAGGGGCGGATGAGCAAGTCCCGCACGCCTCTTAAAGAAATTGTCAGATATCACGCTCTTGCGCCAAATGCTCCGGAAGCTCGTTATCTGCTGGGGCAGGCATATGAGGCAACCCAGGACTATCGTGATGCGTTCAAGGAATATGGAAAACTCATCAATCGCTATCCACAAAGTGATTTGTATGCTGATGCCCTGAACCGGCAGTTGTCAATGGCGATGGATGCCGCCAGCGGGAAACTCACAGTACCGGTTTTCTGGGGTGCCTGGGAAACCACCATGGAATCCGGGGTGGTGGTAAACTGGTTACGCGAGATTATTGAAAAAGCTCCCTACAATGATATGGCAGCTACGGCTTCATCCATTCTGGCTAAATATCTGGTTGACCAGGATAGACCGGAGGAGGCTCGCATGGAGTATTCCCGACTGGTGGAAAAATACCCTGATAGCCGCTATGCACCGGAGTCTCAGCTGATGGTGGCTCAGCTCTGGGCTAACAGCCATACTCGCGGGGATAATAATCTTGTGAATATCAGCAATGCCCGCGAGGCGTATGAGGAATTCACGCTGCGTTTCCCCAATCACCCGGAAGCCGGAAAAGCTATGAGTGAGGCTTCTAATATGGACCGTCTGATGGTGCAGCAGCAGCTCGAAGTGGGGCGCTATTATCTGGAGCGTTCAAAGGAATACACATCCGCGATATTCTGTTTTGAGGATGTGATTCGCCAGAAGAGCATAAATCCTGAGGCCGCCAAGGAGGCAGAGAAGCTTCTGGCTGAAGTTAAACAGGCTGTAAATGATAAGCCCTGAGATTTATTGTTATGAAATTCATACGTACTCTTTCTGCGGCTGTATTGACGCTGCTAGTCAGTGCCTGTGGTTATCATCTCGGCGGTGTAAAACCGGCGAATATGAAAAACATGAACACTTTTTGTGTGGAGATGTTTGAGAATCAGACCGTGCAGCCCAATATTGGCATGTTGATGACGACATCTTTGACAAATGCGCTGCAAAGCGATGGTACCTACAGAATGGCGCCACGCGAAAATGCGGATTTCATCATTAAAGGGATAGTTACCCATATTGACCGGGATTCATTAAGAACAAATACGAATGATTCGTATGTCAGTAGTGAAATCGGCCTTGTCGTAAATGTGAGCTATAAATTGATTGAGCGCAAGAGTGGCCGGGTCCTTCGCGAGTCTGATACCCGGGCAACTGGTAGTTATTTCAACCAAGGGGTGAATACAATTTCTTCAATGGATACTGCCTTATCATATGCTGCAAGACTTGCAGCTGATAATATTGCGCAGGATCTGACTACGCCATGATTGAATATCCTGTCAGTTTCGTGGGGCTGCCCATAGGTAATCGCGAGGATATTACGAAGCGGGCGCTGAGCGTTCTGGAATCAGTAGATTGCATATGCTGCGAGGATACCCGCAATACCGGAATGCTGCTGTCGCATTACGGTATACGTAAACCGCTTATCAGCCTTCATGAGCACAATGAAGCCCAACGGGCACCGGAAGTGGCAGCCCGTGCATTGGCTGGCGAATCTTTTGCTGTTGTAACTGATGCTGGCATGCCTGGTGTCAGTGACCCTGGATACCGGCTGATACAAGAGTTGAAGGATAAGAATGTTTCATTCACTGTGCTTCCCGGTCCGTCTGCCGTTGTGACTGCATTGGTTGGCTCCGGGCTGCCGTGTGATGCTTTTTTCTTCGGGGGCTTTCTCCCTGTGAAATCCGGTAAGAAAGCAGCTGTGTTGCAGAATGCAGTGCAGTCCAGCCACACGAGTATTTTTTATGAATCACCTTTCCGCATTGTCAAAACAGTGCAGGCGCTGGTGGAAATAGATCCGCAGGTGCCAATCTGTGTAGCGCGTGAACTGACCAAGGTGTTTGAAACTTATCATCGGGGGAGCGCCGAGGCTATTCTGGCTGAATTTAAAGCTAAGCCGCCGAAAGGTGAAATGGTATTGCTTATCGGCGGGCAGAATGCTCCGCGATTGTAAAGGAAAGAAGCCGCACAATTCAGTGCGGCTTCTTCTTTGTTGCTGTATAGTTGATTTTAGTGAGGCACCGGGATGGTCTGCTCGCGGTCGGGGCCAACGCCCACCGAGCCCACGGGGCAACCGACAACCTCGCCGAAGCGCTTGACGTAAGCCTTGCAATTTTCAGGAAGCTCTTCCCAGGTGGTGCATTTGGAGATATCCTGCTTCCAGCCGGGCAGTGTCTCGTAAATGGGTTCGCACTTCTCCCAATCTTCGATGCGGGCCGGGGGATACTCCAGAATCTCTTCTCCCTTCTTGTAGGCCGTGCAAATCTTGATGGTGTCGCGTTCATCGAGCCCGTCCAGATTGGTCATGGCCATTTCATCAAAACCATTGAACATGGCAGAGAATCGCAGAACAACACCGTCTGTCCAGCCGCAGCGGCGGGGACGCCCGGTGGTGGCTCCGAACTCGCGACCAAGCCCGTGCAGATAATCGGCAATATCATCGTCCTCGGTCACAAAAGGACCGGCGCCCACGCGTGTGGTGTAGGCTTTGCACACGCCAATGATCTTGTCAATTCTGGTGGGAGCTACACCGGAGCCGGTGCAGCAGCCGCCGGCGCTGGTATTGGAGCTGGTCACGAAAGGATAGGTGCCGAAATCGATATCGAGCATGGCGCCCTGGGCTCCTTCGAAAAGAACAACCTTGCCGGCCTTGATTGCTTTGTTAACTACCGGGATGGTGTTGGTGATATGAGGGCGAAGAACATCTGCCGCTGCCATTACTGCCTTCAGTGTTACTTCTGGATCTGCTTTCGGCCAGCCAAGTCGAGCCAGTTCATCATTGGCTGTCTTGATTCGAGCCTCCAGTACACTCTGCAGACGCTCTGCATCGGCCAGGTCAATCATGCGAATTCCGATTCGGCGTGCTTTGTCGGCATAGGTCGGGCCGATACCTTGCTTGGTAGTGCCGATTTTCTGGTCGCCGAGGGCTTCTTCCTGAGCCGCGTCGATTTCCTTGTGAATGGGGAGTACCACATGCGCCCGATCGGAAATGAGTAACTTTTCAGGTGTAATGCTGACCCCTTTTTCAAGCAGATAGTTGATTTCCTCCACCAGGGCAGTCGGGTTGATAACAACACCATTACCAATAATGTTCACCTTGTTATCCCAGAGGATACCAGAGGGAACCAGGTGCAGCACATACTTTTTCCCGTTGGCGATTACTGTGTGCCCGGCATTGCTTCCTCCCTGGCTGCGTACTACCAGATCCGCGGTCTCCGTAAGGAAGTCGATTACTTTTCCTTTACCTTCATCTCCCCACTGGGAGCCAATGACTAATGTGTTCATGTTCAGAAGAATCGGTTGTTTATTTGCCACTTTTAATCATGCTGATGAAAGTGGAGAAGATGCAGCCATTGACGGCTTCAGGGGTGTGTTCGAGCCCTGCTGCTCTCTTTTCTGCACAAATGATGCCGGCCACGGTTTCATCGTTCAGATTCAGGTGAGTTATCTGCACGCCTTCCGGCAGAGAAGAACTCTCCAGTACAAAGTTTTGATTGGGGGAAGTGATGGATACTTTTCCGGTGGCTAAGTCTTTTGCAGGCTGGTTGGCTCCGCGGTGCCCGAATTTAAGCCGGGATGTGGTGCCGCCAAGGGCAATTCCCAGAACTTCAAGACCAAGCCCCATACCAAAGACGGGCACCTGTCCGAGTATGCTCTTGACGGTGTTGATAACGGAGGTAAGAGCAGAAGGATCGCCGGGGCCGCTGGAGAGGAAAACACCATCCGGCTGGAGCGCAAGTATATCCTCTGCTGTGGCGGTGGCGGGAACCACTGTTACTTCGCATCCATCCTGACGCAGGGCGCGCAGAGTGCTGCGCTTGATGCCGAGGTCGATTGCTACAACCTTATGGTTTGCCGGAGCCAGCGTGCCATAATTGGTCATGTCGCCAGCTGTCTTATTCGGGAGTTTCCAGGGGCGGGAATCTCCCGTCCAGAGATAGGGGGAATCGGTGGAAATCTGCAGTGCCAGAGCGGAGCCGTCCAATGAGGCAGCGCCTTTGGCTTTTTCAATGGCCTGTTCAGCGGTCAGTTCTGTGGTAACACAGGCACGCATGCTGCCATTGATACGCAGGTGACGGGCAAGACGACGCGTATCTACGCCTTCGATACCGGGGGTGTTGTGTTTTTTGAGCCATTCACCCACGGAAGAATCTGCTCTCCAGCTGGAATGAATATTGGAAAGTTCACCAATAACAAGAGCTGAGACCTGTGGCTTATCACTTTCATTGTCTTCTTCTACAACGCCGTAATTGCCGATGAGGGAATAGGTCATGGCCAGTATCTGCCCGCAGTGTGCTGGGTCAGTAACGATTTCCTGGTAGCCCATAACCGCTGTGTTGAAGCAAGCTTCGCCTGTTACCGTGCCCGTGGCGCCGATGGAGGTGCCTTCGAAAATGGTTCCGTCTTCTAATGCCAGAATTGCTTTCATGAGTTAATTTAAGCCGTGGCATTATACTGCATGCGGTGAAGAAATGCAAGTCAATATTGATGCTTTGGAGAAATAACTGCGCGCGCATGCGTGAGAGATGCGGCGGTTAGTGGAAAATTCGTCATTTTGATTAAGATTGCTTGCTTTTGAAGGAGAAATGTGGTTGAATTAATCATCATTAGAGAGTCATGAATGGTCGGCTCTTCATGGGAAATAAATGAATAATCTGCATATTATGGAAAACGAAGAAGTTAAAGATACAGTTGCTCCTGCGCCATCTGCTGACACCTGCGACCGTCTTAATGCTGCGCGTCAGTATGCCAGTGAGCAGTATGAGAAGATTCGCCGTGCTGCCATCGAGCAGATGGATCATGTTCGCGAATATGCCGATCAGGCTCGTGTTCAGATTAACGAAAGCTGGGATAAGGCTTGCGTTCAGATGAATGAAGGATGGGATAAAACCCGGGCCGCTGCAAAGGAATATCATAAGGCAGGTGAGGCCTACGTTAAGGAGAATCCGACAGGAAGTATTCTTGGCGCTCTCGGCGTGGGGGTGTTGCTTGGGCTTATTCTGGGCTCTCGCCGCTGATAATTCCTGCATCATGACGCTCTGTGCCTATGTTTTCTCTGTTTAAAGATCGTAAACCGAAGTCGGTTTTGCGGGAGGAGGCTGTTGCGGTGATGCAACAGGCACGAGGGTTGTTAGGGAAAGTGGTGGAGCATACGCAGGCGCTCAGCGGATTGTTTTCAGAAGAGGTAAGGGAATATACAGTGCATCAGATTCAGCGCCTGGTCATGGTGCTGGTTTCCTGTGTGCTCCTTTTGGGAGCGTACTTTGTTCTGTGTGCTCTGCTGGCTGTCGTGCTGAGTCCATATATCGGATTAGCCTGGGCTCTTCTTGTAGTGATGCTGTTGAATCTGATGATTGCTGTGACTCTCCTTCTTACCGTTAAGAAGATGAGCGGCAAACAACTGGCACCGGCGACGGTTGCAGAAATTAAAAACGATTGGCAATGTCTCAAGTTACTTTGCAAAGAAAACAGCAAGCGCTGATGCGCGTGGCCGA
The DNA here is from genome assembly GCA_045614585.1 of Akkermansia sp. GTDB lineage: Bacteria > Verrucomicrobiota > Verrucomicrobiia > Verrucomicrobiales > Akkermansiaceae > Akkermansia. Next base: position 3,552 of record JAZLDD010000054.1, on the reverse strand, counting down.
AAGCCGTGTCTCCGTGGTTGACGCCGTGGCTTCTACTCGTTTGCGGTGTGCCCGTTGCGTGGAATCTCTACCTGTATCTCCTGCGGTGCTGTCGCGTCTGGCTGCGTTAGCTGGCTCTGTTGCGTCAGTTGCGGGTGTTGTGGCAGTATGGCGCCGTCGAAAGAAAACAGCAGAGAGGTCTTTCTCTAAATCTGCTGAGCCAGGAGTGGTCAAACTGGTGATTCAGCTGCTGGTGCCACTGTTGCTGCCTTTGCTTCAACGAAAGATGGGGCAGATGTAATTTACGATATACAATTTGCATATTATGAAAAAGGTGTTTGTTTCAGGCGCTTTTAACGTGCTTCATGCAGGTCATATCCGTTTTTTTGAATCTGCTGCAGAACTAGGAGATTATCTCATCGTTTCCTATCCGAATGCAGATTTGCTGTGGTCTCTATACGATAAGAAGTCAGTGCTCGAGGATTCTGATAAGAAGGCTGTTATCAGCGCGCTGTCTATGGTGGATGAGGTTATTGAGTCTACCGATGACGATGTGGCATTATCATTTAAATCCGCTTTTCTTAAAGTTTCTCCACAGGTGCTTGCCGTCACAACGGATGATGCTTATATTGAAGAAAAACGCAAATTCTGTGCGGAACATGGCGTGGAGTTTGTTGTCCTTGATAAGACTCCGCCAGAGGGGGCGGGGACGACCAGTACACAGCTATTGTCGCGAGTTAAGGCTCCAGCACATGCTCCTCTTCGAGTGGATTTTGCCGGTGGCTGGTTAGATGTGCCGGAAAACGCGATACCTGGTGAATATATTGTCAACTGTTCCATATCGCCGACTGTTTCTCTTAAGGAATGGCTGTATCGCCAGGGGGCTGGTCTGGGCGGGAGCGGTGGCTGGAGTGTGCTGAATGGCTGGGATCCCGTAGCTTCGGAGCTTGGTCTCGGTGTAGGGTGGCAGGACCCCGCTGTCATAGCAGAAACAGGAGCCTGTGTCTGGAAATCCGGCGATAAACCTGTTCTGGATTTCAAGAATACAGGCGCCTTCCTCAAAGGCTGTATGGCGGTGTATGATACCCGGGTCAAGCACTATACTCCTGGATTCGCCGGGTATGAACGCTCATTTGAACGCATTGCCAAAGCTGCAAGAATAGCGCGACTTGGTGTGCTTCAGCAGGATGTTGCTGTTCTGGCGGTTGGCGTGCAGATGTCATATCAGCTTCAGTTAGAAGAGGGAATGCAGCCTCTGCCTGATATCGGAAAGCAGCTGGCGCGTAAATATTGTGGCGGCGGCCACGGTGGATATGCGCTGTATTTGTATGAGAATCAAGCGATGCGAGATGCAGCTGTTGATGCTTGTGAGGATATGTATCCTGTCGAGCCGTATTGCCGGACTTTCGGCAAGGATGAGCAGGTGCCGTGGGCTCCCCGTTTCCTTGAGCGCCTTCGCAAAAGAGGCGTAATTAAGTAAAATTATATTTTTATGGCTAAAGTATTTGTTTCTGGTTGTTTTGATGTCTTACACAGCGGGCACATAGCTTTTCTTGAAGAAGCTGCCAGTTATGGGGATGTCTATGTGTCTATCGGGTCCGATGCTACGGTGATGGCATTGAAGAATCGAAAGACCATGTACACTGAGGATGAACGCAAGTATATGCTGGAGGCTATACGCTATGTAAAAGAGGTATACATAGGCCCAGATACTGGTAAGATTCTGGATTTTGCTCCGCTTCTGGATGTGATCAAACCTGATATCTTTTTCGTGAATTCCGATGGAACAAGCGATGAGAAAAAAGCATTCGTTGAATCCAAGGGGATTCGCTATGTGACGAGTTCCCGGCTTCCTCACGCAAATCTGCCAGAGCGTTCAACTACAAGTATTCGTCAGTCTCTGAACAAATGATAGAATCGCAAATAACTTATCATGTAGGCGAGAAAGGAACTCGTCCATGGGGAGAGTGGCAGGTGCTGGATTTGCAGTCCCACGTCGTTGTCAAGAAGCTGCTGGTTTTCCCTGGTGGTCGTATATCGCTCCAGCGGCACAAGTATCGAACCGAACGCTGGATTGTAACAGAAGGTGTGGCTACAGTGAGCTGCGATGGCAATATTGTGCATCTGAATGTGGGCGAATCCATTCTGATACCCTGTTGTAGTATACACCGCCTTAGCAACCAGGGTACTGTTCCCCTTGCCTTGATTGAGGTGCAGATAGGCAGTTATCTTTCCGAGGATGATATAGAACGTTTTACTGACGATTACGGACGAGTAGAAAAGTAGGTTGATTATGAGTCAAAAGTTCTTGCATTCAGCGTGGGAGAAGGTGGATGGTATTCTTGTGATTAATTTGGATACCAGCCGGGAACGCCTGGATAAGTTTATGGCAGACAACGCAGAGAGTCTGCCTCTGGATAAGGTGTATCGGCTCAGCGCAGTGCTGGGCAGGACCTTGCCCAGCTACGGTAAGCCACCGTGGTTTACGGAGCGCACAACTGATCGTGCCCCGTATTGGGGCGGGGCTGCCGGGTGTGTATTGTCGCATGCAATGGCTATTGCAACGGCAAAGAAGAAAGGGTGGCGGAATGTCCTCATTATGGAAGATGACGTCATTACCGGATATCATTCCGATGCGTTGGAAATGCTGCATTATGCGTTGACTCATGTACAGGGAGATTATATGCTGTACCTGGGGTACAGTCGACCCACGCCTTACGGTCGTTGTGTGAAGCAGGCCGGGGAACATGCTCTCTGGCAGGTGGAGGGCGTGTTATCTACTTTTGCCTATTTGGTGCCGCAGAGTATGTATGATCGCTTGCTCGCGCTCCTTCCCTCAGAGGATAACATATGGGAATGGATGTCGCTTCATCGCGCCATTGACACCTTTTATAAAGATACTGCGGCTAGTCTTCCAGGGGTGAGAATTTACGCTATACAACCAGATTTGGTGACGCACATCGATGGAATGTCAGATGTAGGCGCCACATCGATTAAGTATACGGGGCGCTATGATCACACGCTGAAGCCGCACAGCTATGCCTCCATTACCGGTGTGTTTCATGTGCTTGCAGCACCGTTCCGGCGGTTGAAGATCAAGTTGAATGCCATCCGTACTCATCGGCGTGCGTTGCGGGGGGGACTGCCGGGCTTTCGTAAGCGCAGCCAGAAGTGCAAAAATAAGAAAAAATAGTTTTTTTTGCCTTGTTGGCATTGATTGTGCTTGAAAAATCTGCATGAAAAGGCGATATTAGGGGCTCACTTATCAAGATATGTCTGAACCGAAAGAACGCAAGACCCTGGAGGAACGCAATCAGGCCAGCGATCTGGAGCGCCTGCGCCATTCCTGTGCGCACGTGCTCGCCGCTGCCATTTGCCGTATCTGGCCCCAGGCCCAGCTTGCTGCCGGCCCCGCCATTGAGAACGGCTTCTATTACGATATAGAACTGGACCACAACATCACCGCCGCCGAGTTTGAGCTGATTGAGGCGGAGATGAAGAAAATTGTCAAGGAGAACCAGACTTTCGAACGAACTACCGTGAGCCGCGATGAAGCCATGGCTATGGCCCAGA
>JAZLDD010000053.1:0-7625 GCA_045614585.1 Akkermansia sp. | reverse complement strand
GCTACTTTAGATTCAAGGCTTCCGAGGTCAAAGATAGCTCCCGAGCTCGGAAAGACGGGAGCGCATGGCTTCCGTGTCGAGCGCCGAGAGATCGATATTGGCGGTCTGGTTCTCCATAACGCGCGGGAGTATACAGGCTTTAACCTTGGGAGTCAACCCTTAAATTATAGCGCCTCATACGCGCCCCGACACTCATCACCGCTTCTGCTGCGCACACGGTATCTGGACCTGCGCGGAGTTCAGGCGGCAGCCCTGTTCTGGTCAGCGGCATAGGAGAGGGATAAGAGAATATAACCCGCGCGCCTACGCGCCGGCTCTGGGCAGGAAATAGCCGCGCTGCTTATCGTTGATGGGCAGGCCGGCGATTTCCATCACGTGCAGCATTTCCTCCCACAGGCGGCGGCGCTCGCCGAGGTCGCTGGTGCGGAGCAGATAGCTGGGGTGGTGAGTCACCACCACGGGAATACCGTTATAATCCCACACACGCTCCTGGTAGGCGGCCAGGGGCAGATTCCCCTGCTGCAACAGGCCGCGGGCGGCAATGACCCCCAGCGCCACAATCACGCGCGGCTGCACCAGGCGCAGTTCAAACTCCACCACCGGGCGGCTGAACAACAGCTCCTTATCACTGGGCGGACGGGTATTGAGGGTCTGCCGCGGCTGCGCGGGGCGGAATTTGAGCAACTGGGTCAGGTACACCTGCTCGCGCGTGAGCCCCATGGCCTTCAGCATGCCATCCAGCTTGCCGCCGGCTTCACCCTGGAAAGGAAGACCTGCTTTCTCATCGTGATACCCGGGCGCATCACCCACAAAGGCAATGGCCGCCTGTGTATTTCCCTGCGGCAGCACCACTTTTTCGCGCAGCGTACCCAGCTGGCGCAGCGGTGCCCAGGTGGGCAGCAGGCGCCGCATGTTGGCCCAGGCCTCCTCCGCATTGCTTCCACCGGGGCGGAAGAAAGGTACTTCTTCCTGCGGGCGCTCCTCAACCGGCAGAGGAGCCTCCAGATCCACACCCAGCTTCATCTCTGCAGAAGCCTCTTCCGCGCTCAGTGGTGGCGGCGCAGCAGCAGAATCTGCAGCCACTGCGGCCGCAGAAGGCAGCGCTACAGCCATGGAGGCGGGAGCCAGCGGGCGTCCACCGCGTTTAGCTGCCAGCATCCAGCTGCGCAGAATCCCACGCGCCTCATCATCCACAGCCAGCCGCTGCACCCCCCTGGCTTGCAGGGTATGCAGGTAATCAAGAACTAGACCGCGGAGATGCATGGGAATGTTGAATGTTGGATGTTGGATGTTGGATGTTGGATGTATTAAATTTCGTTCGCTTCGCTCACCTATGAATTGGATTTGAGAGATTTTGTGCCAGCAGTAAACATGGCTACAAACTCCCGGGCTTCGTCAATGAGCGTCTGCATCTTACAGGCTTTCATCACATCGGTATTCACCAGCAACTGTAGCCAATAAAGCGTTTCGTCTGCCTCGCCTTCGCATATTTTCAATTTCGACACAAAATCTGCAGGAGATTTTCCATGGCAGGCTTCCCGGTAATTAGCACCAATGGAAGTTGCGCTTTTGGTAAGCTGTTTTGCAATAACATCCTCTGCAATTCCACGAGGCATGGATTTCACCATACGCACCACCCGGACGGCGAATTGCATGGTTCGCTCGTACATTTCCTCCCTGTTCATCCTCTTCTCCATGTGAGCGCAGCGAACGGTACTTTACACATTCAACATTAAAAATTCTACATTCAACATGCACTCGTTACCACCGTGCCTTATTGAACTTCGCCACCTCGCGCTGCACCTCGCGCATCTCGGCGCGGGCCTTGAGGTCATAGCGCTGGTCGCGGTGGGTCTTACCGCGGCCGATGCCGATTTCAGCCTTTACCTTGCCGTCTTTCCAGTAGAGGCGCAGCAGGGGGAGGGCAAAACCTTTCTGAGCCTGCTGAATCTCCAGCTTCAGAATCTCGCGCTTGTGCATGAGCAGGCGGCGGGGGCGCTTGGCCTCGTGCTGAAACCACTTGCCGGCAGTCTCCCAGGGCTGCACATCGCAGCCGTAGAGAAAAATCTGGCCTTTCTCCACGCGGGCAAAGGCATCTGACACATTCACCTTGCCGGCGCGGATAGATTTAACCTCTGTACCGCGCAGCTCGATGCCGCACTCGTGCCGGCCCATGATTTCGTAATCACGGCCTGCTTTCTTATTGCTTGCGATGAGGTTGCTCTGCGGGGCGGGTTTCCTGGCCATAGTGTGGATGGGGTGCGGGCTTAAAAAGTGCGACCCGGCGCTTCCGTTCTGGGGAGCCTGCCGGGTCGCGCTGAAAACAGTAATCCGGAAATCTTTACAGATCAGGGGTGATGGTGAGGGTATCCGGCTCTGCAGGAGCGGCAGCGGCCTCTGCAAGCTCGGCAAAGGGATCTACATCCTCACCCTTGCTGGCGGCAAGCTCCTCGGGGGTCATGGCGTGCCAGGTGATTTTGCCCTCGATAATCTCCGTGAGAGCGATATCGCCGCACTGCATCTCGGGAGTCGTGACGATGAAGGGATCAGAGCCGTGGTTGAGCTGCTGCACACGCTTGGATACGATATTGACCAGCAGCTGGTTATCGCCTACAATCTGAGCAGCTTTTTCGATGAGTTCAACTTTCATGGGAGATAAAATGGTGATACTCCGCGGGGGTGCGGGTGCGGCATTGTACAACGTAACGCCGCCGGATGCAAGCCTATATTCACGTCAGCAATGCAATAAAAGCCGCTGAATACCACATTTTTGCTTGTCAAGCCCGCAGCATGCAGGTAGGATAGCACCATGTAGATAGCGCCGGGCGCTGCGCCGGCATTTTACCCAATACACAACACGCACGAGTAAAAATGGCTAATTTAAACAAAGTGATGATTATCGGCAACCTGACCGCCGATCCTGAAGTACGCACCACCCCGCGTGGCAATTCTGTGGCAGAGCTCCGCCTGGCAGTAAACCGCGTGAGCAGCGGCCCCAACGATGGCGAGCGCCGCGAGGAAACCACCTATCTTGATGTGACCTGCTGGGGTCGCACCGCTGAAATTGCCGGGCAGTACCTGGCCAAGGGGCGCCCCGTATTCATCGAAGGCCGCCTGCAGCAGGATACCTGGGAAGACAAGCAGACCGGCCAGAAGCGCAGCAAGATCCGCATCGTGGCGGAGAACATGCAGCTGCTCGGTGGCCGCGAAGGTGGCGCACCTTCCCAGGGCGGCGGCTACCAGCAGCGCTCCAATAATTACAACAACAACGGCGGTGGCTACCAGCAGGGTGGTTACAATGGTGGTGGCCAGGGCGGCTACCAGCAGGGCGGCAACTACGGCGGCGGCTATTCCAACGGCGGCTACCAGCAGCAGCGCCCCCAGCAGCAGACGCCTCCTCCCCCCATGCCCGCCGAGGAGGACGACGATATCCCGTTCTAAAGTCCGAGCGGCTGCGAGGATATCGACCTGCCAACGGCAGGATTTCGTCACAAAGTGATTTCGTCCAGCCCCGCAAGGGGCTGGATTTCGTTTTTACAGAAGCCGGCTTTCACGGGGGTTCCAAATCATTCCCTCGTTTCAGATGGAGAGCTTACCTGCTCCATTTTATCCGCATGAGTAAATCCACCATTTTTTTCAACACCCAGGCACACACAAAAGAAAGAGTATAAGCACAGAGGAACTTAATCGCGGGCACTGCAGATATCCTTGAAATCCATCGGAAAACGGCCTCATGAACCAAGTACAATTCCAATGAACAGGCACCTACCCATGCTGATATGCGCGCAAACACCCCGGGATTGGCAGGCAGCAGATAAACAAACACGCCCAGTAACAAAGGCATGGCTATTGCAACCAGAATATAAGGAAGCAAATGCAGATAATCCGAAAGAGCACCCAGCTCATACCTTTTGGCATGAAAATACAAAGCAGCAGATAAACAGAAGCAGGCAAACAGAACATAGCCGGGGGAGAATATCTGATTGAGCCGGAAATTCATCCGCGCCACATACATCCCCACGGCAAAAACCGGCAAACGGGCAAAAGACCATGACACCGTTGACTGGCACTCAAAAGATGCCCCTGATAAAAGCGGCACAGAAATTAAAACACCGGTGATTCCCACCACAAAATGCCCCAGAAGCACAAGGATGGGGCTCCTTACAGAGAATAAATGGTATGTCAACGGAGCCAGAAGATACAGCAGAAGCAAGGTCCGCATATACCACAAATTCAAGCCGAAAAGCCCCAGTTTACCAGCTACCCCGCACGCATATAAAACACAGCCGGCCAGCACAGCCGCCGGCATAATCCGGACAAGTCGTCTCTTATAAAACTGAACCAGACTTGCGCCATGTGCACGATTCAGAGAATGGTACAAACCAAAACCGGAAATAAACAAAAAGACATCAACTCCCCAGTGCCCATAACATCTGACAGGCCAGGCGTATGAGCCAAATACCCGGAAATCGTTATGAAACAACATAATCACCACAATACATGCCCCCATGATGAAGGCCCGATGCGCCGAAATCAATCCTGAAAAACTGGCCTTGCTATCCATGGCACTTAGAGAATTCGTTTCAAAAAGGGCACGCGCTTCAAAACTAGCCCCAGCAGCAATGCTGCGCCACAAATCGCTCCGGTATAGACAAGCGCGGCAGGAATCACAGGCATGTGACTGACCAGTATATCCCACAGACCGGTCCAGCTTGTCCGGAACAGGTTTTCCGTAAGCATGACGGTGAATACCGCACCCCCGAGAGCAGCCACGGCTCTTCTGCCTTGCAGATTAACCGGCACACGCGCACACCAGGCTTTCAATGCCAGGTAAAACACGGCGCAGGGAATGGGTAGAAAAGCCGTCTGGAACACCACCGTTTCCTGCAGCGCAAAAACACCCTGAATTCTCCGCGCGGCATCCGTGCAGACCACTGCCGCCACAATACATAAAACGGCCGCCATGAGCAAAGTTCCGCTGTATTTCTGCCAGATTTTCTCAGAAACCCGGTGCTCCAGAAAATACCCGGCCAGCAGGTAAAATACGCAGTATCCGGCAGAATAGGGAAGAGTATCGATTTCCGGTTGAAAGAGTATCCAGTTGCTGTACACACTGTACCCCTCATATTCGCCCAGGCACAGCACCGCAGCTGGTATAGCACAACAGAAAACAAACTGAACAGCAAACAGATATACGAAAACAGCATCAGCAGCGCCCCCAGCTATCGGGCGGATGAGCGGCAGCATCAGAAGCATGCCGATATAGGCATATAAAAACCAACTGGCTCTGAACTCATTACATATCACGCCATGGTAGAACTGCGAAAGAAATGTTTTCAGATTGAACCCCTCCTGTACGATGCAGCAGTGAAAGGCATATTGCACTATGGTGATGATCACAACAACCATAGCAAAGCGAAACACACGCTTTCTGAAAAGCGCACTGATACTTTCCTCCTTAACCAGCAGCAGAGCACCAGTCACCATAAAAAACAGGGGGACTGCCATCTTGACCAGCTGATTCACCACAAGAGCACACCAGTAGCCCGCCTGACTCCATCCCTCATACGCAGGCACATCGAAGCCGGGAGTATGGTTATACACCACACAGAATATGGCCACCAGCCGTATGATATCCAGGTAGATTTTATTTCTCTGCGTGTGCATGGTCTCAGTCCTGTTCCCTATTCAGAAAAACCGCCGGAAACAACACCCCGACAAGCATAGTCTGAATACCGTTGCTACCTCTCGGTCCTGGCGGGGTTTTCCAGCTATACCTCCGGGGGTGTTCCCGGCGGCAGGTGTGAGTATGCCACCGGAATCCCGCTGCGTCAAGCATTTTATTTCAAGCCTCAGGGGCCATGCATTCGTGTCCCAAAGATTTGGCACACGTGGATTTACGATTGACGAATTGAAAGTTTGCGGCTTACGCCGATAAAGCCACGAATGAATGCTTACTGCCGATGGTGAGGCGGGTGATACCCCGCTGCGATTTTTCACTCAGAACACTTTGCCTTTATGTCATTCAGGGCTATTTTCCCATAATCGTTGGGACGCGTGTGCTCAGGAGCATAAAAATTCACATGATTCTTGACATTGCCTCCCCATAACGCTACGATGACAGGGAACACCAAACCACCTGCAACACACCATGGGACTACTCCAGAATCTCGCCGCTGTCGCTATCCGCAACAAGGTCATGGCCAACCTGCGCTCCAACTGCCCGGAAGGCATCAAGAGCGAACTTGAAACCCTGCTGGCTAATAAAGAAGCCGTGGGCATCATCCAGAAATTTGTGACCGAAGCCATGAAAGGCGGCGGCAAAATCCAGGCCGAGGCTGTAACCACCCTCCCTTTCCCGGCTGAGATTCAGGAGCTGCTGGCCGCCACACCCAAGCTGGTGACCTACCTGGTGCTGGCTGCCCGCATGGCGGGGAAAAAGTAATTTTTCAACGTCTATCTTTCACAATCGCTCCGCTCATGCTGATGAGCGGTGCGATTGTTTCTTTAAGCCTTGAAAATTCAGCGTTAAAATTTCAAATTTGCATTGACAAACGGGGGTGTTGGGGGTATTCTCAGCGTCCCCGCTGATGCTGCAATACCAACAACGGAGGGCTGGGGGCTAAGCGCAGCACCTTCCAAAACCCCGTGTATCCTGCCGCATGGTTGCACACAACATATACGAAATACAATGATTAACGAACTCGTTACGAAGATGGTGGAAGCCGGTGTTCACTTTGGTCACCAGACCCCCAAGTGGCATCCGAACATGAAGAAGTACATTCTCACCCAGAAGAATGGCATCCACATCATCAACCTGGAAGAGACCGAGAAGTGCCTCGGCAAGGCCAGCTCCTTCGGGGGTGGACTCGCCGCCAAGAACAAGAAGATTCTGTTCGTGGGTTGCAAGCGCCAGGCTCAGGAAGCCGTGAAGGAAGCCGCTCAGGCTACCGGCCAGTACTATGTGAACTTCCGCTGGCTTGGCGGTATGCTCACCAACATGGCCACCATCAAGAAGAGCATCGCTCGTCTTGACTACCTCGAGAACCTCGACAAGCAGCCCGAGTACAAGAGCATGTCCAAGAAGGAGCTCGCCGCTCTGGCCCGTGAGCGTGAGAAGCTGCAGCGCAACCTGCAGGGTATCCGCAACATGGGTGGCGCTCCCGACGTGATGATCGCCATCGGTGCTGACCACGAAGACATCGCCATCCGCGAAGCCCACATCCTGGGCATCCCCGTGATCGTGCTGACCGACACGAACGCCGACCCCGAGACCGTGGATTTCCCCATCCCCGGCAACGACGACGCCGTGCGCTCCATCCGTCTGGTACTCTCCGTGCTGGTCGAGGCTATCAACAAGAACAAGCCCGCCTGAATCTCAACCCCTTTATTCCAAGACAATGGCTGATATCACACCCGCAATGGTGAAAGAGCTGCGGGTCAAGACCGACGCCGGCATGATGGACTGCAAGAAGGCCCTCATCGAGTGCGACGGCAACATGGACGAAGCCGTGAAGTACCTCCGCGAGAAGGGCATCGCCAAGGCTGCCAAGAAGGCCGACCGCGAAGCCAAGGAGGGTATCGTGACCACCGTGGTTGAGGGCAAGGATGGCATCATCCTCGAA
>JAZLDD010000052.1:0-12662 GCA_045614585.1 Akkermansia sp. | reverse complement strand
GGGGATAGGGGAGGCAGACAGCCTCCCCAGCATGTCTGTACACCAAAAGGGTGAAATCTGCATAAATGAGACATTTGTGCAGATTTTTCAAATTCACAATTGACTTTGTCCTTTGTACATTGTACTTTCAAACATCAATTTATCGGGCAGCTTTCTCAAACTTTGGGACACGTGTGAAAAAAAAGGCAGACGCCCGGAAAGTGTCTGCCTTGTTAAAGTAATGTCAGCGGGCTTTATTCCCACTCGATGGATGCCGGCGGCTTGGTGCTCACATCGAAAAGCACGCGGTTGATACCGGAAACCTCGTTGAGGATGCGGTTGGAAGCCTCGCGCAGCAGGTCGTAGGGCAGCTGCACCCAGTCGGCGGTCATGGCATCCTCAGATACGATGGCGCGCAGGTTGGTGGCAAACTCGTAGGAACGCTCGTCGCCCTTCACACCCACGGTCTTCACGGGAATGAGACCGGCGTAGGCCTGCCAGCACTTGTCGTACCAGTCCCACTTGCGCAGCGTACCGATGAAGATGGCATCGCACTCACGGATGATATCGAGGCGGTCCTTGGTCACCTCACCCGGGCAGCGCACAGCCAGGCCGGGACCGGGGAAGGGATGACGCCACAGAATATCATGGGAAATACCCATGGAAGCACCGAGTTCTCGCACTTCATCCTTGAACAGGAAGGCCAGCGGCTCAATCACCTTGCCTTCTTCCTGCATCTTGAGCACGCGTTCCACGCGGTTGTGGTGGGTCTTGATGACAGAGGCCTTGCTCTTGGCGTTGGAGGCGCTCTCAATCACGTCCGGATACAGGGTACCCTGGGCCAGCATCTCGGCATCGCCCACGGCATCCCAGAACACATCGATGAACAGATTACCGATGATGCGGCGCTTCTTTTCCGGAGCAGTCTCACCGGCCAGAGCAGCCAGGAAACGCTCGCTGGCGTCCACCGTCTCAATCTCCACACCCATGCGGGCAAAGTTGGCCTGCACTTCCTTGGCTTCGTCCTTACGCAGCAGACCGTTGTCCACGAAGATGCAGCGCACATTCACACCGGCTTCGTGCAGCAGCACAGCCAGCACGGTGCTGTCCACACCGCCGGAAACACCGCAGACCACCTGCTTGTCGCCCACCTTGGCGCGGATATCTTCGATAAGCTCGCGCTTGAAGTCGCCGATGTCGAACCTGGCCAGGTTCCTGGCGTAGGAAAGGAAATTCTTGAGGATGGTGCGCCCCTCGTGGGAGTGGGTCACCTCCGGGTGGAACTGGATACCGAACATCTGCTCACCCCACTGCAGGGATACGGGCACACCGTCACTGTTGCGGGCAATCACGCGGCAGTTATCGGCCAGGTGGTCCACCGTATCGGAGTGGCTCATCCACACCTGGGAAGAGGGGCTCATGTCCGCATACAGACCCTCCAGCTTCTCAGGCACGAGAGCGGCGGGACCATATTCGCGCTTGTTGCTGGAGCGAACCGTGCCGCCTGTCTTGATATTCAGCAGCTGCATGCCGTAGCACACGCCAAGCACCGGCACACCAAAGGAGGTGAGCCACTCAAAATCGATATCCGGAGCATCCGGTTCAGAAGTACTGCGAGGCCCACCGGAAAGGATGATGGCACCCGGTTCGCTGATTTCATGCAAATCCTCCAGCGCATACAGCTTGGCGAGGAAGCCCAGCTCACGCACGCGGCGCACAATCAGCTGCGTGTACTGTGAACCGTAGTCGATAACGGCAACAATGTGTTTTGGTGTCATAACGCGGGGAACATTGTAGCAGATAGAACTATGCCATGCAAGCCTAATCACCGCAGTCTGCGGAGCAGAAGCCCGGTTTACAGACGCAATGACCAGTTGAAGCGCACGAGATACTCTGCTATCATATGCACAAGATGAGACTCGAACACCCCTTTCTTGATGATACGCAGCTGCCTGCCTGGTCACAGCTGAGCCCGGAAAAAGCCCGCACAGATATCCGCCTGGCTATCGAACTGGCCAAATCCGCAGTGGAAGCCATCTGCCAGGTACAGGAGCCGACCTACGAAAACACTTTCGACGCCCTGGAAAACAGCAGCGCCAATCTCATGCGTGGCTGGCAGCGGCTCAATCACCTGCGCTCCGTCATGGATTCTCCCGAGCTGCGCGAGGTCATCAATGAACTCATGCCCGAGGTGGTCATCTACTCCAGCAGCGTGACCCTCAACCCGCAGCTCTACGCCGTGCTCAAGAATGCCGCCACCCAGCCCTGGGTGCAGGAGCTTTCCCCGGTCAAGCAGCGATTCATCTCTGAAACCCTGGCCGATTTCCGCGAAAGCGGTGCCGATCTGCCGGAGGACAAGAAGGCCCGCTACGCCGAGCTTTCCACCGAGCTGGCCCAGCTCTCCCAGACCTTCGGCGAGCATGTGCTCGATTCCACCAATGCCTGGGAATACGTGACCAGCGATGAAGCAGAACTGACCGGGCTCCCCGAATCTGCCCGCGAAGCCGCCCGGCAGGATGCGCTCTCCAAAGGCCACGGCAGCGAAGAGGCCCCCGCCTGGCGCTTCTCTCTGCAGTTCACCAGCATCCAGCCCGTGCTCACTTTTGCGGAGAACGCCGCCCTGCGCGAGCGCGTGTGGCGCGCTATGCAGACCAAGGGCACAGGCGAGTTCGACAACGCCCCGCTCGTCGACAAGATTCTCACTCTGCGCTCTGAAAAGGCCGCCCTGCTGGGCTATGAGCGCTACTCCGACTATGTAACCAGCCGCCGCATGGCCGGCAGCGGCCAGAACGCGCTGAATTTCATCAACAAACTCCACGAGCAGGTGCGCCCTGCCTTCCTGGAGGAACAGGAGGCCATCCGCCGCTTTGCAGAGGAACAGACCGGCACCACCATCCCCACCATGGAACCCTGGAGCATCGGCTACTGGAGCGAGAAACGCCGCAAGGCGCTCTACGACTTCGACACCGAGGAACTGCGCCCCTACTACGCCATGCAGAACGTGCTGGACGGCATGTTCTCCATCTATGCCGGGCTCTACGGCATACGCTTCACTCGCAAGGAAACAGTCTGCATCCAGCCCGGCGGGGAAATACCCACCGGCGCGGTGGAAGTGTGGCACCCCGAGGTTCTTTTCTACGAGGTACACGATGAGGAAAGCGGCGAGCACCTGGGCTCCTTCTATGCCGACTGGTACCCGCGCGATGTGAAGCGCGCCGGTGCCTGGATGGACGCCCTTTCCACCGGTCTTCCCCCCATGAACGGCCAGCCCCGCGTGCCGCATCTGGCCCTGATGTGCGGCAACATGAGCCGCCCGGTGGGCGACAAGCCCGCCCTGCTCAGCCACTATGAGGTAGAAACCGTGTTCCACGAATTCGGCCACCTGCTGCACCAGATTCTGAGCAATGTAGAAGTACGCTCCCTCTCCGGCTGCAACGTAGCCTGGGATTTCGTGGAACTGCCCAGCCAGATTAACGAGAACTGGACCTGGGAGCCCGAGGCCATCGCCCGCTATGCCCGCCACTGGCAGACCGGCGAGCTTATGCCCCACGAACTCATGGACAAGATGCTGGCCGCCCGCAACTACGGCTCCGCCACTTTCTTCATGCGCCAGCTCTGCTTCGGCAAGATTGACCTGGAGCTCCACACCAACACCGCTACCTACCTTGGCCGCGATGTGGAGGCAGTGGACCGCGAAATCCTGGCCGACTACCGCGTGCCCACCACCGAGCCGGGCAGCAGTGTGCTGCGTGCTTTCTCCCATATCTTCGATGGCGGCTATGAAAGCGGCTACTATTCCTACAAATGGGCCGAAGTGCTCGATGCCGATGCCTTCTCCCGCTTTGCACAGGAAGGCATCTTCAACCCCGCCACAGGCCGCGATTTCCGCCGCTGCATCCTCTCCCAGGGCAACAGCCGCCCCGCCGCTGAGCTCTACCGCGATTTCATGCACCGCGACCCGGACACCACCGCCCTGCTCCGCCGCAGCGGAATTGAATCTTGAACAAATCTTTACGCTTGAACTGTCAAACCACTTGGCATAATATAACCGCATACACGCCATGTCAGACGCAGAACAGAAACCGGTCGAGGAATTCACGAAAGTAGAATCCATCTTTGTGCGCGGGCGCAATTGTCTGCTGCTGCGCGCCGACTTTTCACCCATGTTCGTGGACTACTATCTGCACCTCATGCAGCACGGGCTCCGCAATGAGGAAACGGAGGATACCGTACTCAAGAAACTACTGGCCTACTTCACCCTGCACCTGGTATCCCGCCCCTGGCAGGAATACCATGCGTGGACTTTCAATGTATGCACCCCCCGCCTGGCTAATTATTTTGTTTCCGGTTCCTCGCTCACAGAGGATGTGGTAGGGCGGGCTTTCCGCGAAGGAGTACGCGAGACCGACAAGAACATGCTCTTTGCCCAGAACCTGCTGCCCAACAAGGAACCGCAGACCTCCGTCATCACCCTGCCGCAGAGTTCTGTAGAGGACTGGGTGCAGGATTTCTACCGCCAGAGCGAGCAGAGACAGTCCCGCGCCTTTGATCTGGGAGAAGATAAGTTCGCCCTCATCACCGCTCAGCCGGCCGCCGACCACGACTGGCTGCAGGAGCTCACCGCAGAAGATGTGCGTGCTATTTCCGAAACAGAGCAGACCAAACTGCTCGAAACGCGCAAGTTCAAGTTCCGCTGCGGGTGCACCGTAGAAAAAATCCTGCCCGTGGTGCGCGCCATGAAGCACGACTTTGCCGATCTGCTCTCTGAGCAGGGATTCCTGGAAATCAACTGCCCGCGCTGCGGCGCCACCTATAAAGTGACTCCGGAGCAGGTGCAGCAGCAGGATAACTGATTCTCCACCCATGCTGCACCGACTAGTCATCCCTGCCCTGGGCGCACTGTTTCTCAGCGCCGGCTGCACACCGGTGCGAACCGTGTATGATTCCCAGGGAAACGAAATCAAGGATGATGAGCAGGGGGGCGAGAAGGATTTGATGTCAACCTACGAAAAGCGTTTTGACGCTGCCTTCTCCGAACAGAAGAATAAGGAAGGGGTGCCGCAGACCACTTCCTCTAAGATAAGCTCCTTCCAGCAGGAGCTGGATGACGCCCGGAGAATCGACAAACCCTTTGCCGCAGGCCGGTTTGACACCGGCAAACACCTGGACCTGCGCGATTCCGGCTTTGCCGGCGCAGATAAACAATTCTCCACAGATAAAGCCGGCATCGAAAGAACGGCCAACTCCATGTACTCCACCGATTTACGGCCGGATTTCATGAATGAAAGCCACGGTATCAGCCACGAGCGCAGCTACAGCGGCGCGAGCCGGAGCATCCGTTCCCAGCTGGAAGGCTTTGCCGCAGACGGCATGGATAAGACGCACCACCTCACGGATTACGAGCCCTACACCACCAATAGCGAAAGTAATTACGTGGAGCACCGGCGCAACAAAACTAAGCAGCCGGTTATCATCGACTACCGCGATTACTACCAGCGGCATAAGAACAGTGTGCGGCAGCTGCTCGGGCGAGATAACGAGCCCCAGTGATTTTGCTTGCTCCCACCACGCGCATGCGCTAACATGAAGCCATGTTCCGCGCCATTGTTTTCTTTCTCATGTACAGCGCTGCCCTGGCAGCTGATATAAGCACAGCCATCAAATCCGGTGAGTTCTGGAAGCAAAGCATCACCAAAAGCATGGCTGGAGTCCGCTGCAGCAGGCCGGATGCAGAACATCTGCGGGCCGCAGCCGGCGGAATAAGCCTGGCTGATTTGTCAATAGGCGAGGTTATCATCACCCTGGCAGAAGATAAACCGGTTGCTTTACAAGCCATGCTTTATAATAAGGGTGACGATGGCAGCATAAGCCAGGCGGAATTTAACGATCTGATTACCAGCGCAAAATCTGCACTCGAAGAACTTACCGGGGTGCGCGGTAAAATCCGCCGCGCCGGCACCAGGGAATCAGCTGTCAAAATCAAAGCGTGGGAATGGAACTGGGATAACGGCACCATCCGCCTGGAAACCAACTCCAGTGGCAAAGAGGATTCCTTCGAAGGCGAATTCATCCGCCTCAATATGGGACCGGATGCCAAATTGCTCAATAAGGGAGGCGCCACCGACTCCATACATAAAAACGAACTTCGCGGCAATATCACCAGCGAGGATGACGGCACGGTATGGCTCAAGGATATTCCCATGATTGATCAGGGTGACAAAGGATACTGCATGCCGGCCACCCTGGCGCGTATCTTCGCTTTTTACGGCATGAATAAAGTGGACCAGCACGCCCTGGCCGCCGTGTGCAACAGCAGCGCCGGCGGCGGCACCACCTCCAGCGGCATGGAAGATGCCATGGAAAAGGTATGCAAGAAATTCCACACCAAATTCATCATTCTGGAAGACTACGCCAGCACGCTCAAAGCTATCATCGGGCCTTACAATAAACTTGCCAAACGCGCCGATAAACCCACCATGAGCGTATACAGCGATGTATTCGGCACGGCAGATGCCGAGTTGCTGCGCCGGGCCCGCGCCGGCAAGACCAGCCAGGTGAATAAGTGGTTGAAAGACATCAAGAAAAGCATCGATGGCGGCTCCCCCGTCATCTGGCTCGTCATGCTCGGCATCTACCAGGAAGAAATAGGGCTTCCCCAGACCCGTGGTGGCCATGCCCGCCTCATCATCGGCTATAATCTGAAGAATAAAACCATCATCTACACCGATTCCTGGGGCGCCATGCACGCCCGCAAAACCATGCCGGCGGCAGATGCCATGGGCATGACCATGGGGCGTTACATCATCAAGCTCCGCTGAACATGTGCCACTTACGCAGTAAGAACCGGATTCCGAAAACACCCTGAGAAAAAGAGTAAGCAGGAATATCAGGTGCTTTCTGAGCAGCAGCTGGCAGCTACCGGCACCATTCCCCGGAGGGCACATGGAGCCTGACGCTGAAAAATGGATGGTCCATCATAGTGAGGAAGCCTGATTCCCCCCCCTTTTGCCGACATTCCCTCAAGTTTTGTGCATTTTCTGGCCATTATTCCCTCAAGTTTTGTGCAAAATACTTGATTAAGCATTAAAATATCCCGCTCTACGCCATATTCCTGGCGGAAACACTATGCCAGAAAAAATTTCCCTTGCAATCTGGCGATTTTATCCTCCCCGATTGAGGAATCACTCGTGTTTATTTTACCCTGAGCTCCCGTTTCCGCTTGCAATAGATTGAAACTGGGAGTAAAATGGACAACGTGAACGGAATCGACTTGCAGGAAGCAGCGCGGCGAGCCTACCACGCCATGGTCATGGCGCGGGCTTTTGATACCAAGATATCGGCCCTGTACAAAGCGGGCAAGATTTTCGGCGGTGTATTCCTGGGGCGCGGACACGAAGCCATTGCCGCCTGTCAGGCGGTTTTCCTGACCCGCGGGGAAGATGTGTACAATCCCTTTATCCGCGAACAGGCCGGCCGCTGCGCCTGGGGCGAAAGCGTACTGGAAAGCGCACGCGCCTATCTGGGCAGCATTGATGGCTACATGCGCGGCCGCGACAGCAATGTACACTGGGGTAACCCCGCCAGCGGTAATCCGGTGCCGGTTTCTCACCTGGGGGCCATGGTTTCCGTGGTAGCCGGCATGATGCTGGCCAAGCGATTCAAGGGCGAAACCGGGCGCGTGGGCGTGGCCTGCATCGGCGATGGCACCACCTCCGTGGGCGCCACGCACGAAGGCGTGAACCTCATTGCCGTAGAGAAGCTTCCCGTGGTCATTGTGGTGACCAATAATCAGTTTGCCTACTCCACCCCTAACAGTCAGGAATTTGCCGCCAGCCTCATGGACCGCGGCCGGGGCTATGGGCTGGCCTGCCACGAGTGCGATGGCACCGATTTCATGGCCACGCTGGCCACTATGCAGCGCGCTATTTCCGCTGCCCGCGCAGGCGAGGGGCCGCAGTGGGTGGTGGCCAACACGCTGCGCATGTGCGGCCACGGCGAGCACGATGACGCCGCCTATATCCCCGAGGAACTGAAGGTCGCCTATGCCGACCGCGACCCGCTGGCCGTGGCCCGCCGCCAGATGCTGGAGGCCGGCTGGCTTACCGAGGCAGAAGCCCAGGCCTGGGACGACGAATGCCGCGACGAAGTGCAGCGCCTGGTGGCCCAGGCTCAGCGCGAAAAGACTCCGAACCCCGCAGACGAGGACTGGATGGCCACCTCGTGGAACCCCGAATTCTGATTTTGCCGACCATGAGCGTGACCTACATAGATGCGATACACCAGGCGCTGGATGAACTGCTGGCCGAAGACCCGGATGTGTTCCTGCTGGGTGAGGATATTGCCGGCAAGTTCGGCGGTGCCTTCAAGGCCACCAAGGGGCTGGATGCCAAGTACCCCGGCCGCGTGCTGAATGCCCCCATCGCGGAGGATGCCATTGCCGGTGTGGGCATAGGCGCCGCCATCGGCGGCATGAAACCCATTCTCGAAATGCAGTTTGCCGATTTCGGCACCCTGGCGCTCAACCAGATGGGCAACAACGCCGGCGCGCATTTCTACCGCACCGGCATGCCCATCAACGTCACCATGCGCATGCCCTGCGGCGGCACCCCCGGCGGCGGCCCCTACCACAGCCAGAGCCTGGAGGCGCTCTTTGCGCACTACCCCGGGCTGCATGTCTTCACCCCCGCCACCGTGGCAGATGCATACTACATGCTGAAGCAGGCCGTGCAGATTCCGGACCCAGTGGTGTTCCTGGAGCACAAGTTCCTGTACCGCTGGCTGAAGGCAGATTCCTGGGTGGACCCGAATCCCCTGCCCATCGGCCAGGCACGCATTGCCCGCCCCGGCCAGCATGCCACCGTGGTGGCTTTCTCGGCCATGGTGCCGGAGGCCCTGCGCGCAGCAGAGGAATTATCCGCCACCAGCGGCTATGAGCTGGAGGTGGTCGATTTGCGCAGTGTCAAACCGCTGGATACGGAGACGATTATCGATTCCGTAGCCCGCACCGCCCGCCTGCTGGTGGTGAGCGAGGACTTCCCCTGGGGCGGCGTGGCCGCTGAGGTGGTGTCCCGGGTATCAGCCCAGGGCTTCCACCTGCTGGATGCTCCGCCGCTGCGCCTGAGCTCGCACGACACCCCCATACCCGCCCACCCGGACCTGTGGAAGGCGCACCGCCCGAGTGCCGCCGCTATTGCCGATGCCGCCCGTTACCTCATTTCCCTCTAACCCCTTTTCCGAATCATGCCGAAAGTAGCCATTCTCATGCCCCAGCTGGGCGAATCCATAGCCGAAGCCACCATCATGCAGCTGCTGGTGAAACCCGGCGACACCGTGCAGGCAGACCAGGAGGTGTTCGAGGTTGAAACCAACAAGGCCGTTATGGGGGTGACCACCGTCTGCGGCGGCACCATCGTCTCGCTGGATGCCCGCCCCGGCGAAACGCTGCCCGTGGGGGCCATTATGGGCATCATCGAAGCCACGGAGGAGGAAATCGAGCGCTCCGGCGCCACCCCGCTGGACGAAAACTCCACCCCTGCCCCCGCTACTGCCCCCGCTAAGGAACAGAGCAGCAACCAGGACGGCGCCCATTTCCGCACCGAGGGCGAATTCCGCGAGGGCATGCCCGGTGGCGGTCGCCGCAGACCGCTGGGCGAAGGTGGCCGCGGACTCCCCGTGCCCATGGGTCAGCGCGGCAGCCGTTTCCTTTCCCCCCGCATCCGCGCCCGCATGGATGAACTGGGCATCACCGAGGCAGATATGGCCTATGTCATCGGCACCGGCCCGAATGGCCGCATCACCATAGATGACTTTGAGCAATTCATCAACTATGTGGATGGATGGCCCTCACACCAGGCCTCGCCCATGCGCCGCAGCGTGGCCAGCAGCATGCAGCGCACCTGGCGCCGCCCCATTGCCAGCTGTGGCCGCCCGATTTTCATGGCCCCCATCGTTCTGCACCGCAAGCGCCACCCCCGCAAACCCGGCATCACGCTCTATTTCCTGCGTGCGCTGGCTCTGGCGCTGGCAGAGCATCCCGAATGCGCCGGCTACATGGTGGGAGGCCGTATCCTGACCCCGCGCCGCATTGACCTCGGTGTCGCAGTCCAGGTGACAGATGGGGTGATGGTGCCCGTACTGCGTAATGTCAATGAACACACCCTGGATGAACTCGTCGATGAGTACAACAAGGTCGTGAAACAAGCACGCGACCGCAGACTTGACCCCGCCTACCAGGGCGGTGGTATCGCCACAGTATCCAACTTCGGCGGCTTCGGGCTCACACACGCCACCCCCATGCCCCTGCCCAGCGAAAGCCTTATTCTGGGCGTAGGCGCCGTGCAGAAGGTGCCCGTGTGGAGCGATGAGGTGGAATGCTTCCTGCCTGTGGAGCAGGCGCACATTGTGGCCTCCTTTGACCACCGCGTGGTGGATGGCGGCGATGTAGGACGCCTGATGCTCCGCATTGCCCACTACCTGGAACACCCGGAATTCCTGTAAGCACTGTGAGACAATACCCCCAAGATATGGTACTGGGCATCATTGCGTGTGCGGGTGAATTTCCGCGCATGGTGATAGCCGGTGCGCGGCGTGCCGGGGTGCGGGTTGTTGCAGCCGGCATGCGAGGCGCCGTGGGCAAGGATATCCCCGCCATGGCAGACGCCTACAAATGCTTCCGAGTGGGAGCGCTGGAAGGGCCGGCAGACTTTTTCCACGAACAAGGGGTTACCCATGTCATGCTCACCGGGCAGATCAAGCCCGCCTGCATCTACACCATGTGGCCGGATGCCACCGCCCGCCGCCTGCTGGCCACCCTGGACCGCCGGAATGCTCACACCATTTTCGGTACTGTCTGCGACTTCATTCATTCCCGCAACATGGAAGTGCTGCCCTCCATCACCTTCATGGAGGAGCACCTGCCTGCCCCCGGCCACCTGGCCGGCCCGGCACCCACCCCGGAACAGCTCGATGAAGCCCGCTTCGGCCTGGGCATGGCACGCGAAATCGCACGACTGGATATCGGCCAGAGCATCATCGTGCAGGGGCATTCCGTCGTGGCGGTAGAAGCCTACAAAGGCACAAACGAATGCCTGCACGCCGGTGGGCACCGCCCCTGCCCGGTCACGCTCTGCAAAGTGACCAAACCCGGGCACGACATGCGCTTTGATGTACCCTGCATCGGCACGGGCACTATCAGAAATGCCATCAAGGCCAACGCGAATCACATCGTCTTCGAAGCACACCGCACCATACTCTTCCAACGCGAGGAAGTAGAGCGGCTCTGCAACAAGCACGGTATCACCCTGCACGCCATGGAGGTGCCTCTGCCCGCAGCGGAAGGAGCAGCCCCCGGCCACATTGCCACCGATGAAGCGCACGCCGCCGCCATGGCAGCAGAAATCGAGCAGCTCGGAATCGGGCATTGCGCCGTTGTGTGTGATGGGGTGGTCATTGCAGTAGATGATGCTGATGGTCCTCTGAAATGCATACGCCGCGCAGGCGCTTACATGAAACGCCTGAAATTTGCCCGGTTCGCCAACTGGTTGTGCCGCCTGCTGCTGGGGCGCCCAGGCACCCCGCCTGCGCCTATGGTCATGGTCTCCACCCGCCCGCTGACACCGGAAACCCTGACCGCCGCCCGTAAAGCCGGCATCAAGGTAATCACCCGGGAATAGCTCCACCGCCCCCCCGGGCGCGTGCCTCTCCCGCAGCCGGACAGCCTGCATTTGCCCTTGAAAAAGCCCCTGGCATCTGCTAGCATAAGCGGCGCTGACCATGAAAACACAAACCATATCCTTCCGCTGCCCGAATGATATTCTCGAGGAAATGGAAACTCTCTGTGACCACAATCACATGGACCGCACCACATTTATTGTACAGGCTGTTCAAAGCCTGATGACAAGTCTTGCAGCTCAGGGAATAAGCGTAGCCCAGAGCACCGCTGCCGCAGCAAAAAACGAAACTGACAAATAGACTGAAACCATGGCGCGTATCCTCATAGCCCTGAGTGGCGGTGTAGACAGTGCAGCAGCCGCCGCACTGCTGGTTGAGCAGGGGCACGATGTAGTGGCTGCTTACATGAAGAACTGGGTCAATGATGAAAATATACCCGGCGAATGCCCGTGGGAACGCGATATTGAAGACGCGCTCGGCGTATGCCGCAAGCTGGGCATAGAGTTCCGCGTGGTGGACCTCATTGAACAGTACCGCAATCGTGTGGTGAACTACCTCATCGAGGGTTATCGCAATGGCTCTACGCCGAATCCGGATGTGCTCTGCAACCGAGAGATGAAGTTCGGTGTGCGGCTGGATTATGCGCTGGAGCAGGGCTTTTCCTCTGTGGCAACAGGGCATTATGCCCAACGGATGGATGTGCCGGGGGAGGGTAGCTATGTGCTGCGCGGAGCAGATGTTAATAAGGATCAGTCCTATTTCCTGGCGCTCATGCGTCCGGAGCAGGTGGCGCACGCCGTCTTCCCTGTGGGCGGAATCACCAAGCCGGAGGTTCGTGAGATTGCCCGCCGTTTCGGTCTGCCTAATGCGGGTAAGAAAGATTCGCAGGGAATTTGTTTTATCGGTCAGGTGAAGATGAGTGATTTCCTGCGCCATTATCTGCCGGATAATCCGGGTGATATTGTGGACATCAACGGCAAGGTGTTGGGCCGGCATGATGGACTGCACCTCTT
>JAZLDD010000051.1:0-13336 GCA_045614585.1 Akkermansia sp. | reverse complement strand
GAAAATCTTAAACCAGATATAGAACTATGGCAGCTCCGAAACGCAGAACGTCCAAGATGAAGCAGCGCTCCCGCCTGGCCGCCCAGGCCTGGAAGGCTCCCAAGCTCGGCAAGTGCCCGAAGTGTGGCGCAGCCGTCCCCGGTCACACCGCCTGCCCGCAGTGCGGCACCTACAAGACCCAGAGTGGTGCAGAAGTGATTGTGAAGCTGGTGGACTAATTCCGCTGACGCTGAACTACATTGACATTTTTCCAAAGCAACAGCCCATACTTTGAGGTATGGGCTGTTTTTGTGTTGACAAAGATTCATTATATCTGCTAGAGTAGGGTCAAGTATAATTCACATACAACCTTTTCCACATTCATGAAGCTTGCACTCGATGCTATGGGCGGTGATAACGCACCGCAAATCAATGTAGACGGAGCTAAACTGGCCTTGGAACAGCTCCCCGCTCTGGAAAAGATATACATGGTAGGCGATGAAGCCGTGGTCCGCGCCTGCTGCGAGGCCGCTGGCATTGCAAAGCACCCGAAGATTGAATTTGTGCACGCCCCTGAGGTGGTAACCATGGAAGAGAGCGGCATCATGGCCGTGCGCCAGAAAAAGAAATCCTCCATGAGCATCGCCGTGGATCTGGTCAAGGCCGGCACGGCCGATGCCGTACTTTCCGCCGGCAATACCGGAGCCGCCGTGGCAGCCAGCACCATCAAGCTGCGTCTGCTGCCGGGCGTGGAGCGCGCAGGTATCGTTTCTCCCCTGCCCGCAGCCCATGGCAATGTGCTGGTAAGCGATACCGGAGCAAATCCTGACGCCAAACCCAGCCACATGGTGGGTTACGCCGTAATGGCGGCCCTCATGTCGCGCTACGTATACAACCGCCCGACCCCCAAGGTGGGCGTGATGAGTAACGGGACCGAGGACTGCAAGGGCAGCGAAACCTCGCTGGCTACCTATGCCCTGCTCGATTCTCTGAACAAAAAAGGGCTTCTGCCTTTCGAGTTCGTAGGCAACACCGAAGGTCACGATCTTTTTGAACATGGACTCGATGTAGCCGTGACAGATGGTTTCACCGGCAATATCCTGCTCAAATGCGTGGAAAGCACCGCCAAATTCTTTGCCCATACCATGAAAGCCGCCATCAAGAACAGCGTGATGGCCATGATTGGCGCGCTGGGCATGAGCAGCGTATTCAAGACCCTGCGCAAGCGCATGAGCGCCGATGCCGTGGGCGGCAGCCCCCTTATCGGTGTGAACGGTCTCTCCATCATCGCCCATGGCTCCGCCACCGGATTCGCCATTCTCAACGCCATCCGCATGGCCTGCGATATGCACGGAAACAATATCAACGACCAGATTGTCAAGCACATGGCTGCTATCAACGAGGCTCTCAAAAAGGATACGGCCGAATAAGCAACCAGTCAGCCACTTCTGATACCCCGGCAGATATCCATTTGCCGGGGTATTTATCATCCCCATGCAACTTTAAGGCACATGCGACAAATTGAACTTGCGCGTAATAGCGTAGTAAGCTAGAATGGTCGCGCAAGCATGGATTACGCCCCCCTGATTGAAAAAAGACGAGAGCGCCTGGCCGAGCTGGAGGTGCAGATTGCAGACCCGGAGCTATTTCAGGACCGCCAGCGCGCGGGTGAGCTGATGCGCGAGCACCGCCGCACCCAGGAACTGCTGCGGGATTGGGCCACGCTGCAGGATTGCCTGCAGCAGATTAAGGATAACCAGGAGCTTATCTCCGGCGATGATGCAGAAATGGCCGAGCTGGCCGCCGCCGAGCTGGAAGAACTGGAGCCGCGAGTAGAGAAACTCACCGAGCAGATTCAATACAGTCTTCTACCGCGGGATGCTACGGAAGACCGCGATGCGCTCGTGGAGATACGCGCAGGAACAGGTGGCGATGAGGCTGCTCTCTTCGCCGCAGATCTGCTGGGCATGTACCAGCGCTACGCAGAGAGCCGCGGCTGGCGGGTGGAAGTACTGGATGCCAGCCCGAATGACATAGGCGGCTTCAAGGAAGTGACAGCCCGTATCTCCGGCGAGGAGGTGTTCCGCTACCTGAAATATGAAAGCGGCGTGCACCGCGTGCAGCGCGTACCGGCCACCGAAACCCAGGGGCGCATTCACACCAGCACCGCCACTGTGGCCGTGCTCCCGGAAGCAGAAGAGGTGGATGTGGAGCTCCGCCCGGAGGATTTGCGAATCGAGACCTGTCGCGCCGGCGGAGCCGGCGGACAGCATGTGAACCGCACGGAATCTGCCGTGCAGATTTTTCACCTGCCCACAGGTATCATGGTGCGCTGCGAGAACGAGCGCTCCCAGCTCAAGAACAAGGAAACCGGCATGAGGATTCTGCGGGCCCGTCTCTTCGAAATGAAGCAGCGCGAAGCTCAGGAATCATACTCTGCCCAGCGCCGCGCCCTTATCGGCTCCGGCGGCCGCGAGGAGAAGATTCGCACCTACAATTTCCCCCAGAACCGCTTTACCGACCACCGGATCGGGTACACAGCCTACAACCTCGATATCGTGGTGACCACCGGCGCGCTCGATGAGGTGATTTCCCGCATGCAGCATGTGGAAATGGAAGAACGCATGGATGAATTGAAATAAAATGAAAACAATCCAGGACATCCTGAAAAGCGGTACCGCCTATCTGGAGGAGCGGGGCATAGAAGGCGCCCGCCACTCCATGCAGAGCCTGATGGTGCATGTGCTGGGCTGCAATAAAACCTGGCTCTACCTGCATTATGATGACCCGCTGCCTGAGGATAAGCTTACCCCGCTGCGCGAGCTGCTCAAGCAGCGTGGCCAGGGAGTGCCGCTGCAGCATCTGCTGGGCAGCACCGAGTTTTTCCGCCGGGAATTCCGCACAGATGCCCGGGCTCTCATTCCCCGCCCGGAAACCGAGGAACTGGTCGAGTTTGCGCTGCAGATGGCACCACGGCGAACCGGCATGCGAGTGCTTGATATGGGCTGCGGCAGCGGTATCATCGGCATTACGCTGGCGCTGGAGCTGGCGCGGCAGAATCCTGAGGTGATTATGGCAGATATTTCAGAAGCAGCACTTTCACTGACTCTGGAAAATGCCACGGCGCTCGGCGCTCGCGTCAAAACCTATCGCAGTGATTTATTTGCAGCCTGGGATGCGCCCGAAGAAGGCGCCGTATGCCCGCCGGCGGGGCTCTTCAACCTGGTACTGGCCAATCTGCCCTATGTGCCGGAGGGTGAACCCGTATCATCCGAAGTGCAGCACGACCCTGCCACCGCTCTTTACGGTGGGCCGGATGGCCTGGATATCGTACGCCGCTTTCTGAAAGACGCCCTGCCCCACCTGGCAACCCGTGCTCTGGTGATGCTGGAGGTGGGGCACGACCAAGGAGCCGCCACCCGCACCATCATGGAGGAGCTGGGCTACACCCAATGCCGCGTACTCACAGATATGAGCGGGAAAGCCCGCTTCCCCATGGGGTTTGCCCCTGTTCACCCGGAACCCGTTGCAGAAGAATCCTCACCGGAAAATGCCGCCGATTGAGTACCACTTATTGCCGCCTGTGAAGCAGGCAGTGGCCGTGCTGGCCACCACCATGCGCTACTCATTGGCGACATGTGCCGTGCTGGCACTGGCAGAGCTGGTGCTGCTGCCACTGCACTTGCCCATGGCGGCAATATTGAGCGGGCTCATCTCATCATTTCTGCTGCCGCTGAGCATAGCCATGCTGGCAGTGCTCGCACCATGGTGCCATGCGG
This sequence comes from Akkermansia sp., assembly GCA_045614585.1. Classification (GTDB taxonomy): domain Bacteria; phylum Verrucomicrobiota; class Verrucomicrobiia; order Verrucomicrobiales; family Akkermansiaceae; genus Akkermansia. The sequence goes on along the minus strand of JAZLDD010000051.1, from coordinate 9,578 downwards.
TTCTTCTGGCCGGGCAAGGGATACTGCTGAGCCGCTGGCTGACCTTGATTGGCGCCGTGCTGGCGCCACTTGTCCCTATCTGCTGGGGGTATAGTTACCTCACCGGCCGGCTTCTGCTGTACCGGCAGGCCGAATTACCATTAATTCTCGGTTCGCTGCTGCTGGGTACAGCCCTGTTCAATATTCCGAAGATGGCAGCTGCACCCTGGCAGCTGCAGGTGCGGGTGGTGGCGCTACCGCTGCTGCTGCTGGCAGCTTATTGCTTTGATGTGCCCGGGGGGCTGGTTTTCTGCTCCGTGGCCAAGGTGCTGGCCGCCTGGGTTGCAGCGGCCCCGCTGCGTCTGCTGTCCAGCTTTGCGCCCCGCATTATCAGCATGCCGGAAAAAGACTGAGTTTCCCTCACAGCAGGTGCTTAGCGCCCGGCACATCCTGGCGGCGGGATTCGCGGGCATAGCCGAAGGAACCTTCATCCGGCTGGTCTATATTTTTGCGGCGGTGCACGGTACCGCTCTGGGTGCGCAGGTAGTGCACCACCCCGTGGCCCACGGCTTCCGCATAGCGGCGGGCGTTTTCCGGGTCTGCCAGATAGCGGGCGTGTTTGCGGTTGTTCAGGAAAGCCGCCTCGATGATGGCAGCAGGAATGCCCGCATCATCGCAGACATTGAGCCAGCCGCCACCGCGGGAAGCATCTTTATAGCGCGTCTGCACAGTGCATTCCTTTCCCTGATTGGGCATACCATGGTTCAGGCAGCGGGAGTTGAGCGAATCCGCTATGGCCTGGGCCAGGGGCATGCCATTGTGTCGGTTGGTCAGGATGACGGATTTCTGGTTATACCGTCTCCAGCCGTTGGCGCTGCTGTTGTGATGCAGGAACACCGCCGCCGGAGCCTGGCGATACACAGCGTAATCGGCACTGATAATGCCGGCCGCCACGCGGTCCGGGAAATAGCGGGATGGGTAACGCCGACCGGGTTTCTCGTCCTTTTCGAGCTGCTGCACATCCGCGCGCGCGGCGTAGGTCTCCAGGCGGTCATCATCCTCCGGCTCATCTCCCCGGTTGCATACAACGCAGGGGTACCCGGCCTCCTCAATCACCTTTTTGGTGTAGTAGGCATTTTCGTACCAGAATTCGCATTCCGAAAGACGGCGACCATCCACCTTCCCGGGAGTGCGGGCTCCAGGGTAGTCTACCGTGTGGCCTATATCCAGCACCACCGCAGGGGTAGGCGGCCCGGGAAACTGCTGGCAAGCCGCAACCGCCAGCGCCAGCAGACCAAGCCATAATGCTCTGCAGCGGCCATTCATCAGCCTTCTTCCTCCTCATCCGCCCGTGGTATGCGCGGGGTGAAACGCATCAGCTCCGGTATGAAGGTCAGCGGTATATCGCCCGTAGGACCGTTTCGGTTCTTGGAAAGTGCCAGATTGGCGTCCGAGCCCACGTTCTCGCGTTCCTCATCATCCTCGGCATAATAGGCCATGCGGTAGAGCAGACCAATCATATCGGCATCCTGCTCGATAGCGCCGGATTCACGCAGGTCACTCATCATGGGCACACCCTTGTTCTTGCCAGGGCGGTTTTCCGGACCGCGGTTCAGCTGAGCCAGCGCTATGATGGGCAGATTCAATTCCTTTGCCAGGCTCTTCAATCCACCGGAAATTTCAGCGATTTCGCGTTCGCGGCTGTTCTGTGCCTGCTTGGTGTGAGAGCGCATGAGCTGCAAGTAGTCAATACCGATAGCGCAGAGGTCGGGGTGATCACGCATCACCCGGCGGGCTTTGGCGCGCAACTCCGCAATGGAAATAGCCGCCGTATCATCAATCACGATTTTGCTGGCACGCAGTTCGTTGATTGCATATTTGAGCCGTTTCATGTCCTCCTTCGATAATCCGCCCTGTCTGGAAAGCAGAAGCTGTTTACTTACGCCGCTGCGGGCGTAGAGCAGACGCTCTACCAGCTGCACACTGGGCATTTCACAGGAGAATATAAGAATCGGTTTCTTGACCTCCAGCGCCAGGTGTTCCATGATATTGAGCAGGAAAGAAGTCTTACCCATGGACGGGCGCGCCGCGATGATAAAGAGCTCACCGCCTTTCAGACCGTTAATCATGGTATCAAGGCGCGGATAACCGGTGGACAAGCCGAGCACTTCGCCCTTGCTGCTCATCATGCGCTCCATGTTATTCACTGCCGCCGCAATATCCGCGCTCAGCTTCCATTCCCCGCCCTTATCCGTACTCTGACGAATCTTCAGCACAGCCTGTTCTGTCTCATCCAGCAGAGCGTCTACCTCTGCTTCGCTCGTGTAGGCCGAGTCGCTCGCCTGATTTGCCGTCAGAATGATGGCGCGGCGTATGTACTTCTCCTTCAGGGTTTCAAAATGCAGATTGAAAAGGCCTGTATTCGTCGTATACGAGAATACATCCATCAGTCCGGATGCCCCGCCCACGGCCTCCAGCTGTTTCTTATCTGCCAGCTGCTGCATCACCGAGGTCACGTCTATCGGTATCCCCTTGTCATATCGCTCGCGGAAAATATCCCACAGTATCTTATGCGCCGGTATATAGAAAAAATCTGCCGTCATCCCCTTTGACACACACTGCGAAACAATATTCGTAGGGTCAATCGTCATCATGGCCAGCAGGCTCTTCTCAATATTCGGGGCCTGAGGCATCACCACATTCGCGCTCGCGTGCGCGGGCGCTCCTGCTTTCAAATCTGCTCTGTCGTTATATTCCGGACTCATTCAGCTTCTATTTGGAGGGGCGCTGGCATCGTACTACTTATCATGCCTTTTGGCAAGTTCAAAAATCCACTCTCTCCCCGAAGCAGCGCCGCTCATGGCGCATCAGCATGGTTATCCATCGCCACACAGACGGGGGCTTTTCATTACGTGTTTCTTCCTTGACTTTACGCCAGACCCTCCATTAATTTACTAAATTGCAATCCGCGTAACCATTTTCTGATTAAAATATTACGTTGCAATACGCAAAAAAAAATGAAGAACTCTCTCTTTCTCGGTTTGGTATTGGCGGTCTCGGCTTACCCACAAGTCTCAGGCACTGAGCTCTCAGTAGATAATCTGTACAAGTCGCTGGAATACAGCGATACAGATATAAGCGCAACTACTCCCTGTTTTCACGCACAATATGATGTGATAAGAACCGGCTACTACGGAGGCGTGCTGAATATCACCTATACCGGAACCAACGCCTCCTTCAAAAGCATCACCGATATTGCCAGTATCAGCGGAAACGGAGACCTGATACTGGAAGCAACGGCCACCAACACCCTTAATCTCTTCCGTCTGAACGATAACGCGACGAGTAATTTCCGTGGGAATCTGACCATCTGCAATTACAGCAACACATGGGACGGCGCAGGGCTTTATGATAACGCCGCTATTCTCGAACTAGGCGCAACTACCATGGAAGGCAGTATCACTCTCGATGTAGCAGGCCGTTGCAACACCGATACCTACTTCATTGCCGCACTCGGGCTGGCCGGTGATATCAGCATCCGAGGTCTGGATTCTGCTCAGAGCATCAGCTCTGCGGCACATCTGTACAGTGGCACCATCAAGGAAAATACAACATATCTGGAACACGCAAAAGAGCTCAGCGACTATGTGAACCACGCCGGACATACACTCACCATCAACACCGGTGGCACACATCACTTTCATGGTCACATCGGCAGCGGTCTCACCATCATCAAGAAAGGAAGCGGCACCCAGAGTCTGAACGGAACCTTTGCAGCCGGTAATACTTACCGGATACTGGGCGGCACACTCAACCTGACGGGGGACGCGCAAGCCACAGAAATCTGCATTGACGATGCGGCTCTGAACCACACCGGAAATCTGACAACAGATTCTCTCAACATGGAGAATGCCCAACTGAATATAAGCGGCAATCTCAACACGGCAGAAGGAACTTTTTCAGGTAACAACACGATTCAATCCGGCTCGGTCACAGCAAATATATGGAATTTCATGCTGACCGGCAATCACCGGGAAACACCCCTTCTCACGCTTGAGGAAAGTGCCGCCATCACGCTTGGCACGCTGAATGAGGAGTACGATAAAACCCAGATGCAGCGAGGCTGGTATACCCTGGTGCAGAATGCGGAGCAATTCGAGGTGACACAGATACTGCGCGGCACCCAGGCAGCGCAGACGGAAATAAAAGGCAACGCGCTGATGTTCTTTGCCGAAGATGGAGAACTGACAATCCCCCGATATGAAGCAGCAGATCTGGAATGGATATCTGCCGGAGGAACATGGAAAAACAACAGCGGCCATGCCGAATTGAACTGGAGCGGCCCGGCTGTCAACAGTAACTTTCTGGATGGAGATAGCGTTTATTTCAAACAGGCGGCAGATATCATCCTGGAGGGAGAACTACTGCCAGCCTACATGCAGGTAGAAAACGCCACCGGCAGCGTCGACTGGAGCGGTAGCGGCTGCATAAGCGGAAATGCCAGTCTCCTCAAGCAGAACACAGGCGAATTACGCATTTCCACTGCAAATCAATTCACCGGCGGCACCACGCTGAAAAACGGAACACTCACCACCCTGCACAGCTCCGCTCTGGGAACCGGTAAAATCTGTCTGCAGGGAGGTACGCTGAACCTGGATAATCAGGCACTCAGCAATGCCATCTGCATCTGCGCAGACAGCAACATCACTGGCGGCAGCCAATACAAAGGAGAACTCACCATGGAAAACGGCACACTGCGCGGCGATGAACTTCACCTGGAGCAGATGGCTCAACTGCTTGGCGGCGAAATCGCATGCCGCATAATCGGGAGCAGTGGTATCCAGGTGCAGGGAGATGCCGTGATAAGCGCCGCCAACAGCTACAGCGGCAACACCAGGATAATCAGCGGCACACTGACCACGGAGCACTCCGGGGCACTTGGCAGCAGCGTAGTCATCATGCAGGGTGGAGAGCTGAATCTGGCGTATCAGACCGTGAGCAACAAGCTCATGGTTCAGGGGAATGCCCGCCTTCAGCAAGCCGGCAATTTCTGTGGCACCATCGATTTACAAAGCGGAAGCCTCACCACCGATTCATGGGGCAACGCACAGGTAAGCTGCAGCGGAAACGCCGTCTTGAAAGCAGAAGGCACCATGAACCTGTCTGCCCCCATAGCCAATACCGGCCAGCTGCAGCTTGAAGGCAGCTTCGATATATCTGCGCTGGGGCAAAGCATAGACAAGCAGCTGGTGGATGCCTATGGTCACAAAGGAGGGAACAGCGGCTTTCAATGCGATTCCGGTACGACCATCAGATTGACCAGCGGAACAGGCAGCATAAGCGGCAACGCGCGTTTTCTCTACCTGGGCGAAGAAATCCAGCTGGATTCCCGGGGCGAATGCCGCCTGAATGCCAGTACCCACCTGGGGCAATACCACATCGGCACCAATCACCGTACAAGCGTGAGCGATATCCGGGCCATAGCGGGTGACAAGCTGCAGATTATCACGATGAGCGGTGGCCGGCTCGTGGCAGATACCGATGCGACCATATCTGCCGAAAACGCCACCATCATACTGACAGGCGGTTGTCTGAGTGGCAGTTGCACAGATTCCGCAGTGACCGCCACCGGCGGCGCCCTTCAAATCAGCTTCAGCGGCAGCAACCAGCTTTCAGCCACAGCACCAGTACAACTCCGCAGCAGCATCTACAATCACGGCACCTTGAGCATGCTGGGTGAATTTGACGCCTCGCTCCTGCCGCTGCAGGAACAAACCGCAACCCGTATCGGCGGCACCAGCGCCGCCAGCGGCTTTGCACACTCAGCCAGTTACAGCGTACAGGTTGTCAATGGCGGCTCAGTAGAAGGAAACGCGCTTATCACCCACGGTAAGCACCGCTTGCGGCTGGGAAGCAATGGCACAGCCACCTGTGGAGGCGAAACCGATTTCAGCGAATACCTGCTCACCGGCAATGATTCTGCCCGTCTCAGCGAAATTCAGCATCCGGAATTACAGCTCATTCAAATGACCGGTGGCACTTTCGCCGTAGATACCGATACAAATCTTCTCCACGCGACTGCCGGCAAGGTGATTCTTGAAGCCGGCACTTTCTCAGGCTCACTGAGCGGCACCACTTCTCTGCACATCACCGGCGCCGCAGAACTGACCACAGACAATTCTCACACTGGCGGCACCACGCTGGAAGGTGGGCAACTCACCATCCACACAGCAGAAGCGCTGGGCACTGGAGCCTTCTGCAGCACCGGCAACAGCAGACTCAGCGTAGAAGGTTTCTGCTTCACATTGACTGAAGCCATACAGAACGACGGGCACCTCATTCTCTCCGGCAGCTTCGATGCCAGTGAACTCGCTCAATCCATAGCCTCCACCATGGTGGATGCCTATGGGAACGAAGGCGGCGACAGCGGTTTCATGCGCGATGCCGGATGCGAATTGCAACTCATCACCGGTGGAACGGTCAACACAGCCGATGCCGATATCATAGTGCATGGCCAGAGCATAGCTACGGATAACACCGGTCATGTTACCCTGCCCGGTTCCCTGCACACAGACATTTACCACATCAACAACAACCACGAGGTTCGTGTCTCGGATATTCTCCGGGCAGCTGGCAGCTCTCTGAACCGGATTCACATGAAGGGCGGCACCTTGCATATAGACCAGAGCACAAATACACTGCACGCGGAAAACGGACTGGTGATTGTAGAAAACGCCCATCTGGGCGGCTGCATGAGTGGCAATACAAAAGCAGAAATCCGCGGAGACGCCGTATTCACCACAGCCAACACCCACACCGGCGGAACCAGTATTTCCGCCGGCAGTCTGAGGATTACCCACGCTCAGGCATTGGGTGCTGGTGCAGTCTACCTCGGCAGCCATGGCCGCAACGCCACTCCGAAACTTGACCTCAACAATCTCCCTGTCAGCAATCACCTCTATATCAATGGAAACTGCCTGCTGACCGGCACAGAAAATCTCACCGGTTCCATCACGATGAGCGAAGGCGCTGAAATGAGCATCCAGCAAGGGGACGTGCTCAACCTCAACCCGGGGCAAACCCTCACCCTGGCGCCGGGTGGCAACACCATTCACGGGCATATCAATCTGAATGGCGGCACCGTCATCCTGACTGGAGGCACTCTCACTCTCAATGGCGTAGCCCATTTCAGCGACCATACCACACTTGACCTCAGTCAGATGGAAAACATCGATTCCGAGCTGATAATTTTCGATTTTCCTTCCACTTTCGATGAAGAATTGCTCGATGTAGTACTGCCGGAGGATATGCAGGATAACACTATCTCATTTGACCCGGAAACAGGCAGACTCACCATCACAGATGACACCCCGGACTACGATTCAGCCCATCCCGCACCTTCACTTTCACACAAGCTGAACCGCAACCAGCGCAGCGCCTATGAAGCCCTGCGCCGCATTCAACCTGAAACCACCAGCGGAGAGCTGAGAAATCTGGCACAGACTGCTGCCACTTCGTGTGATGCAAAAGAACTGCGCACCCTCATGGATTCCGTGAACGGAGCCGGCTACACCGCGCTCATCAACAGCATGGCAGATGATTCCTTCGCCCACATGCAGCAACTGCACAGCTCTGCCGGCACCGGGTACCGGCTTGCGCAGGACAGCTCCACCACCGTGCTCCTCCACGCGTTCAATCACAACAGCACCTGCCATGCAGACGAGCAGAAATATGATTACTGCACCTGGGGTGGAAGAATCACTGTCGAACAACAGATTTCACCGGAACTTTCCGTTGGTCTGGCACTCTCAAACGGGCAGGCGGACATCACCCCGCAGAATGAAGAGACTCAATCGGACTCTGCCACCCATCTTCATGCATATGCTCTGTTCAGAAACTCCAACTGGCACCTTTTCTTCTCCGCCGGAGTCGCCTTGCATGAATTCTCACTCTCCCGCCGCCTGCCGGATGGCAACACCACCAGCACCACCCCTGCAACCGGCACCACCATCAATTTCAGCGCTGAGCTTGCACGCCATATCACACTGAGCAGTCATAGCAGCCTGCAGCCGTACATCTCGCTGCAAACCACCACCGCCAGCATGGAGTCTTTCCACGAAAGCGGAAGCACCGCTTCGCTTCATGCCGACAAACAACAGGCTTCTCTCACTCAATTCAACCTGGGCGTGCGTTATGAAAGAACACTGGCAGAAAAGCTGTGGCTTAATCTGCACACTGCACTCTGCGGCACTGTTGGTAATACAGAAACAGAAATCGATATGCACTTTGAAGATGCCCCGGAAGAACCTTTCAGGCTCTATTCCGGCAAACGAGATACCCTTGGACTCCAGCTCGGAGCATCAATCCTCGTTCCACTCGGCAGCAACCTGTCACTGCAAAGCGGAGCTTCAGCATTTCTGCAGAAAAGCACCACCAGCATCAACTCTCAAGTGGGGCTTATCCTCCAGTTCTGAGGCAGGAAAACCGCCCGTATGCGACAGAACAACTGCATACGGGCGGCTCCTACTTACTACCTTGTTGAAACGCAGCCTGTTCCCAGATGGCCGCCTCAGCTCTCTCCTTCTGAACGACCGGATTTCCCAGGCTGTTACCATTATGATACACCCCGCACCGCATCTGTTCAAAAAACAACCCGGAATAATTCCCGTCATGCCCGATTAACAAAGGAATACGGCATTGACAAGAAGAAAACGCAGGAGTAGAATCCACCGGATAATTTTTTTACTAACCCCCCGTATTTTCATGTACAATCCCGAGTTCAAGAACCGTCTGGTAAGCGACCTGGAGGCCCTCAAAGCCGCCGGTCTGTTCAAACAGGAACGCTATATCGACACCATGCAGTACTCCGAAGTGGGTCTGAAAGATGGTAGCCAGGTCATCAACATGTGCGCCAATAACTACCTGGGTCTGGCCAACAGCCCGGTGCTCATGCAGGCCGCCAAGGATGCCATTGACCGCTGGGGTTACGGCATGGCCTCCGTTCGCTTCATCTGCGGCACCCAGACTCTGCACCAGCAGCTCGAGGAGCGCCTCAGTGCCTTCCTCGGCACAGAAGACACCATCCTCTTCGGCTCCTGCTTCGATGCCAACGGCGGTCTCTTTGAAGGTCTGCTTTCCAAGGAAGATGCCATCATCTCCGACTCCCTGAACCACGCCTCCATCATCGATGGCGTGCGTCTCTGCAAAGCTGCCCGCTACCGCTACGCCAACAACGACATGGCAGACCTGGAAGCCAAGCTGCAGGAAGCCAAGGCAGCCGGTGCCCGCACCATCCTGATTTCCACCGACGGCGTCTTCTCCATGGACGGCATCGTAGCCAGCCTGGACAAGATTCATGAACTTGCCGAAAAATATGGTGCTCTGGTGCATTTTGACGAATCGCACGCCACAGGTGTGCTGGGTCAGCGCGGCCGAGGCACGCACGAGCATTGCGGCCTCTTCGGCAAGATTGACATCACCTCCGGTACCTTCGGCAAGGCCCTGGGCGGTGCTTCCGGTGGTTACATTTCCGCCAAGAAGGAAATCGTGGACATGCTGCGCCAGAAGGCTCGTCCTTACCTGTTCTCCAACAGCGTGAT
>JAZLDD010000050.1:0-23649 GCA_045614585.1 Akkermansia sp. | reverse complement strand
CTTGCGGCCCTTGGCACGACGGCGGGCGAGAATGGCACGACCGTTCTTGGTAGCCATGCGGGCGCGGAAACCGAACTGGCGCTTGCGGCAGCGCTTGGAAGGCTGGTATGTTCTCTTGCTCATAATTCTTTATCTGGTTTTGAAGTGGTTTCTGTGTGGCCGCATGAAACGGCCGGGTGCGATATGATACCCGAAAATCGGCGTATGTCAAGCACCGTTCTTCATTTTTTTCGCTATCGCAGCGAAATTCACATGTCGGAGAGCATGAATTTGAGCTCGGCTTCGCATGTAACTTCGCCGTTCACCAGACAGCGGCCCGTTGCCATGCCGATAGCGCCGCGCATCTTGGTCAGCTCGGTCTCAATGATAAGCACATCACCCGGTACTACGGGGCGGCGCCATTTTACCTTGTCGCAGCTCATGAAGTAGCCGAGCTTGCCGGCGTTTTCGGGCATGCGGAGCATGAGAATGGAAGCAACCTGTGCCATGGCTTCCACCTGGAGCACACCGGGCATGACCGGGTGGCCGGGGAAGTGGCCCTGGAAGAATTGCTCGTTCATGGTCACGTTCTTCTGCCCTATGCACTTGCGGTCGCCTTCGAAGTCGATAATGCGGTCGACCATGAGGAAGGGGTAGCGGTGCGGCAGAAGTTTCATGACTTCCAGCGTATCAAGCACGGCTTCACCACTGGGTATGGTGATGGGTTTCGGGCGCATGGCTTCCATGCTTTCGTACTTCTGCTGCAGCTTGGCCGCCATCTGGGTGTTGATGCCGTGCCCCGGCATGATGGCAATCACGTGGCCCATGATGCGGTGCCCGCAGAGAATGAAATCGCCGATGAGGTCCATGGCTTTGTGGCGGGCGCATTCGTTGTGGAAGCGCAGGCCGCCGGCGCAGGGGTATTCCTCACCCTTGATCACGATGGCGTTGTCAAGCGTGCCACCCTGAATCAACCCTTTCTCCAGCAGCGGCTGGATATCTTCGTAGAAACAGAAAGTGCGGGAGTTGGAAAGCTCTTTCTCATAGGTTTCCGGGGTGATGACGCTGTCGAAATACTGGGTTACGCGGCCATTCGGTCCCACTGCTGTCAGCGAGATGCGGAAGTCGCGGGAGGGCATAATCACGATAGTGGAGCCGTTCTTGTTCTCCACCTTGATGGGTTCGCGGATTTCCCACACCTTCAGTGGTGCGTTCTGCTCCACGATGCCGGCTTTCTTGATCATCTCCACATAGGGAAGAGCGGAACCATCGCCGATAGGCGGCTCGCTGGCATCCATTTCAATGATGGCGTTGTCCACGCCCATGCCGGTGAGGGCTGAGAGAATGTGCTCCACTGTGTGTACGGTTACGGCGCCGTCTGCAATGGTGGTGGCGCGCTCAACGCTCTGCACCTTGGCAGCTGAGGCGTCAAGGAATGGCTTGTCCGGCAGGTCAATGCGGCGGAACTTGAAGCCGGTGTCCGGCTCTGCTGGTTTGATGATGAGCTTCACCGTCTGACCGGTGTGCAGCGATGTGCCCTCCAGGGTTGAGGTGCACTTGGCAAGGGTCTTTTGCATGCGTGTAGCCATAACTCGTGCGTTCATCTTACCTGATTCCGAATCAAATGTGAAGTAAAATCTAGATTTGTCTCATAAATTTACGCGCACGCGTTGGAAAAAGCTTGCCAAAACGAGGCGGAGGGTGTACTTTCTCTGACCTTTCTTGTTTCTCTGTATGTCCTATCACGTTTCAGCTGCGCTCGTTATTTTCCTGGTTACCTATGCACTCATCATTTCTGAAAAAGTACAGCGCACGGTGATAGCTCTTTTCGGTGCCATGCTCATGGTGCTGGGCGGCGTAATCTCGCAGGAGCAGGCGATTGCGCATATCGATTTCAACACACTGGCGCTGCTCATCGGCATGATGATTCAGGTGCTGGTGCTCAGTAAGACCGGTCTTTTCCGATTCCTTTCCGTGTGGGCCGCGCAGAAAACGAAAGGTAACCCCGTGGCTCTGCTTATTGCACTTTCGGTGATGGTGGCGTTAAGCTCTGCGTTCCTGGATAATGTAACCACGGTGCTGCTCACGGTGCCGATTACCTTCACACTGACGAAGGATCTGAAGATTTCACCGATTCCCTTTGTGATGGCGCAGATTATGGCATCCAATATAGGCGGTACCTGCACCATGATCGGCGACCCGCCCAATATCATGATTGCCAGTCAGGTGAAGGAGCTGAGCTTTAATGATTTCATTGTGAATCTGACCCTTCCCTGCCTGGTGTCTTTTGTGCTCACGATTGCGATTCTGCTCTTTATTTACCGGAAGGAGTTTGCCAAGGTGAGCAAAAATCATAGCCGTATCATGAATATTAATCTGGCTGGTCTCATCCGCAGCCCCCGTCTGCTGATCTGCTGCCTTTTTACTCTCGGATTCACCATTTTTCTCTTCTGCTGCCACAGCCTCATCCCCCACTGGGGGCTGGAGAGCGGAACCATTGCTGTGACTGGTGCCTCGCTGCTTCTTCTGCTCACCATGCCTGACCGTGAGAAGGCACTGGAGCTTATCCTCTCCAAGGTGGAGTGGACCACGATTTTCTTCTTCGTGGGGCTGTTTGTTCTGGTCGGCGGACTTGAGGTGAACGGCATCATCAACTGGATGGCTGCGAAGACTATGTCCCTGACCGGTGGTGAGCCCGTTGCCACCACCATGAGCGTGCTCTGGCTCAGTGCCATCATGAGTGCGTTTGTGGATAATATTCCCTTTGTTGCCACCATGATTCCGCTGGTGCAGGATATGGGTGCCATGGGGTATGAGAATCTGGAATCGCTCTGGTGGGCGCTCTCTCTGGGTGCCTGCCTTGGTGGCAATGGTACTGTGATTGGAGCCAGTGCCAATGTGGTGGCCCTGGGGCTGGCCCGCCAGCACAAGCTGCGCGTGAGCTTCATGCAGTACTTTGCTGTCGGGTTCCCGCTCATGCTGATGAGTGTCGGCATAGCTGCTATCTACCTCTGGGTGTATTATCTGTAACGATGAATGCATATGGCTGTTTCTGAAGAATTATTCGAACGCGCGTGCCGGGTGATTCCCGGTGGGGTGAATTCGCCTGTCCGCGCCTTCCGCCGGCTGGAACGCGCCCCGTTTTTTGTGAAAAAGGCAGAGGGTGCACACCTCACGGATGAGGATGACCGGCAGTACATCGACTATGTAGGTACCTGGGGGCCGGCGATTCTGGGGCATGCTCCGGAGTGCGTGATTTCTGCTGTGCAGGCTGCGGTGCCGCAGGGGCTGGGCTATGGCATTCCCACCCGCATCGAGGTGGAAATGGCCGAGACCGTTTGCCGCTGGATTCCGAGCATTGAGAAGGTGCGCATGACCAACAGCGGCACAGAGGCCACCATGAGCGCCGTGCGGTTGGCTCGTGGTTATACCGGGCGTAAGTATATCATCAAGTTTGCCGGGTGTTACCATGGGCATGTGGATAGTCTGCTGGTGGCCGCCGGCAGCGGTGCGCTTACCCATGGCGAGCCGGACAGCGCCGGTGTGCCTGCCGAATTTGCCAACCTGACCATCGTGCTGCCGTATAATGATTGCGAGGCCGTGCGCCGCGCTTTTGCTCAGCATCCGGGGGAGATTGCCGGTATCATCGTGGAGCCTTTCCCGGGGAATGCCGGGTTCTACCTGCCGCGCCCGGGCTACCTGGAGTTCCTGCGCGAGATTACTCAGAAGAATGGGGCTCTTCTTATATTTGATGAGGTGATGACCGGCTTCCGTATTTCTGCCGCTGGTGTGCAGGGTAAGTTGGGTATCACCCCGGATATCACCACCCTGGGTAAGATTATCGGCGGTGGTCTGCCGGTGGGTGCCTTTGGTGGTCGCCGCGAGATTATGGACTGCGTTTCTCCGCTGGGGCCGGTGTATCAGGCCGGCACGCTGAGCGGTAATCCCGTGGCTATGGCTGCGGGCCTTGCTCAGCTCAATTATCTGGAGCAGCACGATTCCTACACCCGACTGGAGCAGCTGGGTGCCCGCCTGGAGGAAGGGGTGCGCCGCGTTCTGCGCGATGAGCAGCTGCCGCTCACTTTCATCCGCGAGGGTTCCATGTTCTGCCTGCATTTCACCACGCAGCCGGTGTATGACCTCGATACCGCCATGAGCGGCAATTTTGATATGTTCCGCCGCTATTTCCACGGTATGCTGGAGCAGGGGGTGTATGTGGCACCGTCTCCCTACGAGACCGGCTTCATTTCCACCGCGCATACAGAGGCAGATATCGATGCCACCCTTGCTGCCATGCAGCGCGCGCTTCGCGCGGCTAAGACCAAGTAAACGCAAGATTGCTGTGTTTGAGCCATTTACAATTATTATGCCGTGTTATAACGCGGGACTTTATGTGCGCGAAGCTCTTGAGTCTGTATTGCATCAGGATTACGAGGGCGATCTGCAGCTCGTTGTAGTGGATGATTGTTCAACTGACAACAGCTTGGAAGTAATTAGCGCTGTACTGGATGAATATGAGGGGGCTATTGAGACGTTGTTGCTGCGCAATGAGGAAAATAGGGGGGTGGCAGCTACCGTGGATGTAGCCGTTGCTCATGCAAAATATGAGTGGATTCTTGAGGCAGATGCGGATGATGTGCAATTATCGTCCCGATGCAGGGATACTGCCGAGTTGATTCGCCTATATCCTCAAACTCAGATGGTAATTCTTTCGGCGATAAATGTGGATGAAAATGGGATTCCGTATTCGCGTACGAACTATTGTATGGGAAGTGATGATGTTCCGGATGAACTATACCTTGATTCAGAGATAGATAGAGTTCAGAATTATATGGGCAGTAAAACGGAGCAGAAGATATCTGCATATGGTTGTTTCTCTGCTTATAGACGCAGTGTTTTTCGTCGATGGGGTGAACTGGCGGTAGCCCCGAATGAACGAATAGCTCAGGATCCGCCGATAGAGTTGCGCTGTATTTTGAGTGGCCCGGTAGTGGGGAGTTCGAAAATTGCTTGCCATTACCGTTGCCATTCCGGAAACTTATTGAACAGGGCTCGTCAATGGGACACTTTGAAGGCCTGGAAAGATTATGAAATTTTTCATGCACGCTATCACCAGTTTAACAAGCGAACCTATGAGGCAATGCTGCGAGATGTGCAGAGAGCCAAGGAAACACCTGGGCTGTCAGATTGGTCAGAGACTCAGCTACGAGCCGTGGATGAGATGCTTCGCCGCATGTGTTACACTGCCCGGATGGTGGCTGGATGGTGGAATATGAATGTGATTCACCGAATGCTGTGGTGGTGCATGTGCCGCAACAAGGTCATGGACAATATGCGCCCATGGTTCAGAAATCGCCTGATGCCTTTTCATCTGGCATGCTGGGTGCGGTTCAAGTTGCACCAGAGACGCGGCTAAAGACTGACTTTCCGCTTGCCAAGGGAGTGGCAAATTAGTAGAATAAGCTCATGAGTAAGATGATTCACCGCTGGTTGTTCCTTATTGCCATGGCTGTAGCGCCGGCTGTGCAGGCGCAGAGCACAGAGGCTATGAATGATACCGGTGATATGGTGCGCGTGATGCGTCACCCGGATGGTACGCGGGCTATCTACCAGCGCCAGAAAGGCTGGCGCGGCATGCGTTGCTCCTCCTACACTGCCAGCGGGCGCCTCGCTGCGGTGAATGATTACACAGAGGGTAAATATGGGCAGCTTGTGGGCTGCATTATCTACGACCACACCAAGAAAAATATTATCTATAAAGTTGCGTACGGGTACGACAGCCGCGCCCGCCTGGTGGAGGAACGCATGTATTCCCACCCGCAGGGCAAGTTGGTGCAGCGCGTGATTTATAAGTACGATAACCGCGGAAACCGTTCCAAACCCCTCATTGTTTCGCTGAATACAGCTGGCCCGGTTACGGAGATTGCCCCCACCATGCAGGATGATGTGAACGCCATCAACCGCTCCATGAAGCAGCAGGACCGCCGACGTTAATTTTAACCCCCGTAAATCGAACAGATGGAAACATTCTCCTGGCAGGACCGCGATGCCGACGGTAACAAGGTAACATACGAGGCTCAGCACTTCGGTGGCTGGTGGCAGCTCATGGTAGCGCCCAAACTGGGGCGTTCTCAGCGCGATGAGGTGGTGTTCACCCCCGCTGAATTCACGGAAGAACACTGGCAGACCCTGCGCGATTTGCTGTGGCGCAAGTACCAGCGCCGCCGCGTGGCCTGGGATATGGTGCAGCATATTGATGATATCCTGGCGGGCAAGGCCACGAATGAGCGCCGCGACCGCCGCAACGGCAAGTCGAAATGACCGAGCAGGAAATGATTCACTGCCAGGACCCCGCCCGCCAGGTAGAGCGCGCGGTGGCCATCATGCACCGTCTGCGCCAGCCCGGCGGTTGCCCGTGGGATGCCGAGCAGACCCACGATTCCATCATCAGCAGTCTTATTGAGGAATGCTACGAATGCATAGATGCCATTCGCGAGCGTGACTGGACACACCTGCGCGAGGAGCTGGGCGATGTGCTGCTGCAGGTCATCTTCCATGCCGAAATGGCGCAGGAAAATCCGGAAGCCGCCTTCGGTATCAACGAGGTGGCTCGCGAGCTGGCAGATAAGCTGGTGCGCCGGCATCCGCATGTGTTCGGTACTGCCGCGGTGGAAAACGCCGAGGGCGTGGTCCCTCAGTGGGATGCCATCAAGCGCAAGGAGCATTCCATCGAGGATAAACCGTATCTTCAGGATTGCGGCAAGGGCCTGCCTTCTCTGCTCCAGGCATACAAGATTACCAAAAAGGTGGCCAAGGTCGGGTTCGACTGGCCGGACCACGCCGGGGTCGTAGAAAAAATCCGCGAGGAGACGGCAGAGGTGGAGGAAACCCTGGAGCTGCCGGATGATGACCCGCATGTGGCCGAGGAACTGGGAGATTTACTCTTCGTCGTGGTGAATCTCTGCCGCCGCCGCAAGGTGGACCCGGAGCTGGCGCTTTTCAATGCAAACCGGAAATTTGAGCGTCGTTTCAATGCTGTGGAAGCTGCTCTTAAGGCCCGGGGAACAAGCCTGCCTGCGGCCACGCAGGAGGAAATGGAATCTGCCTGGCAGGAAGCGAAACGCCGCGAACGCGACTGATGACGAAAACGCTGCTCCCAGTATTGCTTGCTGTGGGTGCCGGCTTGCTGGCATCGTGCAGCATGCTGCAGCAGGAGCCCGCTCAGGCCTCCGCTGCACCCCGCCCGGGTGAATCGGGTAACCAGCATATGGGATGGGAAGAACCCGTGACCCCCGGCATGAATCCGCTGCTGACCGGTGGCGCGGTAGACCCCAACGCCCAGAGTTATAATGTATCCACCTCTGAGGAACTGGAGCAGATTGATAACGGCGCCGAGGGCGAGGTCTACTTCACCGACCCGGATAATCCGGATGCCGAAATCGAAGGTATTACGGCTGCTTTCGAAGCCAAACGCCACGGCAACGGCTGGCTCGACAGCTACGCCGCCGCCACCCGCTTTGCTCACCGTGAGTGTCGCCCGCTCATCATCTGGTTTCACGATTCCGTGATAGCCCCCAAAAGCGCCCTGCTCGGTGAGGAACTGCTCGATACGCCGGCGTTCAACGAATGGTGCCGCGACCGCGTGGTGCGCCTCAAGCTGGATTCCGGCGCCTCCATCGATGACCGCACGCGAAGCTCCGCCAAGTACAGCCGCCAGGCTATCGAGCGTCTTGCCCGGCGCTATGGGCTGAAACGCAAACCTGCACTGGCGGTTATTTCTCCGCGCGGTAAATTTGTGGTCGGTATCGATGGGTACAATGAATTCACGCAGCAGATTGAGGTGTTGTTGAAAGAGGGCGTGGTCAATGCGGAAAAAGACATGGATGAGTACCGGGAGAAACTGGCCGCCAAAGGGTACCGCACCTGGTCCTCTGCCACGGGAAATGTGACCACCTTTGCCCGGCTGCAGCGTTTCGATGAGGCGCACCAGATGGTGTATCTCAAGGAATATGGCGGCAGAATATCCCGCACCAAGCTCCGCCGTTTCTGCAGAGAAGACCAGGATTTCATCCTGAAAAAACAGGAGGAGAAAGAAACGGCCAGAAAAAAGAAAAAACATCGCACCGTGTTTGATTCATGAGTAAGTCAGATGATACCAAGGCGCAGATCATGCGCGCGGCTGTGCAGCAGTTCACCCGCCTGGGGTACGAAGGCGCTGCCGTGCGCGATATTGCCAACGCCGCCGATGTCAATATCGGGCTCATCCGTTATCATTTCGGCCACAAGGCAGATTTGTACCGCGATACCCTGGCCTTCATCTCCACCCAGTATAATGAGGTCTGCCTCGCCGCTCTGGAGGAAGCCCGCTCCTCCGGTGACCCGGAGCAAATCATCTGCTCCTGGCTGCTGGCACCCATCACCGCCTGGCAGGATGATACCGTGGCCAGCGGGGTGGAGGTCCTCTGCTTCCTGAACAAAATGGGCTACGAAGACCCTGAGCTCACGCGCGATGTCTACGAATCCCACTACTCCTACGCGCTTCAGGAGTGGCAGGATGCCGTGCAGGTGCATTTCCCCTCCATGCAGCGGGGCGACTGGCTCTGGTTCCTCACCTCCCTCCGCGGTATGTATTTCAACATCGTCGCGCACAACGATTTCACCCTCTGGGGACTCCCCGCCATCTCCAACCGCGAGGCCGCCATCCGCCGCCTCGCCGCAGATGCCGTGGCGTTGTTGAAAATTACGGCAGGTTAGAATCTGCAAATCAGCTGTTCTGCTGATTATAGGTTGGTAATGTTATCTGCGCCTTTGTTCGGGGCGTGTTTTTTGCTTGTAGAAGGAGTAAAATACGGCCTATTGTGCAGATGATAGCGGGGCGCTTTCTGGAAGTGAAATGCGGGTAAGATGTAGTAAAATACAACAAGTGTTAGAGAGTTAGATTTCGCAAGACCTATCTTGTTGGTATGTTTAGGGCGTATCCAGCGCTGATAGCTGGGTGCGACATTCATTCCTCAACCATAGATAGTAATAATTGCGATATGAAGACACATCTTCCTGTAGCACTTCGCAAAGCGCTCATTGCAGCACTTTTCTCGGTTTCTGTTTTTGCATATGGCAAGGCACACGCCGAGGTGATGCCCACCGGTTCCTCTCATGAGGTGACGGTGAGTGGCAATAATCAGACCTATGAATATGACGGGGATATCAAGGTATCCCCTATGGATTCTGCGTCTGGATACGATGCTCTGAATCTTCATGCAGGTACTGGAGCAGATGGCTCCCCCGGAAGCATTACTGTTGAGTCAGCCGTAACAACGT
Source organism: Akkermansia sp. (assembly GCA_045614585.1). Lineage (GTDB taxonomy): Bacteria > Verrucomicrobiota > Verrucomicrobiia > Verrucomicrobiales > Akkermansiaceae > Akkermansia. The sequence goes on along the minus strand of JAZLDD010000050.1, from coordinate 14,352 downwards.
TGTATAACCCGGAAATTCGCGCAGAGGGAGACATCACAATCGGTGTGGATTCGGCTGGTAATGCGAATGAATATCGGAATATGATTATTCGAGGCAGTGGGAGTACTGTCATCGATGCTGGCGGCGATATTGTGTTCAATCATCGGGTTGACGCCGGAGTCGGGCAGGATGCTTCATCTGGTAATGGAACAGGGACCGACCAGACATATACCGGCACGTTAAGTATCCATGCCGACGGTAACATTACGTTTGACAGCATTGGCGTGCAGGGGGCAAATGTTTCCACCATTCGCCTGGCAGGAGGTAATACAGAGAATGATAAGGCCTCCATGACTGCAGGCGGGGATATTACTGTGAGGGATGCCGGGTCCAGTGAGCTTGCATGGACCAGGTATTCAGAGGTTTCGGCGGGCGGTGATATCCTCGTACAACTTCCTTATGGTAATGGTATTTTCTCCGGGGTGGTAGATGCAGATGGCGAATTTTCCTTTGCCGGTGCCAAATTTACGGCCATGGACCCCAAGGATACTGTTCCGTCCATCACAGCCGGGACGGGAATCAGCGTGTATACGAGTGCATTGAATACCGTCTCAAGCGCTGAGCTGAAGGCTGAACATGGCGATATCGAACTGGTATCTCATGGCAGTGGGTATAGCAACTATTTTTATCAGGCCAAGGCAACCGCCAATGATGGCGATGTGTGGATTGAAAGCAGCAATGGTCGAGCCTACATGATTTCATCGGAGCTTGGCAGTGATACCGGCAACGTGGGCATGACTGGTGTGAAGGTGGATGCTGTTCAGTCATCCTTCACCGCTGCGGAAAATCTGACCCTTGCCGGAACCTCGAATACGGGGCTGGCAGATGTGACTGCAACCGCCGATACCATCATTGTTGGTACTGAGACTGGCGATACTAATATCTTCAGTGAATCTGAACTGGAGAGCGTACATAGTTCTCTCTCCGCAACGGGAGATATAGAGGTTAAGGGAAGCAGGGTGAACGTCTCGGATGCAACCACGGTGCGGTCATATGATGGCTCTGTCAGCATCGGGGCTTTCGGTACATATGCGGAGGACCCGGTTGCGCACAGACCCATGGGCGGTGTCAATATCCGCGAGGCAGAGGTTGAGGCTCAGGGGGATATCAGTATTACCGGAGCGGCGGTTGTCATGGCGGATGCTTCTGCTATTTCCAGAGGCGGTGAAGTGCCGGTCACGGGCGAAACCGATTTTGTGAGTGGAGAGGATACTTCCCCTGAGGGAATAGTTACGATTGGCGGCAGTGTGTCGACTTCCCTGCTTGGAGTAGAGCTTGCTGGTGGGACCCTGTCCATTGGTGTGTCTGGCGGCAGCACGACTATTGGTTCGCTGAGTGCAGAAGGCCAGACGAAAGCCTCCAGCCTGGATGCAGTTGAGAAGATTGAGATAACGGGAAGCTCTGTCGGGCTGAATAGTGTTTCCGTTGTCTCTGAAGGCGCTGCAGATGACGGAGTATCTGTTTCTGTTACGGGAACGGATGTGGAAATTATCGGTGAAGAAGTAAGCGGCGCGGGGCATGTGGCAATAGGTGGTAGTTCGTCTACCTCCATTATTGGGGTGGAGATAGAGGGCGCAAGCGTTGCCGTGGGTGATGGTGGACAAACTGAAATCAAGGCGGCTACCTCCATTGGGGCAACTGGGAATGTAATGGCCTGTGGCGATCAGGTCGCTGTGACTGGCAGTGATATTAATTCGGACTCCGGCACAGTTTCCGTTGTTGCCACAACAAGCAATGAAGTGCTGGGCGGTGCAACAGTCAGTGGGGATACGGTATCTGTTTCTGGCCCGGAGAATACCATTTCCGGCGTTGGAACGCAGGTGACGGGTACAACAGATGTGACCATTACCGGCTCAACAGAGAATGAAATCTCCGGAACGGCGCAGATGGTCGCCACGAATGGGACAGTAAAGGTTGCTGGTGGTACAACAGCTGCTAATACCATCACCGGAGCTGATACATTGGTACAGGCTGGCACGGCAGTAGATATCGAGGGTGATACCAATAGCATTACCGCGGGTGCCAGGGTGGAGTCCGGAACGGACGCCACGCTTACCGCTGCATCAAGCAATGAAGTGATAGGCGGTGCAACAGTCAGCGCAGATACGGTATCTGTTTCTGGCCCGGAGAATACCATTTCCGGCGCTGGAACGCAGGTGACGGGTACAACAGATGTGACCATTACCGGCTCAACGGTGAATGAAATCTCCGGTACAGCGCAGGTGGTTGCCACGAATGGGACAGTAAAGGTTGCTGGTGGTACAACAGCTGCTAATACCATCACCGGAGCTGATACAATGGTACAGGCTGGCACGGCAGTAGATATCGAGGGTAAGACCAACAGCATTGCCGCAGGTGCTGATGTGCTCGCCAGTGGAAGCGTCACCATTGATGCCTCTGAAAGCAACGAAGTGGTAGGTGGCGCCACGGTCAGCGCAGATACGGTAGCTGTTTCTGGCCCGGAGAATACCATTTCCGGCACCGGAACGCAGGTGATGGGAACGACGGATGTGAGCATTACCGGCTCAACGGTGAATGAAATCTCCGGTACAGCGCAGGTGGTTGCCACGAATGGAAGCGTGAAGGTGGATGGCGGGGCAACCGCAGTGAACACCGTTACTGATGCCGATACGCTGGTTCAGGCTGGTGCCGCGGTGGATATGAGTGGTGCGACCAATAGCATTACCGCGGGTGCCAGGGTGGAGTTCGGAACGGACGCCATGCTTACCGCTGCATCAAGCAACGAGGTGCTGGGCGGTGCAACAGTCAGTGGGGATACGGTATCTGTTTCTGGCCCGGAGAATACCATTTCCGGCGCCGGAACGCAGGTGACGGGTACAACAGATGTGACCATTACCGGCTCAACGGTGAATGAAATCTCCGGTACAGCGCAGGTGGTTGCCACGAATGGGACAGTAAAGGTTGCTGGTGGTACAACAGCTGCTAATACCATCACTGGAGCTGATTCAGTGGTACAGGCTGGCACGGCAGTAGATATCGAGGGTGATACCAACAGCATTGCCGCAGGTGCCCGGGTGGAGGCCGGAACGGACGCCACGCTTACCGCTGCAACGAGCAATGAGGTAGGGGACGGCGCAACGGTCAGCGCAGATATGGTATCTGTTTCTGGCCCGGAGAATACCATTTCCGGCACCGGAACGCAGGTGATGGGAACGACGGATGTGACCATTACCGGCTCAACGGTGAATGAAATCTCCGGTACAGCGCAGGTGGTCGCCACGAATGGAAGCGTGAAGGTGGATGGCGGGGCAACCGCAGCAAATACCATTACTGATGCCGATACGCTGGTTCAGGCCGGTGCCGCGGTGGATATGAGTGGTGCGACCAACAGCATTGCCGCAGGTGCAGAAGTCCTTGCTGGAGGAAGCGTCACCATTGATGCCGATGAAAGTAACGAAGTGATAAGCGGCGCAACGGTTGATGGTGCGTCTGTGGCAATGACTGCCGGGGACAGCAATACTATCAGCGGAACAGGCTCGCGCGTCTCAGCCGATGCAACGGTGGACATCGAAGGAGATACCAACAGCATTACCGCAGACGCCAGGGTGGTGGCTGGAACGGTTGCCACGCTTACCGCTGTAGCAAGCAATGATGTGGCGGCTGGTGCAACAGTCAAGGGCTCTTCCGTGGTCATGGACGGTGCAGAGAATACCATAGATGGCGCTGGTACTTCCGTGACAGGCGGTACAGATGTGCTCATTGCCGGCACGAATTCCACCACGATATCCGGAGCTGCCCAGGTGGTTGCAACGAATGAATCTGTGGTAATCGATGGTGCAACAACTGCCGAAAACACAATCATGGGAGCGAATACCATGGTGGAGGCTGGTACTACAGCTGATATCGAGGGTAAGAGCAATATCATTTCCTCCGGCGCAGCATTGCTGGCAGGTGGCGCTGTTACCATTGATGCTGCCGGGAGTAACGAAATTGCAGACGGTGCATGGGTATACGGTGAATCTGTCTCTATCAATGGTGCAGAGAATGAAATCTCTGGTTCCGGTGCTCAGGTGAAGGGAATGTCCCGGATTGCTATAACCAGCACAATAGCCAATACAGTCTCAGGCGGTGCCACCTTGAAGGTGGCGGGGAATTTGGCGGCAGCAAAAGGCTATAATCTGCTTGCTGATTCCACAGCAGAGGCAGCCATGCCGGGAACAGATGTGAGCCTCATTTCACTGGGGCATAATGCCATTGCCGATGGCGCCTCTGTGGTGTCGGAGTCCGGCTCCGTGGCGGTGATTGCCGGGGAGAGTAACGCAGTGTCCGGCGATAGTACGCTTATCGAAGCTGCTGCAGATGTTTCAATTCAGGCTGCGGAGAACAATATCAGTACAGGAGCACAGGTGCAGGCTGGCGGGAATGTGGAGATAACGGGTAGTACCTTTATTACCAGCGAAGCTCTGGATGGCCCACGCACAACCATTCATGCTCTGGCCGGAGATGTGGATGTAAGTGATAGCAATTATATCAAGTATGCCAGCATCTTGTCCGATGGTGGTAATATCGGGATTTTCACCGGCTCTGGAGATAAGAGCACCTGGATTGAGAATTCCGAACTCCTCGCTGCCGGAAATATCAGTATTGAAGGTGATACAACCGCCCGTTCTGATTCGAATCTGGCTGTGGTGACAGGGGGTGATTCGCTGGTCCGGGCAAAGTCCATTACCCTGGACACTGTAAGCCTGTTGAATACAGGCAGGGGCGCTGCGAATATCTGCACTGTTGAGGATGGTGATATTACCATTCTTCATCGTGTGGATGTGGAGAATGCTACCCTGACCGCCGGAGGCAACATCGTAGTGGATACTGCCCAGGTGCTGAATCTCAGGAAAGCATCTTCACTGGAAGGCAAGCTCACAGGTGCCGGCGATATCAATAAGTCCGGCGGTGATTCCCTGCTGCTTGATTATGATCACACCGCGTTCCAGGGGGTAATCTATGCCAATGGGGCCGTGGGTGGAGCAGAAGGCAGTGTTTCTGATTCGGATAATACCGGTTCCTGGCTTGAAATGACCGGTGCAGGTGTGGGCAAGGAATCCACCATTGCGCTGAAGAATACGGATCTGGTTATCAACACGGGGAATGCCTGCGTGGGTACTCTTGATACAACGCAGGATTCTGAAGCCAACAATGGGGCAACCGGAGCAACCCTGCTGGCAGCCGGCTCATTCACTGCGGATGATAATGCCCGACCGGATTTCCAGCTGGTTGGTTCTGTTCTTGAGGTGCAGAAGGGAGTAGCAGGGGATGAACTGCAGGCAACAAGTCTGAAGCTGAGCGATGCTACTCTGATTAAGCTGGATGCACAGGTGGATGCCGAGGGAAAGGTGAGCTCGGATGTCATCAGGGTTTCCGGACCTGTTGACGTGGCCGCCGCGCAGACTGGCAACAGGGTAAGCACTGCAACGGCCCCGGTGACGGCTCGTGTATTCGTGTCTCACCTGGGGGCTGCTGATTCCGCTGCAGAGGGCGCTCGTACGACGATTATGGAGGGGACGATGGCATCTGACCTCAATGAGGATGTGCTCTACGATGTGGTCCGTGCAGCCAATGGAACCTACCAGCGAGTCCTGCAGAATCGTAACGTGCATCTGGAAAATAAGGATGACCGTGTAGAGCTCGTATACAGCAGGAATTATCGTACCGCAACAAAGGATGCCCAGTTGACCGCTGTGGCCGGTGTGTTGCAGCAGATGTCCGATAACTTCCACCATAGTGAGGGAACTCTGGCTGCCCGTGAAGATGCCATGAGCCGCCTTATCGATGCCTTCGACTACACCCGCAGCGAGGCCGCTGCCGTGCGTGGACTTCGGAGCGTGGCTGGCGCTGGTAATGTTCTGCCGCGTCTCATGCAGTTGGATTCGAGCCGCCACCACCTGAGCGCCCTTCGTCGCCAGATGTCGCTTCCGGTCTGCCCTCGTACCGGAAAGGGGGCAAGGAATCGCACCTTCAATACCTGGGTTACCTACACTGGTGCGCAGGATGATTTGAACGGCGATGCCAATATGGATGATTACAGCCGCACGGCAAATGGATTCCTGCTCGGTGTGGACCGCTCGCTGACCTGCAACCTGCGTGCAGGTGCCAGCCTGGGCTACGAAAACGCCAGCAGCACTTCCGGCTCAGCAAAGGTGGATGGTGATACCTTGTTCCTGGATGCCTATGCTGTGGCGGTGACCGGCCAGTTCAGGCACCGCGCTTCCGTGGGCCTGGCTACCAGCACTTTTGATATGAAGCGTGGTGTGGCGGTAGAGGCGGGGTACCACAGCTTCTCTGGTCAGACAAAGGGTAGCATGGATGGCCTCACACTGAACTTCGGCTATGAGCTCAGCTCTGATTATCAGTTGAACGAGCGTAGCTGGCTGACCCAGTATCTGACCGCCAATCTCTCATGGCATCAGCTGGATGCCATGAAGGAAAAAGGCCTGGGTGCCGTAGGCCTGGAGACTTCGTATGATGATGAGTGGCAGGCCGATATAGCCATTGGTTTTCAGTATAATCGCGAATTTGCTGCCATGCGCTACCAGGAACCGGCTACATTCTACGCTTCTGCCGGACTGCATCTGGAGCTCCTGAATGAACAGGTCTCCGCCCAGAGCCGTTTCCGTGGCTCGTCCTCCGGCTGGGAGGTAAAGAGCATGAAGCGGGGCCGTTTCTATGCTGAGTTCGGGGCTGGGGTGATGGTTCCCTTGTCTCCCGCCTGGACGGCCACTGCTGGTGCTGCTGTCGAGGTCGGGGCAGAACATACCGGCATCTCCGGACACGCCGGCGTGCGGTACTCGTTCTGATTAAAAATCTATATCTGCAGGGAGAGTAATGAATTGGCCCGTCTGCCGGAAACGGCAGGCGGGCTCTGTTTTATGGAATGATTAAGGAATAATGATTAGTGATTAATGAGAGGTTACTCGGGCAGGGTGTCCACGAGTTTATCCCTGCGCAGCTACGCTGCGCACGAACTTCTTTTACTTCGTAATTCGTACTTCGTAACTCGTAATTCCAATGGCTTTTTCAGCCGCCGGATTATTCAGTATTTAAAACGGTTTGTGTGCTTGACTTACGGATTCCGAAAACGTAGAATGGTTGGGTCTTAGAACAATTTTCTGTCACTTACCTGTGTGTCCGGTGTAAGTGGCTGATAAATCGATTGAGTACACTTTTCTCCACCATGAAACTTCATCTCCCTGTTATTCTCCGTAAGGCTGTTTTGGCCTGTCTGGCAGCTGTTGGTATGACCTTGATGCCGGGACTGCCTGCGTATGCCGGATGGTCCGGGCAGGATGCTGATACCTTCATATACACGGGAGAATCCACGATTGACCTGACGACCTCGGCTGTAACTCAGGCATACTATCTGATTCGCCCTGGAGCTGCGGCTTCAACGAATAATGACGTGTCCGGAGTGGTGGACCTGCTGAATGTGGGCAATGGGGTTGAGGTGAAGGTGGCTGATGGATACTATTCTGATGCCCAAGGAAAGAATTTCACGACAGACTTTATTATCAAAGAGCTTCGCTATGCTGAGGGGGATGGTAATAACGCGTTTTCCATTCATGCTAATCAATCTGCAAGCATTCAAAAGTTATCCGGTGCTCCGGCAGATATCAAGATTTACGATGCGAAGGAATTGATACTTGGAGGGGAGTCCGGCACAGCGCATACTGTGGATGTCATCTCTTTTGAGGCGAAGAATGGGAATCAGAATGTTTATACCAGGAATCTCACCATTGCTGACGGAGTCCGCGTAACCGCAACGAAGCTGGAGAACTTCTGGGGCTTCGGGACTCTGACGGTGGATGGAACCTTGAATATAACGGACTCCGCACAAGGTTTGGTCTTATCATCCGGGGAAAATGCTTCTACGGAAAGCAACCGGATTGCCGGTTCGGGGATCATCAACACATCTACGCTGATATGTGGGAATGTTGGTACCTACAATTTCGATATTGATGAGCTGAATGTGCAGGGAAACGCTGTTTTCGGTGGTTATGGTGTACATGTGCATGGTGGCACCATCAATCTGTCAGGCCCTACGACCATGAATACATTGGTCACTCTGTATGATGGAGCCGTCATTCAGAACAATGCGGAGTCTGCCATAGAATTCGGTAGCGATTTTACGCTTGATATCAAGAACCTGACAGCCCAGGTGCAGGATGACCGAAGCCGTGTCTATACCATCCTGTCAGGAACAGGAAACAAGGATCTGAGCGCTTTGAACATAGATAAGGTAAATGTTTCAGAAAGATACGGCTGGAATTGGTCATTCAATCAGAATGGCACCATTGTTGCCGAATACAAAGGGCGCGATATTTCTTTTGATGGTGGAAAGTTGAACTGGAGCACGGCGGTGGAGAACACAGCTTTCAGTATGGATGTGGATAGAACGGCCACATACTTTCAGCAAGACGATAACGTAACGATACTTAACGATTCGGATGTGGTGCTTGCAGAAGATATAGCGGTAACGCGCCTCATCATTCAGGACGATTCATGGGTTAAGCTGGAGACTGCCGGGCATGACTTGCTTATCGAAAGTTTGCAAGGTAAAGGCCTCATTCAGGTGAATAATACAGGAGCGGATGAATCCGTGTGCAACATACATGGGGAAGGTGCTAGTTTTTCCGGTACTGTGAAAGTAATAGGTAACACCACATTGTATGTACGTTCTAGTTTATTTATTCCCGAGGAAAATCCCAATGCTTCCATCATTATCGGCGATGGCGCGGCATTTGGATCTAATTGGGATTTCGACGCGTGGTTTAATAATGACTCTTTGAACGTCACTACACAAGGTACAGGTGTCGTTCGCCTCATGGATATAGGCTTGCAAACGTATCATCTTAGGCAGAACAGGGAGCTGAACAGAAGTTATGAGATTCACAGAAATACCATCCTGAATGGTTACTGGTCTAATAATGGCTCCTGGAACCAAGGTAACAAACACACTTACTTAAGAGTCGGTACGGGGCGCTTGTTAAGCTTCCATAAGGGGTTGACTATTCAATCTGCGGCCGACTTGCAAATAACAGGAGGCCGCCTTTCAGCTGGGAGCATAACCCTGGGAGCTAGTTCTAACAAATTAGATTATTGGGGTGCGCTGTCGATGACTGACGGATGGATGACCACCGGCACAATTAATTTTCAAGGCAATCATAGCAACCGTATAGATTTATCCGGTGGTAATGTGGAATTTACAGGCTCACAGGTCGTTAACCGAGGTTACAATACCGCTGCTACTATACGCATAGTGGGACGTGACGCCCAGCACATGGTCAATTTACACGCTACGCAATGCAGCTGGACATTGGATGGTGCAGGGCTCAGCACTAAACCTGTCATTGGTAATGTAACCGTAAATGCCGGGAATACACACGGAATCACGCTGGCTAATGTGGCCCTCACCGGCAGCGTTGTCAACAACGCCACGCTGCTTCTGAGCGAGGGTATCAGCGTGGCATCTGGTTCAACGGCAACCCTTTCGGGCGATACGGTGGAAATTGCGCGCACCATTGCCAACAGTGGCACCCTGAATCTGAACACCGCTCTGGTGGAGGTTTCGCAGCGTAATGCAGAGAAATTGGCAGTTGATCTGGAAAATGCAGAAATCTGGTATAGTGCAGATGGATCAGAAAACGGAGCTTCCAGAGAAGGCAATGGTTTTCGGTTTTTGAAGAAATGCAAGTTTTATCTGGCCACAGGTGGTAATGTCTCCATCGCTCAAGGCTCCCAGGTGCAGCTGGATAACCAACGTTATGATTTGTTTACGGATGATAGCGGCATTGCCTTCATCGCGTCAGAAATGACGCGTTCGAGGGAGTATTATGTCAATACCGGAGAAATCACCGTGGGTGGAGATGAGGCCACAGTGGGTACTTCTTCGGCAGAATCCTTTGTGGTGGCTCAGGGGTGTACCTTGAATCTGGCTGGCGGCATAGAGAACCACGGTGTAAATGATTTATTGACCCTTATTTCCGGGGCTGGTGATGTGGTCTTGAAAACGTCTGCTCAATTGGTTGATGATTCCGCTACTGTAGCCACCGGGAAGCTGTACATTGGAGAGAGCGGAACGCTTAAAATTGGTTATAATGTAGCTCGTTCGGCTAGTGTTGCATCGTTCTCTACCGTGGAAATTGATGGCGGCACCATATACTATAATAATGATTCCACTACCATCAACAATCTTACTATCAAAGAAGGTGGCGCCACCTGGAATCATGCTAATCAGGAACATGGGCTTGTCACCTTGGCTGGTACCACCACGCTGGAGGGTAATATCTCATTTGTGGCTAAGTGGAATGGCCAGTATTCCATGCAAAAGCTGACTGGCGATGGAAATATGACTCTGAGCCGTGCAGCGAGTAACAGCAATGAGCTCTGGACTTTCCAGATTGATGATGCCTCGGGTTATACCGGCACTCTTTCGCTTACTAAGGCGCAGGTGACACTGGGCTCTTCGCTGGGAGCAGGCGCGCGTATCAGCATAGGCGAAGGCGCGTCGGTCACGATGAATGATATCGGGCAGGTTACATTTAACGCCTCTTCGTCTTTACCCTCTTCCACCAGTGCTCATTCCAGCGTGATTTATGGGAGTTCCAACAGCACGCTAACGCTGAGCAACAACGGTAGCGTAATTTTCCGCGGGAATACAGTATCCGCCTTAGATACCTCAGGAGGCGCCATTTGTTCAATAGGCGACCTGAGTATTCGCAACAATGATTCGGTTCTTTTTGAGAAAAATGTGGAAAAATCCGGTAGTAGCTATCGTCTCCGTAGTATCTATGCCGGTGGCAGCGGTGGTACCCTTTCCTTATCTGCCGCAGCTGGCAAGAGTATCGAGTTCCGGGATTCGGTATATGTAGGCACAGGCACTTCCGTGAATCTGAATCAAACGTATGGCGAAATAGAGCAAAAGGGCGATATTATCTTTACTGGAGCTACTACGGTGGATGACCTGTACACCGTGAAGGGCGATGTGGCGGGTACGGAGGAGGAAATTCGCCTTTCACGCACCACAGAGGTGAATACGCTGACCAACCTCTATGGTGGCCGCCTGCGCGTGGAGGAGGGTGCCATTTACCAGGGTCGGGGTATCACTGCTCATGCTGGTTCTGACTCCACAGTGCGTGTGCAGAATGCCGAGCTGAGCCATGTGGGGTATGACCTGATCTTCAACGCCGGAACGGCACTGGAAGTGGCGGGGAACAGTACCATCCGTGGCAATGTGAATCTGCTGGCCGACAGCCTGTTCAAGCTGGAGCAGGCGGCGACGCTGAGTCTTCATGAAACACTGCAGGCAGATGCTGCAGAATTGACGGTGCAGGGCGCAGCCCTGCTGGCGGGTAGTTCCACGCTGAATGCCAGCCTGACCCTGGCAGATGGCGCTACGCTGGATATGATGAGCCTGGACGCCGGGGCGGTTACTATCAACGGAGCTTTGACCCTCGGCGGACAGGTGGCGATGGGCGTGAATCTGCTGGCTGCTGTGGAGGGACTTACCTGCTGGGAACCTGGCCTGGTTCTCTTCACCGGATTGACGGATCTCGTACTGCCGGTGGCCGCAAGCGAGCTGGAAAGCGACCGTGTGCTGGCAAGTTCTGTGTTCAGCAATGTGGAGAATCCCGACCTGTACGTGACCTACCATGTAGTGGATAACGTGGGCAGCCTGATGGTGATGAGCGTTCCTGAGCCGACTACGACAAGCCTTAGCCTGGCAGCTCTGGTGGCACTTGCCTTGCGCCGCCGCCGCAGAAAATAATCGCCTTGCTGGTGTCCCGTCTCGATGAGGACGGGACGCCAATCTTTCGTTTTTGGAGAAGGTTGCCGGCAATGTTTTCGCGATTTCCGTCTTCGCCGAGACAGGAAGGTTCCGTGCTTCGATAGATTTCCGAGCTTCAGCCTGGAGGGTGAAAACGCGGCTGCGCCGCGAGTGAAAAGTGAAAACAGGCTTTGCCTGAGTGAAAACCCGCGCCAGTGCGCGGGTGAGATGGGTAGTTACGCCTCCGGCAGGGTGGCGGTGAGCTTATCCCAGCGCTGTTTTGCTTCGAGAATGGCTTCGGTGGTGACGGAGGAGGAAAGCTCCCAGGTGAGGGGCATGCGCTGGTTGAAGTAGGCGGGGAGCAGGTGGTCGAAATCCACACAGCCACCCTGGAAGGGGGCGCGGTGGTCGCGGCTGGGCCACTGCACATCGTTCACATGCGCGCCATAGAGGTAGGGCTGCAGCTGGTGCAGGTATTGGTCGTGGTTGAGGAGCAGGAGATTGTGCTTGCGCTGGATGTGGCCGAAATCGTGCCAGTAGCGCACGTGGGGATTATCGGCAAATTCTTCCATGAGCCGGGGCATTTCCCACTCGCCGGGAACCTGCTCGAAGTGGCTGCGGCCTTCTACCCCGAGCACCAGGTTGAGTTTGGCGGCTTCTTCTGCCAGAGTGTGCAGGGCCTGGCGGGCGCGCTCGTAGTAGAGCGGGGCCTGTTTGGCTCGGCGGCGCACCAGCTCGCCTTTGCGGCGGGCATATTCCTTGCTGCCCACGCGCTCATTGCGCAGCTTGCGCTCCAGCTCGCGGGTGGGGTGAATGCTTTTCATGAGCTCCACGTTGCCCATGTGCAGCACTACATACTGAGCCCCCAGCCGGGCGGCCAGCATGAGGGTTTCTCTGGTGAGACGCATGGCGCGCTCCCGGGCCTCCGGGCGGTGCGAGGTGAAGGGGTAGGCATCCGGCACGTCTCCCTGCACCTCAATGGGTGCGGGGCAGAAATTGTGGACTCCTGCCACTTTGATGCGTCCGCCATCCACGGCTTTGAGCAGACCGGGCACCATATCCAGGCTGAGCCCGTGGGAGGCTTCGATGTATTCGAAGCCCAGCTCGCGGATTTCATCGCACATGGCGCTGCCGTCCTTGTGGCGGCGGCTGTTCCAGCAGGTGGAAAAAACGTTCACAGGGGTATATTAGTAAGTATTTTGGCTGGAATCAAGCCCGATGTTGACTTTTTTATGTAATGCCCGTATAATCCCGCGCGTGAGCGATTACCAGCAGAAAAATCAGGGATTCAAGCCGCGTTTCAAGGATAAGAAGCGCCCGCAGGGGGGCAGCGCCGCACCGCGTGTGCGCGCCTTCAAGACGGCCGATGCGCCGGAGGGGAGCGAGAACTGGGTGCGCCCGTGGGTGCAGCTCAAGTATTTTACCTATAATCCGGCGGTGTTCCCTCGTATGCTGGGGGCGGTGAGCCCGGATGCGGTGCAGGGCGGATTGATTAATGTTTACGATAAGAACGGCGACCTTTTCGGCGGTGGTTTCTGGAACCCGCAGAGCCGCACCCCGCTGCGCATGCTGGTGCATGGTCCCGATGTGCTGAAGGAAAAGGACCTGGAGGCTGCTATCCGCAAGGCTGTGGCCTGGCGCCGCCAGGATTGCAGGCTGGAGGAAACTACCAATGCCTACCGCGTGATTCACGGTGACTCCGATGGCCTAGGTGGCCTGATTGTGGACCGCTATGCGGATGTGCTGAGCCTGGAGGTGACCACCCTGGGTGTGTGGCTGCGTCTGCCGCAGTGGCTGCCGCTGCTGCACGAGCTCTGCGGCACGAAGCGACACGTCATCACCGTGGATGAGGGGATTGCCCGCATGGAGGGAATTGACGTGAGCAAGGCTCCGGCCAGCGAGCCGGTGCACAAGGTGCGTATCGTGGAAAACGGCGTGAATTTCGAGGTGGATTTTGCCCAGGGACACAAGACCGGTTTCTTCTGCGACCAGCGCGATAACCGCCTGAAGCTTTCGAAGCTGGTGGCGGGCAAGACCATGCTCGACCTCTGCTGCTATTCCGGCGGTTTCTCCATCTACTCCAAGCTGCACGGCGGTGCTGCCGAGGTGACGGCGGTGGACCTGGACGAGAAGGCTATTCTGATGGCGAAGCGCAATGCCAATATCAATGCCCAGAACGGCCCGCTGCGCATCGACTTTGTGCATGCTGATGCTTTCGTGTATGCCCGCCAGATGGTGCGCAATGGCAAGCTGTTTGACGTGGTGCTTCTCGACCCGCCCAAGTTTGTGCTGGGCCGCGATGAGGAGAAGGAGGAGGGCCTCAAGAAGTATAATGACCTGAACATGCTCGGCCTGCAGTGCGTGCGCCGCGGTGGTTTGTTCGTGACCTGCTCCTGCAGCGGGCTGGTGAGCCCGGCAGAGTTCGAGAAGGTGGTCATCAAGGCCGCGCAGCGTCTGGGGCGCCGCCTGCAGATTCTGGATATGACCGGCCCCGGCTGGGATCATCCCTTCCTCTCCACCTATCCTGAGGGGCG
>JAZLDD010000049.1:0-8096 GCA_045614585.1 Akkermansia sp. | reverse complement strand
TTGCCCATGCCTTCGGTGGAAATCTGGGCGGCATCCACGCCGAAGGAGACGAGCGCTTCCTTCACGGCCTCCGCGCGGCGGATGGAGAGCTGCAGGTTGTACTTCTCGGAGCCTACGTCATCGGTGTGGCCACTGATTTCCAGCACGCCCTTGCTGGCCTTGAGCAGCTCAGCCACAATCTGCAGCTGGCGCATGGAGCGCGGGGTAAGCTCGAACTCATTGAAGGCGAAGAAGAGAGCCAGGGAGTCGCCGCCCTTCGGGTTCTTCACGATGGGGAAGTAGTGGCCGCCTTCCTCAGTGGCGATGCTTTCGTAGCTGCTCAACCGGGCATCCAGAGCCACGGCCTTCACGCGCCAGTCCTTGCTTTCAATGCGGGTGAGCTCGATACCCACGTTGGCCGGGCGGGTGCTGATGGGGGAGAGCACGTAGACCAGGTAGCCGGCGTTGTTCTCCGTGGCAAAGGTGTTGCGGATGGGAGCCTGCTCGCGCAGCTTGAACTCGCCTTCCTCAAAAATCATGCAGAGACCTGCTACGGTGGCATCAGAAACATCTGCGCCGGTGACCATGGTGCGGGCTACGGTCATGTTGCCGCGGCGCACGGCTTCCACAAAACCTTCTGCCACGGTGATGGAGTCTGCTGCGGGGTCAAGCTGTGTTTTGTCGGAGGAGGAGAACTTGGCAGATTCGATGAAGGTTTTGCCGCCTTTCTGAGAAACGACGTCGATGAGAAGGTCTTCACCGCCGTTTTCTGCCACAAGGCGGTAGCGGGTGACACGGTCGCCATTCGGGCGGCGGCTGTTGCCTACTTCTTCTACAGCTTTCACCTTATACTTGGAGCCCCATGCTATAAGCTGTTCGGCGGCTTCGGGTGTGATTTCGCCTTTCTCAAGCAGGTTTTTGAGCGCTGCGGCAGGGTCTTTGGTTTGCAGCACGGCGGCAGCGGTGAGGGCGGATTTGTGCTCTGCGTTGCGCGGGGCCTCAGGCAGGGTGATTTCTTCCGGCTCCGGCTCTGGTGCCGGTGCTGGTGCAGGTGCTGGCTCCGGTGCGGGTGCCGGTTCTGGCTGGGGCTCCGGTGCGGCGGGTGCCGGTTCGGGTTCAGGCTGCGGTGCGGGGGCTGGTTCCGGTTCACCCAGCGGAGTGCTGGTCGGTGTGGGTGCCGGGACTGGTTCCGGTGCGGGTGGCGGGGTGCTGGCAGCGGCCTGCGCGGCTGCTTCTTCAGCCTGCAGATTAGCGCGTTGTTTCAGCAGCATGAATACACCTGCGCAGACTCCGAGTGTGGCCAGGAATGCACAGAGAAAAAGAAGAATATTGCGTTTCATATAATGTCAGAAAGGGGGTATCAGAGGAATTGTGTGGGGTTTACCGGTATGGTGCCCGTGGGCATTTCTGCTGCCGGTGATGCAGAGGGCTGCAGCCCGGCTTCTCGCACGCGTAACCGGCGCACGAGTTCGTAGGAATCCGGCACTGCCGGTGCCGGGTGACTGGTGAGAAGTTTCTGGGGGTCCAGGCGGTTCATGGTGCCTGCGGGTGAGTAGGCGCGCTGGCCGGCCTCGGTGCAGTGCGATGCTATGGCTTCAAAATGCAGGTGGGCTTTGTAGTTCCCGTTGGCGGTACCGATGGTGCCGATTGGTTCGCCGCGGCCTACAAACTGCCCATGGCGCACGATGCTTTTATCGAGATGGGCGTAAAGTGTCTGGATGACGCGCGAGTCACCGGGAATCCGGTGTGCCAGTATGACGACTTTTCCCCAGTCAGCAGAGGGTTCGCCGCAGTAGATTACCAGCCCGCGGGCAGAGGCGTGTACTGGCAGCCCCAGGTCCGTATCTTCTCCTCCGATGCCGTTGATATCACAGCCCGTGTGGTGGCCGCCTCGCTTTTCGTTCAGCGTATTGAAGGGCTGGGCGTCGTACACGAAAGCACCGCCGGCAGTGCCGCAGGGAGATTGAAAACCGTCTGCCAGGGGAATGAGAGCCAGTTGCTGCGGGGTCAGCAACACCAGACCGGGCAGCAGACACTCCGGCATGGTGGAGGGTGGTGTATCCTGCCCGTAAAGACCTGCTATGGCCGGTTCTGCGGCGTTTTTATCACTACCGTAGTTCAGGTACGCAACAATCCCTGCGCCCAGAACTCCTATGGCAAGGAGCCCGAGCGTGAACCAACGCAGGGGGGTGAAAAAGCGTTTGCCTGACATGCTGACCGTATTATACGGCTAAAGCCCTCCTCTGACAAGCCTAAAGAGAGTTAATACTGCATAAGGAATAGTGACATAGTGCCGGGAGAAAATAAAAAACACCGCTCTGGGTGAGCGGTGTTTTTTGTGGGAAATCGGTGATTTTTTGATTATTTCATCGCTTTTGCGTGGGCGATGATGTTTTCCACATTCATGCCGAGGTCATGAAGTACAACATCACCGGGGGCAGAGAAGCCGTAGGAATCAATGCCGATGATGCAGCCCTGCGGACCTACGTAGCGGTACCAGAGGTCAGTCTTGCCCGCTTCGATAGCCAGGCGGCGTGTGCAGCTGGCGGGCAGGATGCTCTCCTGGTAGGCGGCGTCCTGTTTGTTGAACCGGAACATGGAGGGCATGGATACTACGCGTACATCCGGGCCCAGTTCCTTGGCTGCCTGCAGGGCGAGAATGAGCTCGGAGCCGGAGGAGATGATGATGGTGCCGGGCTGCTCGGTCTGCTCCTTGAGGGCGATATAGGCGCCCTTCATGGTGCCCATGCGGCGGGTTTCGGCAGAGATGTCGACCACGCTGGTAAGGCTGGGAATATTCTGACGAGTGAAGATGAGGGCGGTGGGGCCATCGGTGCGCTCCATGGCGCACATCCAGGCACCGGCGGCCTCTTCTTCATCTGCCGGGCGCACCACATCAAGATTCGGGATGACTCGCAGACCGGTGACGGTTTCCACGGGCTGGTGGGTGGGGCCGTCTTCGCCTACAGCCACAGAATCGTGGGTGAGAACGTAGGTGACGGGAAGGTGGGAGAGTGCAGCCACGCGGATGCTGGCGCGCATGTAGTCTACGAATACGCAGAAGGTGCCGGCGGAAACGCGGAAGATGCCATCGTATGCCATGCCGTTGCAGATGGCGGCCATGGCGTGCTCGCGGATGCCGAACCAGAAGTTGCGGCCGGTGTAGTCGGTGGCGGAGAAATCGCCCGCGCCTTTGAGGTAATTCTTGTTGGAGGAGAAGAGGTCAGCACTGGTGGAGAGCAGACCGGTGCATGCGGAGCCGATGGCATTCTGGGCTACTGCGCCGGAGGAGCGGGTGGCTTCCTTGGCGCCGGTGCTCCACGTGGGGATGAGCTCGCTGCAGGCGTCTGAGCTCAGACCGTTTACTGCCAGATCCATGCACAGGGCAAGTTCTGCTGCTTTTTCCGGGTTGGCCTCGCTCCAGGAATCGAAGTTGGCTTTCCACTCGGCATAAGCGGCTTCACGCTGGGTCTTGAGTTCTGCCATGTAAGCGCGCACATCGTCAGAAACGTAGTACTGCTGGTCAGTGGGCAGGCCCCAGTTGGCGTGAGCTTCGGCCCAGAGCTTGGCTCCGCCTTCACCGTGGCCCTTGGTGGTGCCTTCAAAACCGGGCACGCCCTTGGCGATGATGGTCTTGGCGATGATGAGCTTCGGGCGTCCGTTCTTTTCGAGGCGGCAGACCCGCAGGGTTTTCTCAACCTCGGCCATATCGTGGCCATCTATGGTGAAAGTATCCCAGCCCTGGGCTGTGAAGCAGGCTGCGATATCGTCAACCTGGGTGACTTCGATGGGGGCATCCAGGGTGATGCCGTTGGCGTCGTAGATGAGGATGAGGTTATCGAGCTTAAGGGTACCGGCAATAGCGGCAGCTTCGCGGGAGATGCCTTCTTCGATGCAACCGTCACCGGCAAGGCAGTATACGTTGTGGTTGAAAATTTCGTGTTCCGGTGTGTTGAACCGGGCGGCGGCGTGCTTGCCGGAAATGGCGAAACCTACAGCGTTGGCAATGCCCTGGCCGAGCGGGCCGGTGGTGCATTCCACACCCGGGCAGCAGCCGAATTCCGGGTGGCCGGGGGTGTTGGAGCCTTTGGCGCGGAAGGCTTTGATGTCATCCATGCTTACGCCGAAACCACTGAGGTGCAGCCAGCTGTACAGGAACATGGAGCCGTGACCGCCGGAAAGTACAAAGCGGTCACGATTGAGCCAGCGGGGCTCGGAGGGGTTTACATTGAGCAATTCGCCGTAGAGAATAGCGCCGATTTCTGCGCATCCCAGGGGCAGTCCCATGTGGCCGGACGCTTTGTCGAAAATGGCATCGATGGCAAGACCTCTGGCCTGATTAGCAGCCTTTTGAAGGATTTCCGTGTTCATGCGAATTTAAGTATATCAGAAGCAAACATATTGTAAAGCCAAAATGCACAATTCAAAATGCAAATTCCTGCGCGGAATCCCGCATTGTTATGCGGAATTCTGTGGTTATGCAGACCGGAATTCCGTGCATCGCCTACACTGGTTTGATTTTGAGGGCGCGGCAGGCGCCCAGAAAGCACGTCTGGTAGTCCAGCTTGCCGTTGGGCAGCGTGGGTATGTATTTGAGCGGAATGATGTGCCTGGGTGCCCAGCTGCCGGGCAGGTGCAGGTTGGTCACTCCGTAGCGCAGGGTGAGATAATCGGAGGGTATTACTTCCTTATGCAGAGTGGAAAGCATGACGAGTTCCTCGCCGCCGGTGCGGCTGGGTACGCTGACTACGGCAAGCTTGCGTTCATTGTCCTCCGGCTGTACATTGAAAATCTTGTACAGAATTTCCTCCAGCTGTACGTGGGGAATCATTTCATCTCCTATCTGGGTGAAGCGCACTCTGCGCCCCAGAATAGTGAGGAGACCATCCGGGGTCATGTACCCGACATCGCCTGTGCAGAACCAGTTGCCGTGCATGCGGGGGGTGTCTTCGTTGCTCACACCCAGATAGCGGCGGGTCACTGCGGGGCCTTTGAGCCAGATAAGCCCGGGTTTGGCGGGGGTAGGGGAGGCATCCGGGCTGTACAGACCGGTGATACGCACAGCTACGCCGGGCAGAGGGGCTCCGACACTGCCTTTCCGCATGGTGGGCAGAGTCGGGCGTGTTGTATTCGGGTCGGCGGCGGGAGCGGGCATGGCAGCTGCGGCAAAAGGCAGAACTTCTGCTGTGCCGTAGCTTTCCAGAAGCTGGATGCCGAAGCGCTGCTCCGCAGCTTCGGCCATATTGGCCGGTAGCTTGGCGCCTGCGCTCAGGCAGTATTGCAGGTGGGAGAGGTGTTCGGGGGCTCTGGTGGCTTTGAGTATGGCTCTCAGTCCGGCGGGAGTGTTGATGAGAAGAGCCACGGCGTGCTGGTTAATGAGTGTGCAGAGCCGTTTACCGGCGGTTGCTGTGGGGTAGGTCACCATATCGAACCCGCCCAGCAGTGGCAGTATGATGCCGCCGATAAGGCCGGCCGGCATGAACGCCGGGAGAACTGAAAGCAGATTATCGTGCCCGGGGCTCAGTGAAAGGCGGCTTCGCAGGCTTATGGCTGCTGCCAGCAGCATGCGGTGGGTCACCGGTACCCCCATGGGCATGTCATCAGTGCCGCCAGTGAAAGTGATGACGGCTTCATCCTCTGCTCCCGGGGTTGCGATATCAGCATGCTGCATGAGCTGCTGGGGAGTGCGCAGTTTGCCCAGGGTGGTCCAGGCTTTGAGTTTCCATGGGCCTTGCTCCGCCAGCTCCCGGTCCAGGTAGATGAGGTCGCGGGAGAGGGGCCAGGAGAATTTGCGCTGCATGTTGGTGAAGCGCGTATCGGTGATGAATCGGGTGAGCCCGGCCTGCTTCACTACATGCTGGAATTGCTCCGGTGTGGCCGTGTAGTTGATATTGACGGCGGTGATACCTGCCAGCAGACAGGCAAGATTGGCAATGACACCTAGTTTTCCCGGTGGGAGGATGATGCCCATACGGGTGTTGTTGGAGTGTTTTTTCAGTATGGAGCTCGCCATGACTGCGGCTGAAAGCAGGTCGCGGTAAAGCAGGGTGGAGTCATCCACTCCATCGAGCAGCTTGCCCTGCGGGTTTCGCAGAATGGCTTCTACGAGTAACTGGGGCAGGCAGGGATGCTCCAGCATGGGATGCTGCTGGAGCTGGGCTGCCTGGGCGCTCATCCATGCGGCCTGAATCCGGCCGCTCAGCTGGGGACCGGCTTTCAGGGGCGGGCAGAAGCTGATGTGAAGCTGGTCATAGGGTTCTCGAGTAGTTATGGCGGCGTCAAAATAGTTGTTGTACATGCCGGCGTAGACCGGCATGGCATGCAGCGGGCTCCCATCGAAGAGCGAAAGCAGGTTTCCGGGAATATCGCTGAGGGTTCCAGGGGCTTGCAGGGGCCGCCCGGGCAGGAGCACAACGTGGCGCCCCGTCTCGATATGCTGGCGTACTTTGTTCAGAATGAAATCCCGCCCCTGCTGGTTGATGGCGCACACAAAACCGGCGCACTGGTTCTGGCGCAGGTGATTCATGACCGCTTCGCCCGGCATGAGCGTGTTTTCCACCATCCACGCGATGCGGGGCTTGCCGCCCAGTGCTTTTTCAAGCTCGAGCATGGTGGGCAGATCGACCCGGTTCGGTACAACCACCATGGGTTGTGCCGGTATGCTGTCGACTCCTTCTATCCGTATCTCGCTCATGGTTCTGCCCTGCTGCGCCCCAAGTCTAGCATAAAGCCTTATTTATGCCAATCTGAAAAAGTGTATTATGAAAAAATCCCCCGACCGGGAAAGCCCGGAACGGGGGAATGAGAGTTGACGAAAACGGCAGATTATTTGATGAGGCCGAGCTCCTTACCGGCCTGTGCGAAGGCGGCAATGGCGCGGTCAAGCTGCTCGGTGGTGTGAGCTGCGGAAATCTGGGTGCGGATTCGGGCCTGTTCCTTGGGAACCACGGGGTAGAAGAAGCCCATGGCGTAGACGCCGAGTTCGAGCAGACGGTTGCTCATGCGCTGAGAGAGGGCTGCATCGCCAATCATGACGGGGACGATGGCGTGGCCGGCGCCGGCGAGGGTGAAGCCGCACTGCTCCATTCCCTTGCGGAAGTAGGCGGCGTTGCTCTGCACGCGCTCCACGAGCTCGGTGGATTCCTCGAGAATATCGAGCACCTTGATGGTGGTGGCGGCGATGGCGGGCATCACGCTGTTGGAGAAAAGGTAGGGACGGGCCTTCTGGCGCAGCATATCCACAATCTCCTTCTTGGCGGAGATGTAGCCGCCGGAGGCGCCGCCCAGGGCCTTGCCGAATGTGCCGGAGGTAATGTCAATCTTGCCGAAGAGACCGCAGTGCTCGTGTGTGCCTCGGCCGCGCTTGCCCAGCACGCCGGTGGCGTGAGATTCATCGAAATGCACCAGAGCACCGTATTTTTCGGCAAGCTCGTGAATCTTGTCGAGGCTGGCCACGATGCCGTCCATGGAGAACACACCGTCGGTGGAGATGAGGATGGTGCGGGCCCCTGCGGCTTTGGCTTCCTGAAGCTTGGCTTCGAGGTCGGCCATGTCGTTGTTGGCGTAGCGGTAGCGGGCAGCCTTGCAGAGACGCACGCCGTCGATGATGGAGGCGTGGTTCAGGGAGTCGGAGATGATGGCATCTTCCTTGCCCAGCAGGCCTTCGAACAGGCCGCCGTTGGCATCGAAGCAGGAACCGGAAAGGATGGTGTCTTCCGTACCGAGGGAGGCGCACAGGCGCTCTTCGAGCTGCTGGTGCAGGGTCTGCGTGCCGCAGATGAAGCGCACGGAGGCCATACCGAAGCCCCAGCGGTCGATGGCTTCCTTGGCGGTTTTTTCCAGCTCGGGGTGGTTAGCGAGACCGAGGTAGTTGTTGGCGCACATGTTGATGACCTTGCTGCCATCTTTCAGACCCACCTCAGAGAACTGGGGGGTAGCGATGTAGCGCTCCTGCTTGTAGAGACCGGCCTCCTTCAGTGCGGCCAGGTCGGTGATGATGCGGTTCTTGAAATCTTCGTTGTACATGATAGGTGCTGCTCCGGCGTTTTCAGCGGGCAGGGCATTGTAGTACCATGTTCACCGAATGTCAACCGCATTTGCTGATTTCCTGCGTCCTA
>JAZLDD010000048.1:0-113236 GCA_045614585.1 Akkermansia sp. | reverse complement strand
TCACATCGGTTTCAATGAACCCGGCTCCGATGACACCACCATCACCCGCCAGGTGCACCTCGATGACCTGACCAAGACCGACGCCGCTCCCGCTTTCGGCGGTTTCGAGAACGTACCCTGCACCGCCATCACCATGGGTGTAGCCACCATCATGGGTGCCAAGAAGGTGCGTCTCATGGCCTGGGGTGAAAAGAAGGCCTCCATCGTGAACAAGGCCATCCACGGCCCCGTGACCATCGATGTGGCTGCTTCCTACCTGCAGAACCATGCCGATGCCAAGTACTTCCTTGACACCCCGGCCGCTGCCGAGCTGTAAAGCAAGTAGCTGAACAAAAGCATTTGAGCGAGGGCCGGGAATCACCCGGCCCTCCGTTTTCCCCGGTCGCATGCATCTCTACATCCACGTTCCCTTCTGCCACCGAATCTGCCCGTACTGTGCTTTTTTCAAGCACACCCCCGGGCGGAGCGACATACGCGGCTATGCCCAGGCCGTGGGGCTGGAGGCCCGCATGCGGCTGCCGGAAGGCACGGCACCGAGTACCATCTATTTTGGTGGTGGCACCCCCAGCATGCTCTCCCCCACCCACCTGGATATTCTGGTAAGCGGGCTGCGCGATTGGCTGGATCTGAGTCAGGTGCAGGAATGGAGCTTTGAGAGCAACCCCGCCACCTTTACGGCGGCCAAGGTTCAGCACTGGCGAGAGCTGGGCATCAACCGCGTATCACTCGGCGTGCAGAGTTTTGACCCCGGCTTGCTCAAACTGCTGGGGCGGGAGCACAGCCCGGCAGATGTGGCAGAAAGCATCAGCTTGCTGAGGGATGCGGGAATACCGCAGATCAATATAGACCTCATGTTTTCCCTGCCCGGGCAATCACTGCAGCAGTGGGAGCACAGCCTGCAAAGCGCCATCAATCTGCAGCCCGACCACATTTCAACCTATAACCTATCCTATGAGGAAGACACCGACTTCTTCCGCCACTACGGAGCCGAAGCCGGCAACGAAGAAACAGATGTGGCCATGTTCACCATGGCGCATGATATGATAACCACCGCTGGTTTCCGGCACTACGAGATTTCCAACTATGCCCGCCCAGGCTGCGAATCGCGCCACAACCTGGCATGCTGGCATGGCGAAGATTACTGCGGCCTCGGCCCCGGCGCTGTGGGCACCATGAGTGGCATCCGCTACTGCAACGATGGCAACACCGCAGCCTACACCGCCGCGCTGCAGACCGGCACCCTGCCCCCCGGCACTGCCGAAAGGCTCGATTCCGCAACCCGGCGCACCGAACTACTGGGGCTGCAGCTCCGCACAGATGAAGGACTGCCCGCAGAAATGCTGCGCGAACAGGATTCAGACTTCATCGCCATGCTTCAACGAGAACACCTGGCAACCATAGCCCGGGATGGCCGGCTCATACTCACACTGTCCGGGCGACTTGTGGCAGATGAAATAGCCGTAGGATTGCTCTGAAAGCCACGCCGCTCGAATCTGCGAATATGAAAAAAATCGCATTTCCCGCCGCATTCTACGATACAAACCGTATATTTTTCCAGGATACCGCCGCAGAAGCCGAAATTGCTTGACAGGCACTCGTTATAAAGTTAGTATTTCAGTTGATATGGGTGGGGATGCAATTCAACGCAGAACCCGCAGGAGAGACGCTTTCATGAGGCATTTTTCCATGCTGATTCAGAAGTTTCCACACGAACACCCATACCTTCATCAATAATATTTTCCGCCAGAACCAACCATCATTATTCCGATGCTACAGCTTGAAAGGATTATTAATAAAGGCGCAAAACGCCTGTGCCTGTACCATCCCGACAATCCGGATAAATGCGTCAAGGTGTCCATGCTACAGAAGCACACCTGGCAATTAGAAAATGAACTTTTGGCATATAAGAAGTTAAAGAATCTGCTGGGGCAGTTTTTACCTGAATACGAGGAGGAACTCGTAAAGACCAATCTGGGACTTGGGCTGGTATGTGAATTGATAAAAAATGACGATGGCTCCATTTCCCGTTCCCTGCATGACACCCTGGTTGACGGCGATATCAGCCCTGAAATCATTGACCAGATACACAACTATGTGGATATCGTCATCCAAAATAACATCCCTCTGTACGACCCGAATCCACGCAATTTCCTGGTACAGATAACCAACGGAAAAAAGCGCATTGTATTCTCTGATATGAAGACCTACAATGAGTATAAGCCCTGGGTATACCTGCATCTCGAAAAAGTAATACCGTTCCTGAACCGCCGGATTCTCAAACGCAGACATGCCGTGCTGCTTAATTATGTAGACAGAATGATTCAAAAGCACCAGAAAAACTAAAGAAGTATAATCTGAGATATGCAACCCGAAATAAAAATCACTGATATTTCGTTATTGCAGAACTTTCTGCAAAAGAATTTCCCCGTTGTCAACATTCCGGTAAAAGAGCGGGAAAAAGCAGATTTCATCATTGGGGACACGTTTACTCCTACGCTCGAATATTTTGATGGCATCCGCATTCTTTGCACCGGAGAAAATCATCCGGCCGATTTAAACCGCTTTGATTACTGCCTCACCCATGAGCGCAAGGAAACGGATCGATGCCACCGGTTCCCCTACTGGATATTACACTGCCTGAAATGGCCTGATTTTCAGAAAAAACTTCTTACCCCAAGAAATATCACAGCCGACCAGCTCATTGCAGAAAAACGCGATTTCTGCGCCTTTGTCTGCCGAAACCCCAAGGGAAAGGAGAGAAATTCACTCGTTCGTAACCTCAATGCCCGGCGCAAAGTCAACTGCGGCGGACCATTTATGAACAACATCGGCTACCTGATTGAAAAAACCTTCGCAGCAAAGCAAGAGTTCCTCAACAAGCATTACTTCTCAATTGCATACGAAAACGAGGCTGCCCCAGGCTACCAGACCGAAAAAATCGTAGATGCTTTCTGTGGATGCAGCATTCCCATCTACTGGGGTAATATACATGTGGCAGAAGAATTCAACCCCAAGGCCTTCGTCAACGCAAATGACTTCCGTTCAGAAAAAGAGCTGATAGATTACATTCTGAACTTAGCAGATGACCCTGCAGCCATGGCAGACATGCTCAACCAGCCGAAGCTCCAGGATCCGGATGTATTCAAGAAAGCCGAAGCTGAGCTGCTGGCATTCTTAGAGAAAATATTCCAGCGCGGGCCCGGCGCTATTCAACGCACTCCGTTACAACGTTTTCTGGGTATTGCCTCCCGCTACTACGGGCATGGATTATTCCGCACCATACGGTATAACATCCGCCGCTTGAAAGGCGAATACGATTAAAGCTCAATCACACACATACAAAAAAGCCGCCGGCAAACCACCGGCGGCTTTTCTGACATTCTGAATCACTAATCAGATAAATGTGCGGATAACAGCCTTGTCGCGCAAGCGGTCCACCCACTGGCGGTAGCGGCGCTCGCTCTTCTTGCGGCGCACCGCATCATCCACCTTCTGCTTCACTTCCGGGGTATCCAGCGAGGGTGCAGCCGCCAGCTTCCTGGAGCGGATTTTAACAATGGTAAAACCGGCAGGGTCCAGCAGGGGGCCGACCAGCTGCCCGGGCTGAGCAGCAAACACCACATTGGCAAACTCCACCGCCAGTTCATCGCGGCGCATAGCCGGCCACGCACCGCCATCCTGAGCATGAGCATCGCGGGAATACTTGCGGGCAGCATCGGCAAAAGATATTTTACCGCTTTCTATTTCCTCTCTCAGGCGGGTTGCCAGCTTGTAGCGTTCTTCCGGCGTAACCATGGCGTCATCAGGATCCATGGCAGGAATGAAAATCTTGCTGTAGGAGATGCTGTCCTTCATGATATCACGGTAATCAGCGCTTGTCTCCTTATACTCATCGCGGATTTCATCCGGGGTGGGCGGAATACCACGCTCATAGCGCATGCCACGCATGGCAGAAACCGTAATTTCCTTTTTCACAGATTCACGGTACTCGGTATAATTCATACCGCTCTTACGCAGGTTATCCAGGAAGAGGCTGCGGTCACCATTATACTGCATCAGGATACGGCGGTTGATTTCATCTTCCACCTGATCTTCCTTGATGACAAACCCCTTCGTCTCAAAATCGCTCAACACCAGTTCACGCTCAATCAAATCGTTCAGCACGGCTTTCTTGGCAGCCACCAGTTCGGAATTAAAACGGGGGCCCTGGCGTGGGTAGAGCATCATAAGCTCACGAAAATACGGAGCCAGACGAGCTCGCACCTCACTGGAAGTAATCGGGCGGCCATTCACAGTAGCAGCAATGCGGTTCACCACACCGCCTTCAGGGGCAGCATCCGTGGTGCCCATGGTCAGTAAAGCGAGCGCCAGAGCGGCGATTCGGCTAAAAAGTTTCATATGTACAGCATTATAGTGGAAGAATACGTATCTTGCAACCATCTTCTTTGTCACGCATGCACTTTATGCTCGCCTTTCTGGTAGTAATCGTGGTATAGTGTCAGGGTTAAACAATCTCAAACTTACCAGTTATGGCAATTAAACTGTTCATTCCCGGTCCCACCGTCGTCTCTGAGGATATTCTCAAGGAAATGAGTCTGCCCATGATAGCACACCGTTCCAAGAAAGCCTCTGAAATCCAGAAGCGCATTTCGGACAACATGCAGAAGGTTCTCTTCACGGAAAACCGCATCCTGCTTTCCACCTCCTCCGGCTCTGGCCTCATGGAAGGTGCCATCCGCTCCTGCACCGCCAAGCGTGCCGCCGTATTCTCCATCGGTGCTTTCGGCGACAAGTGGTACAAGATGGCCAAGACCAACGGAATCCCCGCTGATAAGTTTGACAGTGTGATGGGCGAGCCCACCACCGCCGAAATGGTAGACGCCGCCCTCTCCACCGGCAAGTACGACCTGCTCACCGTAACCCACAACGAAACCTCCTCCGGCATTCAGAACCCGGTCGAGGAAATCGCCGAGGTCATGAAGAAATACCCGGATGTCATATGGTGCGTGGATGCCGTTTCCTCTGCCGCAGGTTCCAAAATTGAGACCGACAAACTGGGTATCGACGTGCTCATCACCTCCACCCAGAAAGCACTTGCCCTGCCCCCCGGCCTGGCTATCTGTGCCATGAGCAAGAAGGCCTACGACCGCACCGCAGAAGTAGAGAACCGCGGCCTGTACTTCGACCTTCGCACCATCTGGGACTTCATCGACAAGAAGAACTACCAGTACACCTCCACCCCCTGCCTCTCCCTCATGTATGCACTGGACAAGCAGCTCCAGCACATCGTGGAGGTGGAAGGCATCGAAAACCGATTTGCCCGCCACGAGGAGCTGGCAGCCTACACCCGCGCCTGGGCCGATGAGCACTTTGCCGTGTACCCGAACCGCAAGTATCTCTCCAAGACCCTCACGGTCATCGACTCCCGCCCCAAGGGAAGCGATGAGATGATTTCCATCCCCGAGCTGAACGCCTTCCTTGCCCCCCGCAACCTGCAGCTGGGCAACGGCTACGGCGGTCTGAAGGACAAGACCTTCCGCATTGCTCACATGGGTGAGCTCCAGATGGACGACATGAAGGAAATCACCTCCGCAGTGGAAGACTTCCTCAAGTCCAAGTAAACCATTCTCCTCCAGTCATTAACCCGGGCGGGAGGTGCGCATGTACCCCCCGCCCGCATTTTTAAATGTTATTATGAAAAACCCTCAATTCATCCTCAACTATGATGTGATGTACTACGACACCGACTGCGGCGGCGTGGTGCACAACCTGGCCTACCTCCGCTGGGTGGAGGAATGCCGCACCAAGATGGCCCCGAACATCGGCATTGAGTTTCTGGAACTCATCCGCGAAAACCGCCACCTGGTGCTGGTGAGCCACGAGGTGCACTACAAGCGCCCCGCTTTCATGGGCGATAAGATTCAGATTCACGCCTGGGTGGAAAAGGTCGAGAAATCCCGCTTCTGGTGCGTGTTTGAAATCCGGCGAGATGACGGCCAGCAGGTCTGCGTGAAAGTGCGCCAGTGCCTTGCCCTGGTCCAGATGCCCCAGGGCCGCCCCCAGCGCATCCCCGAATCCTGGTACAACAGTGCCGCTCCGGCTGAAGATTTGATGGATTAAGGTACTATTCAATTGCAATAAAAAAGGCGCACTATTTATCGTGCGCCTTTTTTGCATCTAACTTTTTGCCCATTCTTTCTGTTTTTCTTGTACTTAAACCTGCGGAGCAATCAAAATACCAATATACAAAGCAACGAAGCGCCGGAATCCCTGAAAGATTTCCAATTACTCACTCCCCTCATAATTTATAAGCAAAAGATTATTCGGAGTTCAAGGATGCATACGGACAATAATTTCGCCTTGGTCTATAATCATACTCCCAGGTTCTGGCCAGCATGACATCGTTTGAAATGCATCTTTGTGTTTTTCAAGCGCTTTTTCATCCCCCGATATTAAATCATAAAGCCTCAGATGTGGGATATACCATCTCAATAGTTTCATATCAATGTAATTCCTAAGGAGATCCTTATGAACGACATTTGAACGAGATTCTGCACCCTTTTGAGTGACATCGCTCAGTAGAATGATTTTAGCAGAAGGAAGATTTTTACCTTGTGCCAACAATTTAGCGCTAAGGTGAATATTGTCGAGTTCTTGTACTAATCTTTGGTACGTATGTGCATTACCTCTTTCTTTTGCGGTATTAGTATATGCTGCTTTGAGTAATACGAAGCCAAAACAAAACAGTATGATTGACTTGTTTCTTAAAGATAACCGAAATCGTACTAGACAAGCAGACCATAGAAAAGCTAAAGAAACAGGCTCACCCAGTAATGAGTAATGTTGCGGAGTACTGCCCGATAAGGCAAGATGCATTGTGAAAGGCAATGCCCATATGAATATGAGTATCGCTAAAAATATGATTTTACCGCCTCCCTTTTGTTCAGAATACGCCTTATAAGAAAGAATTAGAAGTGGAATAACAGCTGTTGGCTGTAAACTGCAGGCAACATCGCCAAATCCAAACGCTTCGAAAAGCGAAAGCTTACCGTAGTGAAGTATAAACAGGAGTTGCGCTAACGGGGTAAGCCCTGAGAAATTGTCCCATTGAGTCAATTTATCCTGATATTGTTCGACATATACCTTATTGCAAGCTGTAACAAGGTCTAGGTTTTGAATGCATAAATTGATTAAGAAATAAAACAAGATACAAAGCAGAAATACTACTGCTGCATGAAGAATCCCCTTAAAAGAAATTTCATTGCTCGCATATAAGGCGCTGCCATATATGCCTAGAAAATAAAACGCGCAACATTGATACGTGCTGACGCTCAATACCAAAAGCACAATTGGTATAACCGTGTTTTTTTTATGAAAAATCAGATATACGCTATAGGTACAGAGCAGTAATGCAAGAGCTATAGCGTCACATTGAAAACTAAATACGAGTTGATTTGCCCATTGATTGCAAGCGATATATATGATGCCGTAAAGTGCTTTTGAAAAAGAAGACTCGAACTTAAACAGACATGTTTGAAACAATATAGTTCCACTAATATAAATACCTGCTACTAAACCTGATGTTATGGGAAACATGCCTTGTCCCATAAGCTCCCGATAGGCATAAATACCCCATCTTCCCGCAGCGATGTATATATCAGAGTTGTTTCCTGAAAAATCGATAACTTCATCAATATGTAGTCCATGTCTGGCTATTAGATATGCATGTACCAGAATGTACAGAAAGAAATAGAATAATCCCCAGATGATGTTTCTTATATATCCTGGCAAGGCTGGAAATGTAGTTTCATGTACCATAATGCATTTTCTTTTTCGTAGACATGTATGAATAAACCAACATTACGTCAAAAAAGCCGAGAAATGACGAACTGTAGTACACCAATCATCAAGAGAAGTGGTAAATATGTGGTTGAAATAAATATTCATACCGCCTCTTAAAATGAAGAGCTAGACGAACCTCTGCGTTAGATTGTACAGGGAACCAGACAGTTGTCAAGTACGATTTTGTCTCTACTAAATGTCCGGGTCTGTTTGAGAAGTGTAAAAACAAATGCGACACTGGAAAGGCCCCAAAAAGTCACCCACGGTGCCCAATCTGCCCTAGCCAGGATGGGGGTGTGGGGGAAGGACGGCAATGAGTCCTTCCCCCGCTGTCCGTGATGAAACAGAAAAAGGGTGCTTTTCGGTGTTGTAGGTGGCATAATGCCAGGACTGAAACTATTACAAACAACACGTACCTATATGGAAAGCACCCAGGAAGATTTTACCAAGGCTTCTTCGCAAAGCAAACATATAACTCTTATTGAGCGTCAGCAAATCGAACGATAGCTCAAAGAGAAAGTGTCTGTTGCGGAAATTGCCCGCGCTAGTGTAAACTTCTTTCTGTAAAATCAAATGAGCACTATATTTTCATCTAAAGCTCCCATCCTGCGCATGTCGAGCCCCGAGGGGCGAGGCCTGCGCAGGATGGGACGCGGGCTGAATAATTGCCGGGATGCGGCATGTCTTGATGAAAACTTGAAGTGTTCGGTCAATTGCTGCATTGTTCGTTTATCCACAACTAACTCAACGACAATGACCGAAAATTACCATATTCGACGCGTTAATCAAGCCTTTTCTTCGTGATGATTCTCAAATATCTGAGCATCAAGAAGATAATTTGTTTGCTCTGGCAATTCGCCAGCTTCTTAATTCTTCGCTACTCGCTCAACGAGATAAGCATTTAGACTGTGAACGTTACGAACGCATACCAACACGGAATGGCCAGCGTAATGGATTCAGAGCTCGCACCATTCGGACTTCCACCGGGCAAATTACTCTGAATGTCCCGCAGGTAAAGAATGCGCAGACTCCCTTTACCCCCATCATCCCGGGGTTTGAAAGAGGTTCGCGAATTGACAGGGCTCTCAACCTCGCTATAGCAGAAATGTATCTGCAGGGAGTTTCTACCCGCAAAGTCGCCAAGGTGATGGAATGAGATTTGTGGGGGCAACGGCGTCTCTGTCACTTATGTAAGCCAATGCTGCGCTCAACTTGATACCCTGTTTGAGAAATGGCGAAATCGCCCCATTCCTCCCATTGCTCATCTTTTCCTAGATGCCACTTATACCAAAGTGCGAAGGAATGATATCGTAAGTGATTGTGCTGTATTTGTTGTCGTTGGTATTGATGCGGAAACAGGTCGGCGTATGGTGCTGGGTGTTTCCGCCGGACTTTCCGAAGCGGCTGAGCACTGGGCTGCCTTCATTCAAAGCCTGATGATGAGAGGAATGAACAGGTCTAACTGCATCACCAGCGATGATCACAAGGGGATTCGTAAAGCCCTTGCCGAAACACTTACCGGAGTCCCCTGGCAACGCTGTCAATTCCATTTCCAACAGAATGCACAGGCTCATGTGACGAGCGTAAGATACCGCAGTGTCGCTGCTGCGCATATTCGAAACGTGTTTAACGCCGGGAATCGGGCATCTGCAAGGCTGATGATTCAGAACACCTTATCTATTTTTAGGGCAGATAAGCAATACAAGCTGGCCGATTGGTTCGAAGAAAACATCGAAGAATGCCTTACCGTCATTGATTGCCCTCCCGAGGTACAGCGACGTCTCAGAACCTCCAACATCATGGAAAGCATTAACAGACAACTCAAACGCAGAACAAACGTTATCTCCATCTTCCCCTCTGAAGCTTCTTTGCTCAGAATTGTAACCGCCTAAGCCATGGACCTCTCCGACGAATGGGAGGGTATTAGCGGTAAGTCTTATATTTCCCCGGAGAAACTTCAACTCGCGGCTGAGGCGTTGCAGGCAGCCTCGTCTCAGCCTCAAAATCCCGCTGCTTAACCTAAACCGCAAACGAACTTTGCACCAATGACGAGGATTTTACAGAAAAAGCTTACACTGCCCTAGAATGGTTTGTTTTTCTCCAACGGGCAAATCCCTGATTCGTAGATAATAGCTCTGGTGAGGTGAAAGTGTCGCTTTTCGTGTCTTGGGACAGAGCAAATAGCTTACATCATCGAATTTATACTTGATAGAGAGGGTGTTCTTCGTATACTCAACCGCGTAAGCTGACCATCCTGCTATTGATAAAATCTCGTTTATTGTTTTCACACCTCATTCTAACGAGATTTATGCAGGGTGGTCAGTTTTCTCTTTTGTCATAAAATCTGACGCAGCACCTAAAAAACAGGGACGCGTCACTCCAGAAGCGTCCCTGTCTGTTTCCAAATAAAATCAGATTGTAACCTCACCGCTCAATGCCTCGCCGGGAGCGAAGGTGTGAGGCTTGGAGACCACCAGCTTGCTCACATGCTTCAGGGAGGGCACGCCGAGGGAGTCCAGCGTTTCAACGAGCTTGTACAGCTTGCCATCCAGCAGCACCACGGGGGCCACGCCCTTGCATTCGGGGGCCAGCTTCATGGCTCCGGCCTCATCAATCACCACGGCATCAGAGCGCAGCAGAAGCAGGTCTGAGCAAGTCTTCACCGGGAAGAAACGGGAGCGAGGCACGCAGACCGCGCGCGCACCGGGGAAGCACTGCAGCGCAGCACCCATCGCCGTTTCCAACTGATACACCTTCTGAGAAGCAGCATCACGCGGGTCCACCGTCTTGCTATTGCAGATAACCGGCAGCGGCAGCACGCCACCGTTGGCATCCAGCACCGCCTTCAGGGCATCCAGACGAATCCAGAGATTATTGGTATTGAAGTAGCGGTGCTTCTCAATATTCTGGAACTCAGCCACATCTTCATCCGGGCACTGGGCCACCTCGCGCAGAATCGGCTGAGCATCAGCCTTGCGCGTCGCCAGGTGGCCACCTTTCTTATCGGCCTCCGTGCGGCGGGTCACCTCCATCACAAAAGGAGCGCCACTCTCTGCAAACCAGCGCAGGAAACGGGTATCCAGCTGGGCGCCCAGGTTGTCGGAATTAGAAACAAAGGCATACTTCACGCCCGCAGCCAGCAGCTTATCCAGCCAGCCGCTGCCTACCAGGGCAGGATAAATATCGCCATGGCCAGGCGGGCACCACTCCAATTCCGGGTTAGCGGGGTATTCCACAGGCTCCAGCGTATCCGTCACCAGCTTGGGCACGCGGTTCTGCAGCATTTCCACTTTCCCGGCATCGGCAAAATCTGCATACTGCGCCAGGTGAGCCATGGTATCCTCGCTGGTGGAGAAGGAGTTCATGAGCAGCAGATTCACCGGATACTGAGCTCTCTCGCGCAGGCTCTGCACCTGGCGTACAATCGTATCAAGGAAGGTCACACCGGGCTTGATTTCCAGCAGGCTCTTGGCCTTCTGCAGCCCCATGCCGGTGCCCAGACCGCCATTCAGCTTCACCAGCACCGACTCAGCCAGCAGAGCGGCATCAGCCTCCGGCGTGGCAGCCACCAGTTCCCCCCAATCGGCCACATCACGGGCGGGTTCAATCTCCATCTCAGAAATCATCATGCTCTGCTTCGAAATGAGCACCCCCACACTGTGACGGAAAGCATCAATGGCTGCGCGGGAAAGCCCCACGCCCTGCATCTTGCGTTCAATGCTATCAAAATTCATATTTCGGCGCCAGTATATACCGCATGAGAATTAATTGCAATTCCAAATGGAGACTTGCTACGACATGCAGACTCTGCTAGCATATGGAGCGTGTTCAGAAAGTTCACCATTCTAGTATATCTTCTCACCTTGCTGCAAGTATCGTGCAGCAGTATGGACGATGCGAACCATGATCTGCTGGCAGCAGCCGCCTCAGCTGATGAAGCAGGAATCAAGCAGGCACTGAACCACGGAGCAAACGCCAACTCCACGCGGTATGAGACAGAAACCGCACTGGGGCTGCTGCTCCAGCAATATAAACGCAGCACACAGGAAGAACGGCAGAATATCACCAGAGCGGTCACAGCCCTGCTGGAACACGGAGCAGATGCCAATGCACTGCACCATGGATTCACACCACTGCAAATTGCAGTCGGGCAGCAAAGCGAAATTCTTACAACCCGGCTCATTACATACGGAGCCTCACCAGATATGGAAACGAAGGCCGGTTCCGCGCCCATATGGCAGGCCGTATACAACAATGACTACAAAACAGGTCTCATACTGCTGCAAGCAGGGGCGAACCCGAATATACCCAATGAAAAGAACATGACTCCCCTGCAATATCTCCGCTCCTGCGGATTTCAGAAAACCAGGCTCATGCTCCATCTTCGCTACTACGGAGGGCATTGATTTTCAAAATCCGGCACCATCGATATCTTGGATTATTTTTCAACTTCACTCGAAAAATCGGCGATTGCCGAAAAGAAGTCTCTTCACGCCATCCAGTGCAGTATGGGCAGATTGCTCCCCCAGGCTGCGGCAGAAGCCTAACCCCTGCATGAAAGTGAGGCCGGGGGGCAGCGGTAGCGCGTGGCGGTCCACGGCCACATCCAACAGCGCAGGTGAATCTGCCGCCAGCCACTCCTTGATAGCCGGTATAGCCTCATTTATGCGAGAAACGCGCCACGAGCGCAATCCCATCGCCCGAGCTACGGCGGCAAAACTGGTCGTATGCAGCGAAGTGCCAATGGGGCGGTGGATTCCGGCGCGCAGCTGTTCCAGGGCGGCGTAATCGAGTTCCGAATTGTTATACACCAGAATCTTGACTGCCAGCCCCTCCTGCAGAAGAGTCAGCAAATCCCCCGCCAGCATGGAAATACCGCCATCGCCGCACAGTGCAATAACCTGTCTGCCTGGATAAAGTGCTTTTGCGCCAATCGCCATGGCCAGGGCACACCCCATGGAACCATGATTGAATGACCCGAGTATGCGCCGGGTATCCAGCGCCTGCAGGTAACGCGCGCACCAGATATCAGGCGTGCCGGTATCAACGGTAAAAACGGCATCCGGCTCTGCGTGATCACTCACAATTCGGGTCAGCAGCTCCGGACGAATCGGCGCATCCTCATCTACCATTTTCAACGAACGACAAATGGCTGAAACCTCGCGAGCATGGTGCGTTTGCATAGCTCGCAGAAAATCATCTGACCGGTCCGTTTGAACCAGAGGCAGCAAAGCCCGCGCGGTCTCACCTGCATCCGCCTGCACCCCGAGAGCAAGCGGCACCCGCCGCCCCAGTGCGGCAGCATCAGTATCCACCTGAATCACTCTGCCGCGTTGCGGCAGAAAATCGCGGTATGGAAAATCGGTACCCCACAACACCAGCACATCAGAATCGAGCACAGCGTGCACAGCTGCGCCCCACCCAAGCAACCCGGTCATACCTATGGCATTCGGATTATCTTTTTCAAACAAATCCTTGGCGCGCAATGTATAAGCGACCGGCGCCTGCAGGAGGCGCGCCAGTTCTATAATCTCTTTCCGGCAGCTGCTGCAGCCTATACCACACAGGAAAGTGACGCGAGCTGCCCCATTGAGCATAGCCGCCATGCGCTTCAATACCGGTTCTGCCGGCCGCTGTATAGGAGGCACAACCGGCAGCATCGAGGCACCGGGCTCATCTTCCACCCCCGGCATGGCCGCTATATCTCCCGGCAGAACCAGCATACCCACACCTCGCCGGGCTCGCGCAGTCCGTATAGCCTCGGCCAACACCGCGGGCATCTGCCGCGGCCGGCTCACCAGCTCACAATACGCCGCGCACTCCCGGAAAAAGAACGTGGGATGCGTTTCGTGTATGTAGTGGGTTCCTATCTGCAGCGTCGGAATATGCGCAGCCAGAGCCAGAACAGGAGCTGCGCTCCGGCTCGCATCGTAAAGCCCATTGATGAGGTGCATATTTCCCGGGCCGCAACTACCACAGCAGACAGCCAGTTCACCTGTGAGCTGAGCTTCCGCACTGGCAGCAAAAGCCGCCGTTTCCTCATGCCTCACATGCACCCAGCGGATGCGTGCATCACGCTGCAGCGCTTCCATGAATGGGTGCAAGGCCTCCCCCGCCATGCCATAAATGCGGCGGACACCGGCTGCGGCAAGCATTTCCACAATCTGATCTGAAACAGTCTTCTGCATGCTGCCTATTTTCCAGAGAATGAGAAAAATAAGCAAGCTAACTTTCCAACTGTTGCTATCTGGGCTGCATCATGTCTGCTTTTCCCGGAGCTGTTCCTCCCACAGGCTCTGCAAATACTCGCGCTTAATTGACTCTGCCCGGGCGCGGGCCGCATTTCGCCGGGCAACTAATTTACGGACTTCAGCCCTGAGAAAATACGAAAGGACCCGCACGCCTGTAGGCGTAATATGCCTGAACTGATATTCTTTCAGAAATCCTTGTTTCACGTAGCGGCTGAGTGTACTCCGGACAATTGCCAGTATATAACAGGCCTCGCGGGCCGAACACATTTTATCCGGTATCTTCTGCACCAGTGGCATGCGCTTGGCAAGCATTCTGTAAACGACCCTTTTATCCCAATACATGCAGGCACATTTCCCAGGCCGCTCAACCAACCAGTGCGGAGTATTCTTCCGGTTCAATAGAGCACGGGCGGAGCGAACGGACACCCCCAGCATCTCCGCAGCCTCATGGGAACTGATTCCCCACTCCGGCGGCTTGGTATAGGGTTTTCCGCTCAGGGAATCTGCTCCTTTCCTGCCATGCAGTACATTTTCCGGGTATTTCACCCCGGGCATGTCAATTAATCGTATGCCACCTACACCTCTTAAGGTGCGGGGCAAGGTTGCGGGACGCATCATGTGAGCCCCCCTTCCTTCCCTTGTTGAGATTCTTCGTGGTTGTTGGGCATTTTTCTAACTTCTTCCTATATGAAATAAAAAGTCCGGAAAACCTACGTACCACCACCTCCCCGGGCAAGCAAAATATCACTACCCTCCTGAACTACTAAGAATCTACACTTTATACACAGACATACACCAATGCATGCACACGATGAAAAACGAGCATTTTCGACACACATGCACTTAACCATCAAAACTTTATCATACGCGACAAAAGAACGACGGAACAAGTGAATTTTATCGAAAACCAACGCAGAAATCACTTCAGGCGCGCGGCAGCCCGGCGGCCATACACAGTACCGGGATACATATCCGCAGCGCGCTGCAACCACCGACGAGAAGCGGCAGAATCGGGCTGAGCTTTTTCACAGAGCCGTGACGCACGATACATAAGCAAGGCCAGGTCCTCCTGTTCGGAAACAGCAGAAACAGCTTCTTCAAAAATCCGCAAGGCGGCCGAGACATCATGCGCCAGTTCCCACTGCAGGCGAGCCAGCTCCAGCCAACCGCGCACACGCCATTTCTGAGAGCGGACAAGCTGCTCGAGCTGAGGAAGGAGGGATGCATCCTTGCCGGAATCGATGCGGTCTATCAATTGCGCCAGAGCATCCTCTTGCGGGAGATACGAGCCAGCATAGAGGCGCTCTGCCATTTTCTCACTCCAGCCGGGCAGAATCCAGTAGCGGAACAAGAGCCCCTCCAGCACAGCCAGCACCACCAGAGAAACCAGCAGAAGCAGGATTCCCTGAGTGGCGAGCCCCCCGTACATAAGCTGCTGCACTGGCTGCAAAGCCAGTGCAAAAAGCGCAAGCGGCACCAGGACCGCCAACAGTTTAAGAAAACGCTGCAGCATTATTTTTTACCGGGAAGGTCATCCATTTCCAGATAATCCAAAGCAATAGTGCGGTTCGGATTCTCCGGATTACGGACCTCCAGCTTCATCTGTTTAAAAAACCAGGTACCATCGCTCAGGCGCTGCACAGAGGTAATGGAGAAACGCTTCTTCAGCTTCCCATCCTTACCATAACCGTCAATCTGCCAGGTGGTGCCATTCTCCTTATCCACCCACATGCGGACCCAGGCAAACTGCCCCACAGAGGGATTAGGATTAGGCACCTGCACCACATAACAATCACGGCCTTTAATGCGGGAATCCGCCCCGGCGTCCACCATTTCGCCACCTTTCCAATAAAGGAAGCGCAATGAGAGGTCCTCGTAGCACACATCCGTACCGGCAATGCTCTGGGCGTAGCGGGCGGGAGCCAGCACGCTGGCCTTTCCATTTTCCACCTGGACGATATCGACATTCTTCTCCTTGATACGCACATCAAAGCGTTTCCAGGCGTCGCCTTCCTTATACTGAAAAGCCAGAGTATCACCGCGCACACTGAGACTGAACGGAACCTTGAGTCTGGCTTTGCGTATACGCCCAGCCACATCCTTGCTTCCCTGGCTCACCGTCATTTCACGCATACCGGCCAGCAGCTCATCGGCCGTGGGGGTAATCTCCACTTCCTGCGCCCAGGCGGGAATCAACATCAGGGATAATACGAAACTCTTCCACATCTTCATGAAGTTCATCATACCATAGAAGCGCATCATTGCACAGCTTTTATTTTTATATCGCAATGGAACGCAGGCCGCACGCGCCGCTTTCAACAAGAATTCAAAATCTTGACGCCGGTGCATGGCATATTGTAAAATCAGCACGCCGTGTTACCAATTGAGCAGATTCGCACCGAGATTCTGGCCGCTGTGCAGCAGCCGGGGTTCTGTGTATTGCTGAGCGCGCCGACCGGCAGCGGCAAATCGACTCGCGTGCCTGGTATGCTGCTGGAAGCAGGCTGGGGTGAACAGGGCACTATCATCGTGGTTCAGCCCCGGCGCCTGGCTGCACGATTGCTGGCCGATTATGTGGCGAGGCAATTTCCCTGTCGGCTGGGTCAGGACGTGGGGTACACCGTGAGATTTGATTCCCGGCGCAGTGCTGCCACGCGTATTCTTTTTGTGACAGATGGCATACTGGAACGCAGATTGACAGAAGACCCGGAACTCCAGGGGGTATCTGCCGTCATCTTCGATGAAGTACATGAACGCCGCCTCAGTGGCGATTTGTGCCTGGCGCGCGTGCTGGAACTGCAACGCAGCGCGCGCCCGGAAATAGGCATTTTCGTCATGTCTGCCACACTGGAGCTGGATAAGCTGCAGAAATACCTGCCACAGGCCACGGTCCTGCGGGCAGAAGGGCGGCTCTTTCCGGTCGAAACGCATTATTTACCGCCGGTACCGGTCCGCAATAAATATGGCTATGTCCAGCTCCCACCTGTATGGGAGCAATGCGCCACCGCCGTAAAGCAACTGGTTGCTCAAGCAGACTGCGGTGATGTGCTGGTCTTCCTTCCTGGGGCATATGAAATACGCCGCACTGTAGAAATACTGGAAAATGTGGGATGGATGAGCGGGCGCGATGTCTATGCACTGCACGGACAATTATCCCCCGAAGCCCAGGCCCGCGCGGTTGAAGCAGGAAGCAGGCCACGCGTTATCGTATCCACCAATATAGCAGAAACCTCACTCACCATCGAAGGAGTACGGGCAGTGGTAGACAGCGGCACTGCCAGAGAGTCACGGTGGGATGCCCAGCGCGGGATATCCACCCTGCATATCGTTCCCATTTCACAAGCCCAGGCAGAACAACGAGCCGGGCGTGCAGGCCGACTCGGGCCCGGGCGCTGCATCCGCCTCTGGAGCGAGGCCGAACACCGGCGGCGAGCACTCTACCCTGCACCTGAAGTACACCGGGCAGACATTTCACAAGCCTTCCTGAATCTGCTGGCATGGGGATGCACCAGTCTGGCAGACATCCGGAGATTTTCCTGGCCAGATGCACCGACAGAAGCGGAAACCACCCGCGCCTGGCAACTGCTGAAAAATCTGGGTGCAGCCGATGAGCACGGGCTCACCCACACCGGGCGAAAAATGCTGCAATATCCCCTGCCCCCGGTACTGGCAAGGCTTCTGGTAGCAGGTGATGAATCCGGTTGCCGGGCTGAGCTGACCGCTATAGCCGCACTCATGCAGAGTGAGAATGTAGCTCTTGGCTCCGGGTTAAATCCCACTTTACGCCATGACGATGATTTCACCGATTTCCAAGCCGAATGGCGAGCAGTCCGGTTAGCAGAAGCCCTTCATTACCAGCCACAGGAATGCAGCAAATCGGGTATCATGGCAAGAGCCGCAAAAGAGGTCATGCAGGTTTTCCGGCAAATGATGAAAACACCGGAAACAGAACCGGACTTCGCAGCTCACCAGGATGGCATCATCGCCGGCTTACTGGGCTGTTTTCCCACTCAGGTGGCCGCACGCAATAACACCGCCACCACCACAGCCCGGCTTTGCAACCACCGGAGCGGCACCATCACCCCCGATTCCGTGGCCCTTAAGGCCGATATTTTTCTGGCTGCCGACATAGCCGAAATCGGGGGTAAAAATGTGGAAACCCGCTTAAGCCGCTGCACCCTTCTCAAGCAGGAACATCTCACGCCCCAGGAAGATGATATCGCCATCTACGATTCCAGCCGGAAACGCGTGCTCAATTATCACCGTTTCCTGTACCGGGACCTGGTACTGAGTGAAAAAGAAACAGGAGATGCCCCGCCCGATGCCGCAGCGCCCATACTGGCAGACCAGGTAGTGCGCGGCA
Source organism: Akkermansia sp. (assembly GCA_045614585.1). Taxonomy (GTDB): domain Bacteria; phylum Verrucomicrobiota; class Verrucomicrobiia; order Verrucomicrobiales; family Akkermansiaceae; genus Akkermansia. The sequence goes on along the minus strand of JAZLDD010000048.1, from coordinate 94,780 downwards.
ACCTGCGGCTGGATGGATGGGATGGTCACGTGCTGCAGTGGATTAACCGGCTGACCTGCCTGCGCGCAGCTATGCCCGAGCTGGAGCTTCCCGATTTTGGCGAGGAAGACAAGCTCGTGGCCATCACCATGCTCTGCGAAGGCGCCGTAAGTTTCAAGGAAATTCAACAGCGCCCGGTTCTTCCCATACTGGGCGAATGGCTCTCCCCGTGGCAAAAAGAGTGTCTGAACAAATACGCTCCAAAAACACTCAAGCTCAGCAACGGAAGAGAAGTAAAACTGCTCTACCGGGCAGATGGCACCCCGACCTTCGGGCTCAAATGCCAGTTACTCTTCGGAATAGCACAGACTCCTACCATTGCAGACGGCCGGGTAAAATGCCTGGTGGAAATACTGGCGCCCAACCAGCGACCCTACCAGATTACGAGCGATTTAGCGTCATTCTGGCGCAACGGCTACCCCCAGATGAAAAAAGAGCTGGCCGGCCGCTATCCCCGCCACGATTGGCCCGCAACCGCTCCCGATGCCCGATGAGCCCGCCAAGCACCGCTGGTTTCACAAGGCACGGTGCGCGCATATTCAAGACAGGAGCATATTACACCGGCTCGCCGGCGTAAACAATGCGCCCTCCGTCTGCACCTGCGCCCGGCCCCAGTTCCACCAGATAATCAGCCCGGGAAAGGATACCCTGGTTATGCTCAATGCAAAGAATGGTATGACCAGCAGCGCGGAGACGGAAAATAGCTCTCAGAAGCATTTCGAGCTCAGCAAAATGCAGGCCTGTGCTGGGTTCATCCAGCACCAGCAGCAGGTGTTCGCCGGGGCGGCTTCCACGCTTCGGCGCCGCCTTGGATAAGTAAGTGGCCAGTTTCACACGCTGAGATTCACCACCGGAAAGCGTGGATACAGGCCTATCCAGCGGCAGATAGCCCAGCCCGAGCTCCTGCAGAGCTTTCAATATGGCGGCAGCCTGGGGCACTGCGGCAAAAAAATCCACGGCTTCATCCACCGTCTGAGCCAGAGCCTGAGCCATGGACTTGCCACGCCAGGTCACCTCCAGAGTTTCGCGATTATAGCGGGCGCCGTGGCAGGCATCACACTCAGTATACAAATCCGCCAGGAAATTCATATCCACCTGCAGTCGGCCAGTGCCACCGCAGCGTTCGCAACGGCCCCCGCGGGTATTGAGCGAGAAACGAGCCGCTGTATACCCGCGCTGCCGGGAAAGCGGGAGCGCAGCATAAAGAGGCCTCAGCACATCGAGCAGGCCGGTAGCCGTTGCCGGCGTGGAACGCGGCGAGCTCCCCAGCGGGCTCTGGTCCACCAGCACGGCACGGGTAATGAGCTCGGCTCCCCGTACCCTGCCTTCTTTCATTGCCGGCAGAAGGCACTCATGCACCAGCGTGCTTTTTCCTGAGCCGCCGGGGCCAGACAGGCAGGTGAAAGCGCCCAAAGGAATGCGAAGCTCGACATTCTGCAGATTCCGGGCCGCAGCATCGGAAAGGACAAGCCATTTACAGGAAGGCAGAGCCCGAGGCTCCACCGCCGGCAGCACACGCCGCCCGCTCAGCCAGGCGCCTGTAGGAGAGTCTGCATTCTTCAGGAAATCATCGTACGTTCCCTCCGCCAGAATCCTACCCCCGGCAGGTCCGCTGCCCGGGCCCATTTCGACTAACCAGTCACATGCCTGCAGCAGCTGCGGGTCATGCTCCACGACCAGAATTGTGTTTCCCTTGTCGCGCAAACGCTGTAAGGCTGCTATGAGCCGCTCCGTTTCCTTCGGATGAAGCCCTATGGTGGGTTCATCCAGAATATACAGCACTCCGGAAAGCCCACCACCGATTTGAGCCGCCAGTCGAGCGCGCTGTAATTCACCGCCGGACAGGGTATTGGCAGCGCGCGAAAGGTTCAGATACCCGAGCCCCAGTTCCAGCAGGCAATCCAGTCTCTGCTTCAAGCTGCCCAGCGCAGGCTGCAAGGCTGCGCGATAAGCAGAGGGTAGCACCAGGCAATCAAGCATGCGCCGGTTCTCCTCGACCGACAACTCGCAGAACTTACCCAGGCTCAGCTCCAATCCATCAAAATCCAGAGTTACCGCCAGTGCCGTGGGATTCAGGCGCATACCGCCACACGCCGGGCAGAGCCGCAATTCGCCTTTGTCCGACTCCAGAGTCCCCAGACCATTGCATTCGGGGCAGGCTCCGTGGGGTGAGAAATGAGAAAAAAGCCCCGGCGTAAGGTCAGGCAAAGTATATCCGGTCTCGGCGTTGCGATAGCGGGTGTGAAAGCACTGGAGTTCCGGAGCTGCCCCGCGAGGCTGCACCAGGGCTCTCAGTTCATCCGGCCAGAGCCGCAGCGCAGCCTGCACCGAATCTGCCACGCGAGATTCCACGCCCTCCCGAATCACAATGCGGTCTACAACCAATTCGCAGACAAGTCCGGCCGGGGGGGGAGACTGCTCCAGTTCATCCAGTTCACAGATTTCACCCGCAACCCGCACACGCAGGTAGCCCTGCTTACGCAACATCAGAATATCACTCTCCGGATTCTGCCCGAAAGCTGGAGAAAGTGGAGCCAGCAGCGTCAATCGAGTATTCTCCGGCAATGCGCATAAGCTGCCGGTAATCTCTTCCGGGCTCAACCGGGTCAGCCGCTCCCCCGTAACCGGGTCATGCGGCACACCAGCAGCCGCATATAGAATACGCAGATAATCGAGCGTTTCGGTGAGCGAGCCGAGCAGCGTGCGAGACTGCCCCCCCGGCAGGTGCTGCTCCAGACACAAAGCCGGGGGCAATCCATCTATATTTTCCACCTGCGGTTTCTCCGGGCGAGCCAGCAGACGGCGGGCTCCCGCAGAAAGGCAATCCAGAAACCGCCGGCGGGACTCTGCAAAAAGCGTATCGTATGCCAGAGTGCTCTTACCAGAGCCACTTGGTCCCATGAGCGCAATAAGCTTCCCTGACGGCAAAGTCAGGCTGATATGCCGCAGGGTGTTCTGGCTGGCACCTGTTATGCGGATATCCATATCAACCCATCAGAAGCGGCTCTGGTTATCATACTGTCCCCCGGGGTCCACAACCACATCTGCAGCCTTGCACACGCCTTCATATGAACCGCTGCGGTAGATATGCAACCCGCCCTTACACTGCAGGCGTCCTTTCAGGCGGCCAAACAAATCCACACTCTCCGCCACAGCTCCGACCTCCAGCTCCAGCTCGGCCCCCTTATCCACAACGAGACGCCCGGCACTGATTGGGCCATCTACCTTCATGGAAGCATTGATACTCAGCGTGCCAGTGCAACGAAACGAACCAGACACGCGCCCCTCCACCTCCATATTATGGCACACGACTGATAAATTTGAGAGGACCGTACCGGCTGGCACATGCACATTCCCCAGCGTACGCACGGTCAAGCGGCGAGAGCCGGGGCGAACCACCACATCTGACATATTGAGATGCGCGTGGCAATGAATGCAATTAGCAGAAAGAGCCGCAGAAGGAACCCGACAAGCCTCGCCGCATTCATAGCATACAACATCGCGCATAGGAACCTGCGCGCGCTCCTCCCCGGCATGAAACGAGGTGAGCGCGATTCGGCGTTCGCGCTCACCTGCGGGCAACAAGCCGGAAACAGTCGGAACTATCAATGGTTCTGTTCTGAACTCCGGCATATTTCGGAAACTTTGAATGCTTAACCAAGCAGGTTAGCATCGGAATTCTTGGGCGCTGCGGCCGCAGACTTCCTGGAAGCCGGGGCTGCCGTAGCAGGAACCACAGCGGGATTGCCCACGCGGCACAGGCCGACAAACACAGCACCTTCCTCGATGGAAATCTTTGCGGCGGTCACATCTCCCACCAATTCTGCCGTAGCAGCCAGCACCACACGGTCCGTCACCACAACGTCACCCACAACCTTGCCATGAATGATTGCGCTCTGCGTACGAACTGCAACCTTATTCTTATCGCCGGCCTGAATGCTGGCGTTAGCGCCTACTGTCAGCACACCATCGGATGTAATCTCACCCTCTACTGAACCATCGACCAGCAGGTCATCCGTAAAACGCAGTGTACCCACCACGGAAACGTCGTAATTCAGCACATTACGAGTAGAGGTCGGAGCCATAGAGGCGGCGACCCCCATGTCAAATGCGGAAGAGGCAGTCTCTTCTGCCCCAAAATAACCGGCATCTGCCGTTGCACCGCCAGCAGGCTGAGCCGCAGGTGCAGCCCACTCATCGGGCACATCATTCTCAGCAAAGGGAGATGCAGGAGAGGGTGCGCCATTGGACTTCTGAGGATACTTAAACATATTCTTTTCTCTGTAAATGATTTATAGAAAACTACACACGCCTGTTCCGGCGCTGGGTATATCGTACCTTTTTGTTCTGCTTTTGTCGATATGAAAATTTGTCAGGTGCCATTTTTTTTAATCAGACTCCCGACTCGGCAAAGCAAGGGAACCAGCCATCATACCTCAGCCGTATAAATAGAGGCGATTCCCATACTGAGGGGGTGGCACACAGCGTCTTTGAAGCCAGCCTGGTGCATCAGTTCGCAGAATGCAGTTCCGCGCGGAAAAGCCTCTATACTCTCGCCAAGATAATCGTAGGCACCGCTATTACCGGTAAGCCACCCGGCAACACGCGGGAGCACCTGGTGAAGATACAAGCGATACGGTGCCGCCAGAATATTTTCCGGCATACTGAAATCCAGCACCAGCAGATGACCGCCCGGGCGCAGCACCCGACGGAACTCCCGCAAGGCTTTCTCATAATCGGCCATATTCCGGAGCCCGAAGGCCACCGTTGCAGCATCAAATGAAGCGTCCGCCAGGGGCAGATTCATCGCATCGGCCTCCAGCACCTTGTCCAGTCCCCGCCGTACGGCTACATCCAGCATCGGGCGGCAGAAATCCGTACCCAGAATATCAATTTCCGGCAGAGCCTTCCTGATAGCCAGCGCCAAATCGCCGGTACCAGTGGCAATATCCAGCAGATTCCGGGGCTTCCACTCCGCCACCATCTGCACCACGCGAGCACGCCACATGATATCCGTGCCCATGGACAACACATGATTAGCGGTCACGTAGCGCTCGGCTATGGACGAGAACGCAGCGTGGACGAATGCAGGATCCGGCATATTACTTGATATGAGCCAGCAGCGCGTCACCAAAGGCAGTGGTGCTCACGGCGGTGCTGCCGGGAATCATTTCGGCCAGGTCAGCCGTCACTTTCTTATCTGCTATGGCACCCTCAATAGCAGTTACTATGAGGTCTGCCGCTTCAGTCCACCCCATGTAGCGCAGCATCATCTCCGCAGAAAGCAGGAACGAACAGGGATTCACCTTATCCAGGCCGGCCAGTTTGGGCGCGGTGCCGTGCGTAGCCTCAAACACGGCATGACCCGTGCGGTAATTGATATTGGCACCGGGCGCAATACCAATTCCACCCACCTGGGCAGCCAGCGCATCGGAGCAATAGTCGCCATTCAGATTCAGAGTCGCCACCACGGAGTGCTCCTGCGGATGAATCAGAATTTCCTGCAGGAAGGCATCGCAGATACAATCCTTGATAATGATACCGTTGGGCAGTCTGCACCAGGGGCCATCACCGATAAGCTCGGCACCGAACTCACGGCGGGCAAGCTCGTACCCCCAATCGCGGAATCCGCCTTCGGTAAACTTCATGATGTTGCCCTTGTGCACCAGGGTCACATACGGGCGATTAGTCTCAATGGCATACTGAATAGCAGAGCGGACCAGGCGCTCGGTCCCTTCCTTCGATACCGGTTTGATACCAAATCCGGACGTCTGGGGGAAGCGCACCTTGTTAGCACGCTGGGGGAACTCAGCAGAAAGCCAGTCAAAGAAACGCGCAGCCTCTGCAGAACCACTTTCAAACTCTATGCCGGCGTAGATATCTTCGGTATTTTCACGGAAAATCACCATATCCACCTTTTCCGGAGCCTTCACCGGGGTTTCGATTCCCTTGAAATAACGCACCGGGCGTACGCAGCAATACAGGTCAAGGCCCTGGCGAAGGGCCACATTCAACGAGCGGATTCCTTTCCCTACCGGCGTAGTGAGCGGACCTTTGATACCAACCAGCAGAGTGCGGAAAGCCTCCATGGTCTCATTCGGGAGCCAGGAGCCCACAGTATCAAACGCCTTCTGACCAGCCAGCACCTCCTGCCACACCAAGGCGCGTTTCTCACCATAGGCCGCTTTTACCGCAGCATCAATCACACGCCTGGCTGCGCGCCAGATATCAGGGCCGGAGCCATCGCCTACAATGTGGGGAATGATGGGAAAATCGGGCACATTGAGTCCCTGCCCGGTCATGGTGATAGGAGTACCTTCGTTCATATCAATCAGTTCAGTTAAAATTGTCATTCCTCTGCAGAAGCCTCGGCTGCAGGCAAAGCCTCATCGCCACCATCATCATTACTACTGCTGGCCATAGAACAGAACGCAAAAACGGCACCAAGCAGCAAGGGCGGCAATATGTAAAACAGAACACCGTCATGCTCCCCACGGGAAGCTCGGGTACGCACTTTGATTACAGACTTTGAACGGATGGCCATATACTTTGTGCGGGCATTGTAACAAATTACTGCAAAATTGCAACAAGAAATAAACGCAATCCCGGAGACTGATACCTATTTTTTCTTCGCCTCGGCCTGCCGCAGCAGATTCGCTGCAGTTTCATTACCGGCCTCAGCAGCATTCACGAGCCACCCCATCATCAGCTCATCATTTTTAGGCACACCTTTGCCGGTTGCATAGCATGTGCTGAGCATCAGACAGGCCTCGGCATTCCCCTGCATGGCAGCATAGCGCAAATACCGGATTCCTTCGGCTGCACTGGCATTTTTGGCAGTTCCATTCAAGTGCATATGAGCCAGTATCAGCTGTGCCGGCACGGAGTCATCGTCGGCCATGCGCTCCAGCCAGTGAAGAGCCCCGCGCAGATTTCCCGACCGCGCCTCCATGAGCACAAGAGTCTGGCATGCATCGTCATTCCCCTCATCCACAGCAGCGGCATACCACAAACGCGCCTTGGATAACGAACGGGGCACCCCAAGGCCGCGCTCATAACACAGTCCCATTGCCGCCATGGCGCGCGGCTGGCGTTTTTCCGCAGCTCTCGCAAACCACTTGAAAGCCAGTCGGGAGGACTGCACAGCACCCTTCTGCCCGGTGAGCAGTCGCCGGCCGTACTCATACTGAGCTTCAGGGTCTCCCTTTACCGCAGCTTTACGCAGCTGGTAAATATGATGACAGCTGTTGAGCAGCAGCAGAGCACACACTGTAGCGAGAAAGCGCATCAGAGAAAATAACCTTTCTGTTTTTCACTAACCGGCATTCCCAGACGATTCATCACAGCCAGCATATCCTCCCACAGTGCACGCCGGGTTGCCAGGGACTCATTTCGCAGCAGAAAACTCGGGTGATAAGTAACGCGCACCGGAATCCCCTGGCACTCCAGCCACTGGCCTCGCAAAGCATTCACCCCCTGAGCCACCCCCAGAAGCCCCTTGGCAGAGCTGCCGCCCAGGCACACGATACAGGCAGGCCGCACCGCTCGGATTTCAGCCATGATAAGCGGTCTGCATGCAGCTAATTCATCGGGCGATGGCGGCCGATTGGCTGTTCCCTGGTTCTGCCCCATGGATGGGCGGAACTTACATACATTGGAAATGTAAACATCCTGACGCCGCAAATCCATGGCAGCCAGAATACGGGTAAGGAGCTGCCCTGCTGGCCCTACAAAAGGCTCGCGCTGCCGCTCCTCCTCATAACCAGGCGCTTCACCCACCAGCATAAGCCGGGCTCGCGGATTACCCACAGCAAACACCATGGTTTCGCGCAGGGTCCCCAGCCGCAGTGCCGGTTTCCAATCTGCCGCTCTCTGCTGCAGATATTCCAGCTTTTCCTCCACACTCATTTCTTGCGCCGCAGAATCAAGGGTCGGCGGAGGAACCGGGGTTCGCTCATGACGGGCGTTCAGCATCCACTGGCGCAATATGCCGCGGGCATCATCATCTACAGCTACGCGCTGCTGCCCACTCTCGATAAGATGAGTGAGCGATTCCACCGCAAGCTTCCGGAGAGTACCCATGCTGGCATTCTATCACAACGGAGCCATTTATCAAGAAAAAGCGTTTACTCAGCCCAGCTCTCTTCACTTTTCCTTGCTTCCCACACATGGTTATGGTATTAATAGCCCTACATGGAAAAAACACTTTTTCAGAAAATCGCGGATAAGGAAATCCCTGCCTCTATCATCTATGAGGATGAGCTCTGCGTGGCTTTCCGGGACATAGCACCGGCAGCACCGGTGCACGTGCTTCTCATACCGCGAAAGCCAATTCCCAGCATAGCCGATGCCACCGCCGAGGACGCCGCACTCCTGGCACACCTCATGCTGAAAGTGGGCGATATCGCCCGAGCCGAAGGCCTGGCAGAGGGCGGATTCCGCACAGTGCTCAACACCGGAGCAGATGGCGGGCAGACCGTACCGCATCTTCATATCCACATCATCGGCGGGCGCTCACTGCAGTGGCCTCCCGGTTAGGCTGAAACATCTCCCCGTTTCTATCTCTCAGGCGGCTCATGCCCGCAGCACTCAACACAAGTGTGCGCAGCTTCGAATGGGTATCCCCCCACACCCTGGAAATCGAACTGCCCAGCACCCGGCTCCGACTCAGTTTTCTGGAACCGGGAGTGGTTCGCTGCCGCTATGTGACTCAGGCTGTTTTTGAAAACATACCCAGCTACGGAATAGCAGCGGAGTACAAACCCACACCGCCGGAGCTGGAAGAAGAAGACACGCCCGGCTATCTGGCTGTACTTACCCCAAGCCTGGAGGTCCGGATTCGTAAGATTGATGGCGGGCTGGAATTCTACCAGCGAGAAAGCGGCCGCCTGCTCTGCGCCGATGCCGAGGGCATGGGCCACCGCCGCTCCGAACGCACCGGCGACGACCTGGTGTGGGTGCTCAAACACATGCCGGAAAAAGCACACTTCTTTGGTCTGGGAGATAAACCCTGCGCGCTGAATCTGCGCGGGCGCCGACTGGATATGTGGGGTGCCGACCACTACAAATTCACACCGGAAAGCGACCCCCTCTACAAAAGCATTCCGTTTTTTCTCTGCCTGAACCAGGGCACACAATACGGCATCTACTTTGATAACACCATGCGCTCGTATTTCGATTTCGGGCGCGAACGAGCAGACCGCATCCTCTTCGGTGCAGATGGAGGGCACATGGATTACTATTTCATTGCCGGGGCAGAGGCGCTGGACACAGTGGCCACCTACACCCGGCTCACCGGTCTGCCGCCCATGCCCCCGCTCTGGGCACTGGGCTATCACCAGAGCAAGTGGAGCTACTACCCCGAAAGCGCCGTCATGAGCCTGGCTCACCAGATGCGCAAGCGCAAGATTCCCTGCGATGCCATTCACCTGGACATCCACCACATGGAAGACTACCAGTCCCTCACCTGGAGCAAAGAACACTTTCCCGACCCGGCAGGCATGGTCCGGAAACTGGGCGAAGACGGCTTCAAGGTAGTCACCATAGCCGATCCCGGTATCAAGATCAACCCGGACAACTACGTATGGCGCAGTGGATTCGAGAGAAATGTATTCTGCCGCCGGCATGACGGAGCCCTGCTGGAGGGCGATGTGTGGCCCGGCACCTGCACATTCCCGGATTTCACCTCACCCGACACACGGAACTGGTGGGCCGGCCTGCTGAAGAATCAGATTGCCGGAATAGGAGTTCGCGGCATGTGGGTAGACATGAACGAGCCCGCCATCTTTCCGGATCGCACCTTCCCGGATGACACGCGCCACGCCTTTGACGGCTACTCCTGCTCCCACCTCAAGGCGCACAATGTATACGGCCAGTGCATGGCACGCGCCACGCACAAGGGGATGCTCACCCATGCCCCTCAACGCCGCCCCTTTGTGCTTTCCCGCGCAGGTTTTTCCGGCTTACAACGCTACGCTGCAACCTGGACCGGAGACAACAACTCTGACTGGGAAAACCTGAAAATGGCCAACCTCATGGTGCAGCGACTCTCCACCAGTGGCATTTCTTTCTGCGGGGCTGATACTGGCGGATTCCTGGGCCACCCCACTCCCGAACTTTTCTGCCGCTGGATGCAGATGGCAGCGTTCCACACCTTCTTCCGCAACCACTCCAACGGCGAATACGGCGGCCAGGAACCCTGGTGCTTCGGGCCCAAGGTGGAGCAGTATGTGCGTCTTGCCATCATGGAACGCTACCGTCTGCTGCCTTACATATACACCCAGTTTCACCGTTACCACGCGCAGGGGCTCCCCATCATCCGCAGCCTGGCCCTCATGTACCCCGAAAACCCGGATATGTACTGGCGCAGCAGCGAGTTTTTCCTGGGAGACTCACTCTATATCGTGCCTGTGCACCACCCTGGCGAAAACGGCCGCTTCCTCTACATGCCACCCGGCACCTGGTACTCCCTGTGGACTGATACCCCTGCTCCATCCTCAGATGAAGAAGTGTGGGTCTCCACCACCATGAGCCACATCCCCGTCTTTGTGCGCGGTGGCCACCTCATACCCCGGTGGCCGGTACAGCAGTATGTGGGGCAGCTCGCCGCGCCTCATGTCACGTACGACCTGTGGTGGGCGCCGGAAACCACTGCCACCTCATACCACTACGAAGATGCCGGCGATGGGCATGCGCACCGCATCGGCATGTACCGTCTGCACCGTTTCCACTACACGGCCACGCGCCGCAGCATCACCATTGTGCGCGAAGGCACGGGGAATATTGACCCGAGCGAAGAAACCGCCACTCTCGCGCTTCATGCGCTGCCTGTCGGCGCACAGCCCATGGTACAGGCAGATGGAGCGCCCTGCCCCGGCAGCTTTGATGACCACCACATCTACCGGGCCGAAATCCCCATCTACGCCAACCGCGTGCAGATTGAGCTATGAAACAGGATACTCTCGACAAACTCATCACCCGACTCGACCACCTGGATCCGGAGGAGCTCCGCAGCGTCTTCATGCGTCTAGTGAGCGAGAAAGGTCTGCTCCAGGATGTATTTGATGCTCTGCGAGATGGTATCATTCTTTTCGATTCCGATGGCAGCGCCCGCTTTGCAAACCGCGCAGCGGCCGCCATCTATGCCCAACCACTGCGCGAACTGCTGCGCACTCCCTTCGAAACCCTCACCGGAGGCACCTGCAGCTGGGAAGATCTCCGGGACAGCGGAATTGCCATCACACGCGACCTGCAGGTCAACTACCCGGAGCCACGCCATTACCATTTCCACATGAGCCCCATCGCCGGCGGGAGCGAATATCTCCTCCTGGTCCGCGATGACACCGAACAACACACCCGCGGTCAGGAAAATGCCGAAGCAGAGCAGATGAACCTGCTGAGCTTCATGGCCAGCGCTGTGGCACACGAAATCGGGAATCCCCTCAACTCTCTCGGGCTCAATCTGCAGCTTCTGCAGCGCAAGCTCGCTAAACTACCAGAAAACGAGAGCGGGAAACTCACCCCGCTGCTCGAAACGGCCCTGCAGGAAACCCAGCGGCTCGACACGCTGCTTCACCAGTTCCTGCACAGCATGCGCCCCGCGCGCCTGCAGCGGGAACCCCTCAACCTCAATTCTCTCATCGAGCGGGTTCTGGAAACACTAGACCCGGAAATCGCCCCGCGCGGCATCTGTGTCCACCTGGAGCTCAGCGAATCACTCCCGGAACTCTCAGCAGACAGGGCCCAGCTTTTCCAGGCTCTCTACAATCTCATCCGCAACGCCTACCAATCCATACCAGGAGACCAGGGCGGCATCTACATCCAGACCGCCTACAACGATAACGACCTCCGTATCGTCATTTCCGATACCGGCACCGGCATTTCCCACGAAGTCATGGGCAGCATGTACGAACCATTCCGCACCACCAAACGCAAAGGTAACGGCCTCGGTCTTCTCATCGTCCGCCGCATCATCAAAGACCACGGCGGAACGCTGGCTTTTGCATCAAAAGAAGGAACAGGAACCACCGTAACCCTGACCCTGCCCCGCGCAGACAGGGTCGTGCGACTGCTCCCGGCCTGAGGAATCAGAAATCCACACGACCACATCATGTTGAAATGAAACGGACCCTCATTTCTCTGCTGGTACTGGTAGTGGTCATAGCCTGGTGGGCTACCCGGCAGCATACGCCTCCTCCTGAAACAGCAGTCCGGTCAGCTGATTCCGGTGCCTATCCGGCCGATTTCGACGAAAGGCTCCGCAGGGGCTCGCTCATCAAATTGGAACGCCATGCGGATATTCCCGGTGACTTAATATGGCAGACAGCCGGGAACCAGCCGCCGGTGGGCAATCCAGCCTCCTCTAAAGGCGGGCGAGTGAACCTGAGCAATGCAGGGCCATTTCCTGCTCATTTTCTGAGATTCGGCGGTTCAGTGCAGTTTTTTCACCAGAACCTGTATGCCGCCACGGAAATACCGCTGCTGGCAAAGCACCCGGTTACCAGGGAAATAACAGCCGGAATCGCCGAAGCATGGGCGGTGAGAGGCAACACTATCTTTCTCCGCCTGAACCCGGGAGCCCGGTACAACAACGGCCGGCCTGTACGAGCCGGCGATTTCCTGCTAGCCGTCCTGCTTCAAGCAGAACAACGCTGCCCGGAATACGAAACGCTGGCCGCAGCGGTTCAAACCATGCGGGCTCATGGCGATTACACCCTTTCCCTCACGCTGCACAAATCGGCAGACATGATAGAAACCCTGACTCTGCTCGCACCGGCAGAGCCTGCATTCTACGCAGATTTCAACTCACGCTTCCGGGAAGAATACGCACAGAAGATTCCGCCGGGCACCGGCCCTTACCGCGTCGGTCATGTGCAGCGCGGGCGAAAAATAACATTGCAGAGAGTGCAAGACTGGTGGGGTGAACAGCTCCCGCTCTGCCGCCACAGATTCAACGCAGATATTATTGAACACCATTTCCTGACCGCCGAAGCCCAGGTGTGGGAGTTTTTTCTCCAGGGCAAACTGGATGCGCTGCAAACCCGCAACATTGCCGCCTGGCAGGAAAGACTGGCCAGCCATCCCGAGCTGCCCACACTGGTGTACGATGCTGAATACCCACTACCGCCATACGGCATAGCCATCAACACCCGCACCGTGCCCGATGCAGAGCTGCGCCGCGGCTTATTGCATTCCATGGATATGGATACCGCTGTGGCACAAATGACACGAGGAGAAGGACAGCGTCTCACCACCTTTCACTCTGGCTATGGAAAACTGAGCCCGGAGACCACCCCGCAATACGACTATAACCCGATAGCCGCGCGAAGCTGCTTTGCAAAAGCCGGCTACACCATTCCGGGTGCTGATGGCATTCTGCAACGTCCTGATGGCACCAGACTAAGCGTGCGGCTGCTGTACTCTCCACACGAAAAAATAAGCGCCATGCTGGCCACGCTCATAAACACGGCAAAAAGCTGCGGCGCCGAAATAGTTCCCGAACCAGTTCCCTGGCAGACATGCCAGCGCCAACTGCAGGAGCGCACTCACCAGTTAGTATTCTGGGCTGTTCCTGCACCATCTCTACCGGCACCGGCTCTTTTCTTTGCGGCAGATGCCGCACCGGAATACTCCCCATTTGCCCTGCAATCTCAGGAAATGGACGCCGCACTCAGAAGCGGCAATCTGGCTCGCATCGATAAGCTGGTATACGAACTCGCCATCTGGTTACCCGGATGGAAAGAAAACCGGGTTTATCTGGCCCATCACCACCGGCTGGCGGTCCCGCAAAGCCCATGGTGTTTCGATGCGCTGGATGCCCACATGTTCTGGGTCATCCCGGACAAATCATGAAAGAACCGGTTTCGGCCTCCGGCATGGTTTGCATTCAGCCAGAAATACATATTTCACATCCGGGGCGCATGATTTCATCCTTGCACTTGGTTATTTTACTTGCAAAAATCTGTGAAAGCAGGTAGAATAACGCGCCCGCCGTTGGCGGCCGTTCCCTCGGCCCGACAAAATCGCGGAGGGAACAAAACAAACACTATACATCTCATTCTTCATATTATGAACGAACTCAAAGGTGCATGCATCATCGGTCAGTCCGGCGGTCCTACCGCTGTGATTAACGCCAGCGTTCTGGGCGCTATCCAGACCGCTCTCAACGCTCCCCAGATTACCCGCGTACTGGGTGCCGCCAACGGTATCAAAGGCGTGCTGGAAGGTAAGCTTTACGACATGGGTATGGAAGATCCCGTGGAGCTTGAGCTGCTGAAGTTCACCCCCTCCTCTGCTCTGGGCACCTGCCGCTACAAGATGAAGAACCCGGATGTGGATCCGACCGACTACGAGAAGCTTCTGGAAACCTTCAAGAAGTTCGACGTGCGCTACTTCTTCTACAACGGTGGCAACGACTCCATGGATACCTGCAACAAGATTTCCAAGTTCATGGAGAAGAGTGGCTGGGAGTGCCGCGTGATGGGTATCCCCAAGACCATCGACAATGACCTTTTCGGTACCGACCACTGCCCCGGTTATGCTTCTGCCGCCAAGTACATCGCCACTTCCGTGATGGAAGTGAAGCACGATGCCTGCTGCTATGACACCGGCATGGTAACCATCATCGAGGTGATGGGACGTCACGCCGGCTGGCTGACCGCCGCTGCTGCTCTGGCTACTTACGCCGGTGCCGGTCCCGACCTCATCTACCTTCCCGAGGTTGACTTCGACATGGACAGCTTCCTTAACGATGTTGAGAAGATTTACAACGCCACCGGCAAGTGCCTCGTGGTTGTTTCCGAGGGTATCCACGACAAGGACGGCAACTTCATTTCCGAAGCCAAGACCAACAGCAACGACGGCTTCGGCCACGCTCAGCTCGGCGGCCTCGCCAACAAGCTGGCTGAAATCGTGCGTGCTCGTGTGACCAGCGCCAAGGTACGTGCCATCGAGCCCTCCCTGCTGCAGCGCTGCGCCACCCACCTGGGCTCCGCTACCGATGCTCACGAGGCTTACCTTGCCGGCAAGACCGCTGTGGAAGCCGCTGTGGCTGGTGACACCGACAAGATGCCCGCTTTCGAGCGCACCACCGATGAAGAAGGCAACTACAAGTGCGAGATGAAGCTCCTGCCCCTGGCCAGCGTAGCTAACTTCGAGCGCAAGGTTCCCCGCGAATGGATCAACGCCGCCGGCAACAACGTGGAGATGGCATTTGTGGACTATGCCCTGCCCCTCATCCAGGGTGCTACCGGCATGAAGACCGCAGAATCCCTGCCCCGCTTCGCCCGTCTGCGCAAGATTCTTGCTCAGCCCTGCTGCTGATACACGATAACAAATTAATTTTCAAGGAGCTGCCGGTTGGCAGCTCCTTTTTTTTACATTAGTTTATGAATTACCCCGAACATTTAGCAAATTAGATTGTCTGCTTTATCAAGATGTGGCAGTATAGGCGCAACCGGTACTCAACCCGGCAACTACAATATGACCCAACGTAACATTACCCGATATACATACGAAACAACCTCCTTTCAAGGATGGCGTCTCAGCATCTGCCGCAAGTGGAACCAGTTCACTAAATACTTTTCAGACCGCCAGTATGGCAGCGAAGAAGCCGCCTTTCAGGCAGCCGTGGAAATGCGGGACCGCATATTTGATGCCCTGAAAAGCACCCCGGAAGACCCCCGCAGCGTATTTGAACGCTTTAAGAATGGAGCAGAAAGCGAAATGGAAAGCATTCCGGTAACTGCAGGGAAGTAAGAATTCAGGAACAAAATAAAAGCCCCTCTCTTCAAAACGGGAGAGGGGCTGTCTTTTTTATAGAAGGGGGAGTTTCAATCCGGGGACTTTCGTATCGCGAGAGCGGATAAGCCCCTGTTTTGCGGCTCGTTTGCGGTCTCGTATCGGAGTAGGCGGAACCTCCTTCAAATCCCACACATGGCTATCAAACACATCATCATCGCATTTCAGCAGATACTGGAACCTAGCTTTATTTTTATTTTCTTTTTCTGCATCCAGGGCCACATCCACATGATACCATTTCTTATTATCGCGCTGCATGACCAGCCACGCATGAATACTCTTATCCGTACGCCCGGGGATTATCTGGCTGTTATATCCCATCATGGAAAGCACGACATGCAAAGCCTCAGTGTATCCCAGGCTTCCGCTTTCACGCTGCTGCATGGCCCCCACAATTCCGGATTCACCGGGCCGCCAAGTGATATCATGAATCAGCTGTTCATACACATCACCCAGTTTCTGGCGGTCAAGTTTCCAGACAGCTCCGAATTTTTCTGCCACCGCAAGGCATTCTCTCAAGGTCTTGCGCTCCTCCGGAGTCAGTTTTTCTGACGCCAGATCTTTATCACGGTGGGCACTCAGAATGCGGGCATGGGGCCAGTGTACAATATCCAGTACGAGTTTTTTCTTTTTCTTATCCGGCCGGAAGTTCCAATACTTAACGTAGAGATGATAATCAGCCATACACAGAAGCTGAATAAAACATGAACATGTATTTTCTATGTCAAATGAAACGGTCGGGCCGTCCAGCTTCTTCACGCAAAGCTCCAGGTTATAATACAAATCATCAAGAGAGCGAAGCGGTTTATACTCCGCAGATTTTCTTTTTTTCTTATTTGCCTTCAAATCCGGCACAAGATTCTTTACCGATTTCGCAGCAGAAGCAGCTGCGGGGGCTACGGTTTCAGTGACCGGCGATATAAGGTGAGTAAACTCATCGCCCTGGTGTTCAATCTCCTGCCGCCTCATTTCCGCCAGGGTATTGAATATAGACTCGCGCTCACGAGGATACTCCTCCTGGTCGTTTTCATCAACCGAATCCTTGACCTCCCTGTGGTCATGTCTCTTAAACAGACCAATCTTGTTTACAGCAGGTGTTTCCGGGTACAGATCGGGATCTTCCATTTCATGGTCCGGCTCCACTTCTGCCCTGGAAATCAGGAAATAATAGAAACGCTTGACATCCTCGCCAGACGGCATAACCGGGTCATCCCATGTCACATCCGTGTGGTACCACTCTCCATTCACATCTATAATATTCCAGATATGATTCATCTGCGGCGTTCCCATCACTGAGCGGCAATCCACCTTCAACATATGCAGCAGCAACTGAGTAGAGCTGGTGTAGGCTGCGCACACGCCTTTGCCTTTCACAATGAGGTTGTAAGTATCATAAAAACCGGAAGTATACTTTGAATTATCAACAAGGGCATCATGCACCTTCTTGATTTTCAGCATATTGGGCATATCCTCCTGAATATTATCACATATCCACTGGCTGCAGACCATCAGCAATTCCTCCTCATTCGCAGAAAGATGCTCCATCAGCGCCGGATTCCGGAACGCAGCAAAAACCTTGGCGTCCGAAAAATAATACACCTGAAGAAACAAGCGGTCCTCCTGCTCATAATATTGCGCCTGGAGGTACTGCAGCGTGTTGACCTTATCCAGCCAAGCAGACAGTTTTTCCAGGGAAGCACCGGCAGACAGCTCAATCTCGCGCACGCGCTCAAGCTTCTGGTGCATACTGAAAACAATGTCCTCCAAATCCTCCAGACTGCCGACCTGCTTCGGCATCTCACAGCAAGGCTTATTGACAAAAACGCGGCTCGGGCGGGCATTCATGAAGCGGATATACTTGCGAGCCTCTTCCGACATGGGGTCCCACTTATTAACCTTGAGATCCGCAACCGGGTCCTCCGGCGCATAGTGCCCGGTAATACGCCGGGCCATATCTAAATCCGGTGTCCTGGAATCGGCTGCATATGCAGCGCAGCAGCCATATGCCACCAGCGTGAGCACTTTAAACAATCGCAACATCTTCTGTTCAGGTATCATCAGTTCTTTTCAACAGGAAAAATTCTCAGTAATGAGTGTATTTCATGATTCGAACTCGTTACTGCACCATCAATTCGCCGCACATAGCGGGAAAATTCATACAGGCCACCCGGCTCAGCTTTGTCCTGCGTTGCAGGCGAAAGCCGCCCCCACGCCTGTGCAGCCTGCGGCAGATTGAAAGCAAACACTGCACCTTGAGCATCCCCGGTTACGCCGGCGGCTTCACTGCGCAAAGGAGCCGCATTCACCGTCATCTGCACACTTCCCGCCTGAAGCTGAGCTTCATCTGCCCCAACGGCCCGAAGCTGAATGGTAACGGGGGAGCCGGCATCCTCAGCAGCAACCCCGAGCAACACAGTCAGGTTCCCGCTCTGCCCCGCATGCCACTTTTCAAACACGGCAGAAGCAGCCTCCACCGCAGGCCGGCACTCCTGCAACCCCGGCAAAGGAGCCTGAACACCTGATGCCGATTCCGCTTTTAAGGTAGCCATATACCCTTTCTGCACCGTTTCCACGAGACTGAATGCGGACGCAACATTCACCGCTGATGCCCCGGTTACAGGCGTGGATTCTAAATAAGCCACCGTTTCAGGATCCCTAGAGGCGTCATAGGACACAGAATGACCGGGATTGAATCGGATTCCGGCAGATGCCGTCACCATATGTACATGCAGCGCATCCTCCTGCCAGATGGTCACCCGCTCTGCACCATAATGCTCAGGGCGAAGGGCCGACACGATATCCACCAGAGATTTCAGGGCCGCGGCGGCGGCAGCGCAAGCCTCATTTTCCTTGGATAAGCGTGTAAACACCTGCTCCATAAAGGAAGCAGCACTCCGGTAATCATGCATATCCAGCTCTTCCCGCAGCTGCACCACGGCAGGGCTGCTGTATCCCACGGCCAGCACTTTCCGCGGCAGACTTGCATCAAAAGAAGCCATCACCGGCGATGCAAGCAGAGACTGCCCGGGACGGACGGTTTCCTTGATTTCCGCAAGGTCGCTGCAGACCACCATAACCAACTTATCTGCAATCACGCGGGCAACAACATAGAGACGAGCCCTGCTTAAATTCTTCTTCACCTGAGCCTCATGCTCAGGTGATAATTCCGCTGGAGACAAATCAATTCTATCACCCAGTACACAAAAACCACGCCATCCCCCCCGCACGGTCATCTCCACAGGCACATCACTTCCCATCGGCAGCATCAGAGGCAGCATGGAAAGCTGGTGCAGCAGCGCAGTCCCGCCCTTTTTGGCAGACAATGTAAAATACACGGGAGCTAAATGAAAATCTGTGGTAGCTGCTATCAGCATTTCTCCTTTTTCCCGGTGCTGTTCCCGCTGCGTCGCTACAATAGCTCGTGCAGCAGTTTCATTTGCCTGAGCTCCCCAGATTTCCGCCCGTTCATCCATACCCGTGGACATAACCTGAAACAAGGGCATCATGCGCTGCAAATCCCGCACCGCCCGAGCTGAAATACCCACAGCAAAGCTGTCCAGTTCGGCCACAAGCTCCCCCCCGGCAAGAGGCGCAGCCTCGCCTGGAAGCATAGAAGCCAATTCACCTATGCCCGTTACCGCCAGAAATGAATCCGTATCCGCAGGCAACGCGCCCAAGGCTGAGAACTTCGCGCCCCGCATACTTACAGAAGCCTGCGCCGGAGCCTCGGTTCTCAGCTCGTTCAAGCGCAGCATCGGATTCAGCGCATCACCGCCAAAGGCAGATACCGCCAGGCTAGTTAAAATCAATGAAATCTGGGCACCTCTTTTCATTCAGCGCCATTCTACTCTTTCAGATAACACAAGTAAAGCAAATTACTATCGGCGTACAAGCAGATACCCCGCTTCTTCCATCAGGAAAAAGCGGGGCATCAGCAAAATCAAATGCGTTTTATCTTACTTCTCGCAGTATGAGCGAACGGCAGCAGCGATACGAGCAGATACAGCCTCAGGCTCACCTTCCTCGGTCACATCAATCTGCACCACCTTACCCTGGGCGCGGTAGTGTTCCACTACAGGCACGGTCAGAGTCTCGTAATCCTTGCGGCGCTTGGCAAAAGCCTCAGGATTATCATCAGAACGCACAATCATGGCGCCGCCACACTTCGGGCAAATCTCCTCACCGTTGCGGGTCGTCTCACCGCAGGCGGGGCAAGCCTTGCGCTTAAGCATGCGAGCCTCAATCAGTTCTGCAGAAACATTAAGATACACCACAATATCCACGCCAAGGCCCATGGCGGTCAGATTAGCATCCAGAGTTTCAGCCTGGGACACGGTGCGGGGATAGCCATCGAGCAGGCAGCCGCAATCCTTATTTTCACCAAGCCACTTAGCCACGATGCCGTTTACTACTTCATCGGGCACAAACATTGCAGCATCCATGTACTTCTTAGCCTCCAGCCCCAGCTCGGAGCCAGCTGCTATCTCGGCGCGCAGCAGTGCGCCGGTGCTCAGGGGCTTAAGCCCGTATGTCTCAGACAGGAACGAGGACTGAGTCCCCTTGCCGGATGCAGGGGCGCCTACAAGTACAAATCGCTTGAGCGTTTTCATAAGTCTTTATTATCAGAATAATTGATGCAGCACAGGCCGCTTAACGGCAGATATTATGCCTGTTTTGCGCTGAATTGCAATGCCAAAATGCGCTAGCATCACATTTTAGAATCCAGGGCTTCCACGGCCGGGGCAAATCCCGCTTCCGCTGCACGCTGGAGAAACTTTACGGCTTCTTGCTCATCCGGCTCTACAGCCAGGCCTTTACGATAACACATACCCATCGTATACTGAGCTTCAGGCAAGCCCTGCTCTGCGGCAGTACGGCACCAGCGCACAAATTCCTCCCGGTTCACCGCCATTCCTTCTCCCAGGGCATATTGGCGAGCCAGATTGAATTGAGCCACGGCATTTCCTGCTTCTGCCTCAGGAAGCAACTTTTCAGCCTCTGCATTCAAGGCTGGAAGCGGCGCTGGCTCCGGCTCAGCTGCCGGTTCCGGTGCAGGCTCCGGTGCAGGAGCCGGCTCTACTGCTGGCGGTGGCTCAGGTGCGGGTTCTGCAGCAGGTGCAGGAGCCGGCTCAGGCTCAGAAACCGGCGCGACCGCCGGCACTGGAGTCTCTGGCGCAGTCTCTGCCAATCTTGTCTCCACAGCAGCGTACCACCCCAGCACCAGCTCACGTGCCGGCGCATACCAATATATAGTGGCAGCGACCGCCGCCAGAACCAAAAGTGCAAAAATCTTCTTCATACGTGTATGCCTTTACTCTAGCCGCCCGGCGGTGCTTTGTCAATTCTGTTCTATCAGCACACCGGCATGTATAGTTTCATCCTCAAAATCAGACGCAGCACTCCGGTTCTCCGGGCTGACCGACTCCGTTGCAGCCTCCTGTACCGGAGAATCCGGTTCCTCATCCGGAGTTTCTTTATTGCTGGTCCGGCCATTTCCGGCAGATTCCGCACCGGCGCAGAGGTTCCGTAAGGTAGAATTTCCGAAATAGGCCGCATCTTCCAATCGAAGCAGCTCTGCTTCCAGGCGGATAAAGACCTCATCCCCGAACTCAGCCGCCAGCAACTCCTCGTCCTCTTCTGCAAAGGCTGAAAAATCTGCGTTTCTCAGTTGTTCAATCATGGCGACGATACGGGGAGCATACCTTTCCGCCGTCGCAGCATCCACAACGCCCACCATAAGCCCGATCAATTCCTCCAACTCATTCTGCGCCGATTCCAGCGCAGCCGTTGCCTCGGTAGAAAGTTCAGACTCTGCTTCGCGCATTTCCTCAGACTCTTCCGCCACCCCCATTTCTTCTTCCATACCCTCTATCTCCGCCAGCGGCGTCTCCTGCGCCACCACCGGTGCAAACCACAGAGCAACAGAGAAAAGCAAAATTCTCACACAATGCATCATATCTCGCAGCAGCTTATATCACGCGCCCTCTCTATCAGCAAGCAAAATTTGAAACATAAAAATTGAAAGAGCTCTTAAAACGCAAAAAAAGAAGGAGATTCTTCACTGTATGATTGACTAGCGGGCTCATTTGTTGTAGTCTACAAAACGGGCACACACCGTGCCCGCAACGCGTTATTCACTTCACCATCTTACCTCCGTGTACTCGAACGAAGACTTTCTCCTGCAGCTCCTGGTTGAAGCCGGGGCTATTGATGAGGGCACCCTCGAAGCTATCCGCATGCAGCTCTCGCCGCTGGATAACATCATCGACTACCTCATTGAGAACAACTATCTGACCCACGAATACATCGCTCAGATTGCAGCCAACAATTCCGGGTTGGAATATGTGGATGTCACAGCATTTGATATCGACTCCTCCATCATCGCCACCGTAAAGGGCGAACTGGCCCGCCGCGTGAAATTCCTGCCGCTGGGGGATGATGGCTTCTCTCTGCAGGTTGCCATCTGCGACCCCTTTGATATGCAGACCATGGATAGTCTGCCTCAGTTCCTTGGGCGGGATGTCAGTTTCTTCGTGACGGCTGAGCCGCAGCTCATGAAAGCTCTGGATAAATACTACCCGGAGAAGAAACAATACGCCAAAGGCGACACCGAAGGCCCCATCATTGAGCTGGTGGACAACATGTTCAACGAGGCACACGAAATGCGTGCCTCCGATATTCATATCGAGCCCATGGAAGACCGCGTGCGCCTGCGTTTCCGAGTGGACGGCCGCCTGGTAGAGGTAGCCAACCACCCGAAAAAGCTCCTCGGGCCCATCGTAGCGCGTCTTAAGGTAATGAGCTCCTCCATGAGCATTGCAGAAAAACGCGTTCCTCAGGACGGCCGAATCGAAATGGATTTGCGGGACGGCGCCCATATCGACCTTCGTGTGAGCACCGTGCCCACCAACCACGGCGAATCAGTGGTGATGCGTATTCTGGACAAATCTGCCCTGGCACTGGGACTGCCGCAGCTCGGTTTCCTCTCCGATGATGAAGCCACTTTCGACCGGCTTGTCACCCTGCCCGATGGCGTGATTCTGGTGACCGGCCCCACGGGTTCCGGTAAAACCACCACCCTTTACGCCTGCCTGAACCACCTGAACCGCCCGGACAAGAAAATCATCACCGCTGAAGACCCCGTGGAATATGAAATGAGCGGTATCAACCAGGTGATGATCCGCTCTGAAATAGGCATGACCTTCGCCGCGGCCCTTCGCGCCATGCTCCGCCAGGCACCGAATATCATCATGATTGGTGAAATTCGTGACGGGGAGACCGCCAGCATCGCCATTCAGGCTGCCATGACAGGTCACCTCGTCCTTTCCACTCTTCACACGAACGATGCCCCCTCATCCGTAGCGCGTCTGGCAGATATGGGTGTGGACCGTTTCCTCATTGCCTCTGCCGTGCGTGCCATCATGGCGCAGCGTCTGTGCCGCAGCCTGTGCGCCTGCAAGGTCGATGGCCAGCTCACGCCTAAACAAGCCGACACGCTGGGGATTGATATCTCCCGCCCGGTGAAGGTACCCCGCCCCGGCGGCTGCGATAAATGCCGCGGCAAGGGCATGAAAGGCCGACTCGGTATTTTCGAAATCTTTGAAGTGACGGATGATGTACGCGGGCTCATCAACTCCAACCTCACATCCGCTCAGCTCCGCAAGCGCGCCCGCGAACTCGGCATGCGCACCTTGCGTGAAGACGGCATCCGCAAAGTACTGGCAGGGCTCACCTCTGCCGAAGAAATTATCCGTGTAACCACGGGTGACGCCAGCTAATTTCCCACCCCATATACCAATTCTCTATATAATATGAACAACGAGGTTGCAATTGATGTTTTCATCAACAACGGCATGCTGGAGCGTTCCGTTGCCAAGGATGTGATGGACGAAATGTCCAACAGCGGTAAGGAGCTGTGGGAAACCCTCATCGATTTCGGTATTCTCAGTGCCCCTGAGGACTACTGGAACGTCATCGCCATGGAAGTAGGCGCACAGTATATCTCACTGGCAGATTTCACTCCCCCTGCCGATGTGCTCAACATGGTTCCCGCCGGGCTGGCCCGGTTGCACGGCGCCCTGCCCGTTGAATACCGGGATGGCGAAGGCCTCTACGTCTGTCTCGAAGACCCCCTGAACCCGCAGACCGTAGACGATTTGCGTATTGCCACCGGACAGGATATTTATCTGTACGTGGCAGCCGATTACGAAGTGCGGGCACGCATCACAGAATGCTACGGCGGCGCAGAAGCAGCCATGGGCGATCTGCTTGCAGAAATGGGCAGCATGAGCGTAGGTTCCAATGATGGAGCAGAAGAAGCAAACGCGGCCCCGGTCATCAAATTCGTGAATCTGGTGATTATGCAGGCTATCAAGGAAAAAGCCTCAGATATTCACCTGGAACCCTTTGAACACGAATTCAAGATTCGCTACCGTGTGGACGGCGCCCTGTACGAAATGGCACCGCCCCCTGTGCATCTGGCCAATTCCGTGATTTCACGCGTCAAAGTGATGGCCGGCATGAATATTGCTGAGCGCCGAGTACCGCAGGACGGCCGAATCGTCATGAAAGTAGGCGAAGCCGGTGTGGATATGCGTGTCAACTCCCTGCCCACCCAGTACGGTGAATCCGTGGTAATGCGTGTGCTTGACCGCAACAGCGTAAGCCTGAATCTGGATAACCTGAACCTCTCTCCTCACCTGCACGAATACATCATCGACACGGTGAACAAGCCCAACGGCATCTTCGTGGTAACAGGCCCCACGGGTTCCGGTAAGACCACCACCCTGTACGCCGCCCTGCGCGAAGTGAACACAGAGGATTCCAAACTGCTCACGGCAGAAGACCCGGTGGAATACGATATCGATGGCATTGTCCAGGTGCCTATCAACGAGGCTATCGGCGTCACATTCCCGCGCGTACTGCGCGCCTTCCTGCGCCAGGACCCGGATCGCATTCTCGTGGGCGAAATTCGTGATACCGACACGGCACAGATTGCCATTCAGGCAGCTCTGACCGGTCACCTGGTGCTCTCCACCCTGCACACAAACGATGCCGCAGGCGCCGTCACGCGTTTCGTCGATATGGGCGTGCAGCCTTTCCTGCTGGCAGCCACCCTGCTGGGCGTGCTCGGCCAGCGACTGGTGCGCACTATCTGCCCATACTGCAAGACCCCGTACAAGCCTTCCAACACACTGCTTAACCAGCTGGGTATCAACCCTCAGCTCATCGGCAGCCAGCAATTCTTCACCGGTGCCCGCTGCGATAAGTGTGCCAACACCGGCTACAAGGGCCGCAAGGGCATCCACGAGTTGCTCAATGTGACCGACCCCATCAAGGAGCTCATCACGCAGAACGTGCCCTCCATCGTGCTGAAGCAGAAAGCCATCGAACTGGGCATGACCACCCTGCGTGAGGACGGTATCCAGAACATCTTCGAGGGCAATACCACCATTGAAGAAGTTCTTAAATATACCTAATGGGCTTGACGCATCAGCATGCATCTGATATCTTCTTAGCATAACTACATTTTCCCACAAACTTACTTATCACTATGCCTAATTTCAAATATACTGCGCTCGACCAGAACGGCGCTGAAAAAACAGGCTTTGTAACTGCTGACAACAAGATTGCGGCCATGGAAATGGTCCGTGCCCAGGGGCTGCTCGTGCGCGAGTGCGAGGAAGTCAAGGCCGGAGCCAGCCCTTCTGCAGCGAAAAAGAAGGATAACAAGAAAGATAAAGGCAAGAAGAAAAAAGAAGCCGGGGCCAAGGGTAAGGCCGGCGGTGCCGTGAAACAGAAAGAGCTCATGGTGTTCACCCGCCAGCTGGCCACGCTTATTGATGCAGGACTTCCGCTGCTGCAGAGTCTCAATGTGCTGGCCAAGCAGGAACCGAACCCCAATCTGCGAGCCACCATCGTGGCGCTGGGCGAAGCCGTGCAGGGTGGCTCCACCTTCTCCGAAGCCCTCTCCGCCTATCCCAAGATGTTCAACAAGCTTTTTGTGAACATGGTGAAGGCCGGTGAAATCGGTGGTGTGCTGGAAGTCGTTCTCAAGCGCCTTGCCGAATACCAGGAAAAAGCCAATCGTCTGCGTGCCAAGATTACCTCGGCCATGGTGTACCCCACCATCATCCTTGTCATTGCCGTTGGCATTCTCACATTCCTTATGCTGGTCATTGTGCCCAAGTTCAAGGAAATGTTCGAAGGCCAGAACATGGAGCTGCCGGGTCTCTCTCAGTTCGTGTTCAATTTCTCGGATAACTGCATGGCGGACACACTGATTCCCTTTGTGCCGAATGCTGTACTCTTCCTGACCCTTGTAGCAATTGCCATCGTGGGCATCTCGTTCTGGAAACGCACCCCGAAAGGCGGCCGCGCAGTTGATGCTGCCGTGCTGAAACTGCCCAAGATTGGTGATCTGACCCGCGTGAGCGCCGTTGCCCGTTTCTCCCGCACATTTGGTACGCTGGTATCCTCTGGTGTGCCGATTCTGCAGGCTCTTCTTATTACCCGCGATACCGCCGGCAATGTGGTCGTGGCAGATGCCGTGACAAAGATTCACGATTCCGTGCGAGAGGGTGAATCCATTGTGACCCCGATGAGCACGAGCAACGTATTCCCGCCCATGATGATATCCATGGTGGACGTGGGTGAAGAAACCGGTCAGCTGCCGGACATGCTCATGAAAGTGGCAGAAGTATACGATGAAGAGGTGGATAATTCCGTCACCGCTCTCACCGCCATGCTGGAACCGCTCATGATTGTATTCCTCGCTGTTGTGGTGGGCAGCATCGTGCTCGCTATGTTCATGCCGATGATGGAAATCATCAAGAACGTATAATTCACCAGCCGAATCCGCCCCATGAAACTGATTACAAAGGCCCATAAAGGTTTTACACTGGTAGAAATCCTCGTAGGTGTGGGAATTCTGGCTATGCTTGCTGCCGGCATGTGGGTAGCAGTAGCGAGTTATCAGAACAAAAAACTCGTTAAAAAGGCTGAAACAGAAATCACACTTCTGGAGGCCGCCATGAATGAATACCGCACCGACAACGGCGGCATTCTTCCCTTTGGCAGGGGCGATGAAGAAAGCTCCAACATCATGTACCAGGCACTCTCCTGCGACTACGATAACGACGGAGAACCTGACGATGTGGACGGAGTGACCCGCATGCCCTACTGCCCGACCTTCAACATCATCAAAAACCCGAAAGCGGCAGAACAAGGTGAGGGTATTCCTGTGATTCGCGCCAGCATTCGCACCCGGGAAAAAGGCAAGCGGAAAGTCCTCGTTGTCATTGACCCCTGGGGCAAGCCCTACCGTTATCGCCTGGGCTGCGAGGCTGAAGACGACAAAGGCAAGACGGGTCAGGGAATCAACGCAGATTTCGACATCTTCTCCCAAGGCCCGGATGGCAAGGGCGACAGCACCGATAAAGGCGCCGATAACGAAGACAATATTTCCAACATAAAGCTCTGGTAATATAAATACACCATGTCCATGAACTCCCGTTTTCACGCGGAGATACTCGCAGCAGCCTGCACTCTTCCGGTGCTGGCTGCTGCGCTTATCCCGGCTCACGCCAATGAAGCAATCCAGCCAGCTCTCGACCTGGTGCAGCGCGTCACCCCCGAATATGCTGAGAAGGTTAGTTTTCGTATCAACCCGAGCCAGAAACAAGCTCTGATTTCAACAGAGGCAGAAAAGCTTCTCATCACAGCTGCCGATATTCGCGAATGTATACGCGGATATGGATATTACCTCCGCAAGATAGCCCGTGTTCACCTTTCCTGGAATGGCGACAACCGGAGCGCCGCGCGCTTCATCCTGCCGGAATCACCGGTAACGGTTCCGGAAAGTCTGCCCTTTAATTACGCTTACAATTACTGCACACTCAGTTACACCGGCGCCCACTGGGATCTCAAGAAATGGGAACAGGAAATTGACCGCCTGGCGCTGAATGGATACACGCATGCACTTGTCACCGCCGGTCTCGAGCAGGTCTGGACCCAGTTCCTGCGCGATATCGGATACCCGGCGCAGAAAATCAAGAACTTTATCCCGAATCCGGCTTATGCGGCCTGGTGGAACATGGGCAATCTGGAAGGCGAAGGCGGCCCGGTGCACTCCCGCATCATCAAGAATGAAGCGAAACTTGGCAAATTCCTTGTCAAGCGCATGCGTAGTCTGGGCCTGGAGCCGGTTCTGCAAGGTTACGTAGGCTTCCTGCCGCACGACATGCCCGCAGAAAAAATCAACGGCAGAATTATCCCGCAAGGCAAATGGTGCGGGTATTACAACCGGCCGGCAGTGCTGCAACCCACCGCCAGGGATTTTCCCCGGCTGGCGGCTCTGTGGTACCAGAACCTGCGGAAAGTATACGGCTACAAGGGCAGATATTTTGGCGGCGACCTCTTTCATGAGGGCTCTATCCCCCGGGATATCCCGCTCGCGCAGTGCGCCAAAGCGGTGCAGACGGCCATGCAGAAAGCCTCTGCCGGCTCCAGCTGGCTGCTTCAGGCCTGGGGGCACAACCCGCCCCGCGATTTAGTCGCAGGCACAGACTCCAGGCACACCATCATTCTGGCTCTGGATAAAGATATGAGCCCGAAGCACAACATAGCCCGCAATTACCAGGGCCGGCCGCATGTATGGTGTGAGCTCCTCAACTTTGGCGGCAATCATGGGTTGTACGGCGGTGCAGAACTGCTCGAAAACATGACCGGCAACGCCGGCGGAGCCATCGGCATAGGGCTTATCTCCGAAGGGTTGGAGACAAACCCGTATTACTACGCCCTGCTCACAGAGCGTATCAACACCCGCGATGCCATAGACCGCACCAAGTTTATCAAAGAATACACAGAAGCCCGCTATGGCGTCAGGGATTCCCGCATTCACCGCGCCTACAAATACCTGCTCAGCAGCGTATATGCACCCAAACGCCTGCAGGAAGGCTGCCAGGAAAGCATCCTCTGCGCCCGCCCCAGCCTCACAGCAAATAAAGCCTCCACCTGGTCTAAACCGGATGATTACTACAATCCTTCGGACGTGGTGGATGCTGCAGAACTCATGCTCAAAGCCGGTCGGAAACACAAACTGGACCGCCTGCAGACCTACCGCCACGATATGGCAGACCTGGTGCGCCAGGTGCTGGCAGACCAGGCCCGCCGCCAGCTTCCCAAGGTGAAAAAAGCATTTGATGGCGGCAACCTTGCCGACTTTGACGAAGAAGCCGGAAAATTCCTGCAGCTCATCAAAGACACCGCCCGCATTCTGGCCTGCTCAGAGGACTTCCTGCTGGGCAAATTCCTGGAAGGAGCCGAAAGCAAAGGCGGCAACAACGCAACAGCTCGCCGCCAGATGCGCAAGGCCGTGCTCCAGCTCATCACCACCTGGACCCCCACCCACGGCATGCTCAACGACTACGCTCACCGCCAGCTGTCGGAGCTGATGAGCAAATACTACCTCAAACGCTGGGAAGCATTCTTCCAGGTCAAGCGCGCCGAACTCAAAGGTGAAAAAATCGCGGGTGAAGGCGGCCGCTCTGCCACTCAGGTTACGGAAAACAATGGTGAAGCAGTAAGCACCAGCTACGAGCTCAGCAAATCCGTAGACGAGGTGGAACAAAACTTCCGCAACGCCAAACACCAGTTCCTCACCGAACCCACGGGCAATATTATAACAGAGGCCACGCGCATCCTGAACGGACTCTGACCTCCGCGCGTAGCCACCCCTGTTCGCCCGGGCTCCGTCTGGGGTAAACGCATTGGAATCATGTCACATTGGCTTGATTTCCTTGAAGAATGATCAGAAGACGGTACAGCCGACCGACAAAGTGTATGGCCTTACCTGCGGCGGCGGCGAACAGCCAATCCGGCAAGAGCCAGCAGACTGAGCGTAGCAGTCGTGGGCTCAGGCACAAGATACACGCTCATCACCACATTGTTACCATCGATTTTATAATCTATCGACTTATAATAATCTGTCAGGCTGCTTCCGATGCTGAATGATGAATCACTATAACCGGCGCTCTCAGACGTAACAACCAATTGTGTGATATCAGCCAGAAGCGCAAGATTAAGAGTGCTCGCGTTCCCCACATTCTGCATCAGAACCAATTCGATGGTATCCGTGACAGAATGGGCATTCCCAAACAGCTGCAATGCCTCACCGCCAACACTCAGCGTGATTACCGCATTATCATCGAATAAGAACGAAGCTCCCGACATATCAATGTAAGAATACACCGAATCATCCCAGCTACAATCATCAGCGGAGGCAGGCTTATCAAATCCCGCCACGGAGAATATCACTTCACCGCCGAACAGCTCCAAATCTCCGGTATAGGTCTGCAGGCCGGGAGAATTGCCGACCACAAGCTTACCGCTGTTCAGAATCAGATTGCTGAACGTACCGGAGCCGCGCACCTCACCACCATTGATGGTAAGCGCAGAGGTGATTTCACCATCATTGGTGAACAAGCAGCCGCTTTCCACAGAACAGCTTACGCCTTCCAGAACACCACCCCGCTTCACCTCAACGGAGTTCATACTGAGACTGCTGTTGGACCCCTTCAACTTAGAGCCGTCACCCACCTTAAGAGAATTCCCCTTGAGGGTGGCATTTTCCAGGCTCATTGCAGACTTACCTTCCAGGGTAGTGCCCTCTTCCACCTCCATGGTCAAATCTGAAAGATTGAGGGATGACCCGTTGAGCGAAATCGAATCTGCACTCACCTTATATTTTGAAGATGAGTCACTTTGCAAGTCAATGGAAGCATTATTTTTGCCTTCCAACGAGCCCAGAGAACTACCATCCGACAGACCGTTCAATGACAACGTTGCTGCGTCTACCGTGGTGGAGTCATTGATGGTCAGTTCGGAGCTGCTACTGGAGGTCACCTTTGCCCCGCTGGTAATCGACAGGTTATTCGCTTCAATCTTGACTTTCGGGCCGGAAACCTCAGAGTAATTCCGTATCGTGATATCCCCGCTCGTCAGGCTGACGGTCCTTTCCTTCGCCTCAATAATAGTGACGAGCTTTTTCTCCGCCTCAATAACAGATTTATTGTCGATAAGGATGGATTTGTCGGTTAGATTGTTGGTAAAACATTCAAGCGTTACATTTCCCTCCGCTATCAGCTCACTGTTTTTAACAACGATTTCCGGTCCCCGGATGGTGATATCTTTATCCTTATCACCGTCTTTCTTTTTCTTGGTTTTTATTTTACTGTCTTCTATAGTGATTCCTTTGCTGCTCTTCAGGGTAAGACTGCTTGCGAGACTGGCAGTCTCGGTTGTTACCAGTATTGCTTCTGAGGCTTCCACAATTACCGCTGCTGTTCCGGCTATTGCGGCAGAATAAATGGCTGCTTTCACAATACTAGCGACCACCGCCGCACTATCGTTCTCATCCGACTCATAGGTAAGCACGCCGGATACGCTCAGACAACCTTCGAACTTGGCAAACAGGGCGCGAACGTCATCATTCACCACCAAATCTCCCTGACCGTATAGAATGGAACCGGACTCCAGGGTAATGCTCTCCTCTCTCATGGAGTTCAAGAAGTCGGCAAGATTGGTGCTGTGGAAATTCAGCTGCGCATTACTATTCAAATCCAGGATAAGCGGCGCACTGAGTTTTCCGGCGTCATAGATATCAAATAGTGCATCTTCGAGGAGTGTGAGGCTGCTGGTTGTAAGACATCCGTATGAAGTGGACTCTCCGGTAAGCGAAGTTTCGCCATCGACCGTCAGCTGTGCATCACTCTTAATATCCAGCATCCCGGTAAATGATGATGCCGTAGCTGCCGTATCAGCAGTACCTATACCATCACCCAGCACCAGCGTACCGCTGCCGGTTACTGCTCCCAGGCTCAGATTCAGATTATCAGCCAGAGAGATTTTGGCACTATCCGCCATGGTGGTGGTGCCGGTTACGCTGAGCTGACCGGTACCGCTCAGGGTAACACCTTCGTTCAGCGCTAAATTCGTCGTTTCCAGAGAGCCATACAGGAAAGAGTCGCCGGTCAGTGTGGTGGATGTGAATTCGGCGGAACTATTTTTTGCAATCTGCAATGCAGAGGCAAAAGATACGGTGCTTCTTATGGAAGAAGCCCCGCCTTCTTCATCCACTCCCACTACCAGAGTGCCGTTTTCACCGTAGACCATGGCAAAATCCAAACCACTATAACCGGCCAGAGTCAACGTGGCATTCAATTCATTCCGATACTGTTGTGAGGAATAAATCTCAAATTGAGCACTATTCAGACAAACATCCTGCTGAACACTCAAAACACCACAATCCATTAATCGGATTTTGGCGGACGGATCAATACCTGCCAGACCATCAAGCGATAGTGTTTCCACATGAAAATCCAGAACAGAAACGTGGGAATCCGAGTATTCCCCCGTCTGACGGGTGCTCACCGATTCGTTCAGGGTAATTTTATTCCCGGAAATAACGGCGGGTGCAACAAAGGTATCCAACACGATGTTCCCCAAACGAAAATCGGCAACGCCGTACTCGGAAGAAAGCTGCGCATGACTACCGAGAATCAGATTGTCAATGGTTGCACACTTACCATCTGCTGATTTGAAGACGGCTTGAGCATCCAGGGTAAGCGAGCCGATAGCGGCAGACTCATACACTTTGAGTTGAGCGCCCGATTCCAAAAGAACGGCACCTTCCTCTGCTGCGACAGCGTCAGCCGACACCGTCACTCCTTCACCAACCGTCCATAACACACCGGGGGACACCGTTACATCATAGTAGGCTGCAGATGTACTTTCTGTAAAATTTTCAGTTACCTCCTTATTACTCACCGCTGACGCAGGAGCAGAAAAAACAAATGCTGCACCAAGTGCAAGATTCGTAAGCAAGACTTTACGCAAACAAACAGGCAAAGTGAGTTTCATATCGAGAAAAAACGCAAGTTCGGCTGAGTTGAAATACCTGCTCAGATTACAAGTCCTCACCTCTCCGCACTTATAGCACACACGATGCTGATATGTCAACGTTTTTTACATTCCACCAGGGCAGATGAGAGTATGCCGGGTATATCGCGACCTGTCTTTTATCAGTGCGAGTTGGCATTGGCCTGAGCTGAGCGCTCTGGTAGAGGTTGAACGTCGTTTTTTTAACAAAAAGACACAGGAAAAGAGTATCGAAAAACATTATTTCATCACCAATTCGCCACGAGGTGAGGTGGCGCGAATTGCGCATGCGTTCAGAAGCCAGTGGGTTGTTGAAAATGGCTTGCACTGGACATTGGATGTGGTATTTGATGAAGACAGAAGCCGCAAGCGCAAACCTGCTGCTTGGAATACGGCAGAATTGGAACGTATCCTCTTTGGCTTACCGGGCGAAAATAATTAAATCCAGCGCTTTTCTCCTTTATTGCCCTTTTGTCATATTCCTAATGCGTCTGCCCTGGGGGCTCCGTACTCCCATCTTGACTTCCCCACCCCCGGATGCTACAATGAACCCATGAACAATCAAACATACCCTGACAACGGCGCGCTGCAAGCCGGCAACAGTGCAGCCCTGGCAAAAGCTTTTCTCAATAAGGTCTACCTGTGGATGGCCATGTGCATGCTGCTCACCGCAGGGGTGGCAGCCTACACAGCCCAGGACCAGCAGAGCCTCATGTGGGCAGCCCAGCACCCCATGCTGGTATGCCTCGGCACCCTCGGCATTGTGGTGGTCATGAGCTTCGGCGCCAACCGCCTCTCCACAGGTGCTCTCACCGTGTTGCTGCTCGCATTTGCCGGCATTCAGGGTCTGCTTTTCGGGCCGCTTCTGGTTGCCTATGGCATGGATTCCGTGAGCAAGGCCTTTGGCTGCACGGCTGCCATGTTCGCGGCCATGTCCATCTACGGTGCGGTTACCAGACGCAATCTGAGCACCATGGGGCGCACTCTCCTCATGCTGCTCATCGGGCTGATTGCTGCCATGATTATCAACATCTTCTGGGGAAATGGCATGATGGACTTCATCATTTCCTGCGCAGGCGTGGTCATTTTCGCACTCTTCACGGCATATGACACTCAGCGTCTGCTGGAAATCGGCCTGAGCAATGACGAAGCCGTCCGCAGCAAGGGCGCCGTGCTGGGTGCACTCACCCTCTATCTGGATTTCATCAACCTCTTCCTCATGCTGCTTCGCTTCTTCGGCGGCCGCGATGAATAATTCCACCACATCACACAAATGGAACGTCTCATAACACTCGCCACCGAGGCTGCAACCTCCCTGCTCACCCCGCTGGGCTTTTCCTTCACCCTGAAAACAGAGCCATATGAAGACGGCATCTCATTGCTGATTGACAGCCCAGATGCCCGCTATCTCATTGGCGATGAAGGCGACCGTCTGGATGACCTGCAGTATATGATTAACCGCCTGGTGCAGGCAAAATGGAGCGATGCTCCCCGCGTGCGCGTGGACTGCGATAACTACCGGGCCCGGGCCGAAGCCAAACTGCTGCGCCGCGCCCGCTCCCGCGCCGAGCGGGTGCTGAAGACCGGCACCCCCCTGCTCATGGAAAAGCTCAATGCCTATCAGCGCCGCCTGGTGCACAACGAGCTGGCGACCATTTCCGGCATCATCACCCACTCAGAAGAAACTGACTCCCGATTCAAACGAATCACCATAAGCCGCGCGAATTAATATGAAACGCTTCATCGCCAGCATTCTCTGCTGCAGCTGCTCTGCAGCCAGCGCAGCGGAATACACGGTATACTTTCAGCAGGGAACCAACACCTCATCCCTGGTCCGTATGCTGGCCCCCCTCCGTGCGGCTGTACCGAAGGTTGAATGCCGCTATGTCGTGCTGAGTGACGAGGCCGACACCATGGCAGAAGCCATCAACTCCACCAATGCCCTGAACGCCGGGGTCAATGAACTTCCCAGCCTTGTCATCAGCGATGAGCGCGGTGCCTACGCAGCCATCCCCCTGCCCCGCCTGAGCGCCGATGAACTGGAAAAAGCCCATGCTGCCGCCACCGCACCAGAGCGAGACCAGAAGGCACGCCAGCGCCATTTTGATGCCCAGCAGTACCTGCTTTTCGCCCGCATGGCCCTCATCTCGCCCCTGGAAGGAGAAGCACTGCAGCAGTGCCTGAGCACCTGCCGGGCACTCATGGAGCACCCCTTTGCCACCCCGGCAGATAAACAGCGTCTCGGCTTTCTCTGCCTCTACCCCCTGCTCATGCGCGAATACACCAGCATGTATACTGGCGCACACACACCTGCCAGCGAGGCAAAACTGCTCGAAGCCATAGCCGCACTGGAAGCCGCGCGTGACCTCGACCGCAACACCGATATCGGCAAAAAAGCCTATACCGAGCGCGAGCGTCTCCGCGCAGCCCGCCGCCAGGCCAGAACCATGGAATAATTCAGCGCAGCAACACAGAGCTTGAGAACTCCGCTTGAACTTGTTGCGAATTACTGCGGCGGCGGCGCATAGCCAGACCAGCAAGCGCCAGCAGGCTCACGCCACTGGCATTCGCCGCCCACCCTGTCCCGGCGTAGCCTGCGAGCAGCAGGCGAAGACGGATCCCCCTTTGCTGCGGGGTCGTGTGTTCGATTCCCGCGTTTTCAGGCAAAAGCAGAAAGGCTCAGCAGCGGTTGTTACCATTGCTGAGCCTTTTATCTCATCGGGCAAGCGGGATTCGAACCCACGACCCCTTGCACCCCATGCAAGTGCGCTACCAGACTGCGCTACTGCCCGAGATTAATTCATCGCGCACCTTGCAGCGCGGCGACGGGCGAAGTATACACGCAGTTTTTAGGATTGTCAACTACTTTTTTTCATGATATGATTTTTTTGCCATGAAAAAGGTGAAAACCGCCGTAGTCGGAGCCAGTGGATATACTGGCCAGGAGCTTTTGCGCATTCTGCTGCGCCACCCGGGTGTGGAGCTGGTATGCGCTACGTCCCGCCAGTATGCCGGGCAGAAGCTGAGTGATTTATTCCCGCGTTTCCGGCATGTGCCGGGTGCAGATTTGTGCTTTACGGATTCTGATGTGGAGGCAATAGCCGCCACCGGTGCGGAGGCCGCTTTCCTGGCTCTGCCGCATGGGGTATCGGTAGAATACGGGCGCGGATTGGTAGAGGCCGGTATCCGCGTGGTGGATTTATCTGCCGACTTCCGCCTGAATGACCCGGCGGTATATGAAGAATTTTACGGCAAGCCGCATGCGGATGTGGAGCTGATGCAGGAGGCCCCCTACGGTATGCCTGAGTGGCACCGCGAGGAGATTGCCAAGGCCCGCATCGTGGGTTCCCCCGGGTGCTATCCCACGAGTATCATTCTGCCGCTGGTACCGCTGCTGAAAGCAGGGCTGGTGCTACCGGAGGATATTGTGGTGAACAGCGGCAGCGGTGTTTCCGGCGCGGGTCGCAAAGCAGATGTCTCCCTGCTCTTCTGCGAGTGCAATGA
Source organism: Akkermansia sp. (assembly GCA_045614585.1). Taxonomy (GTDB): domain Bacteria; phylum Verrucomicrobiota; class Verrucomicrobiia; order Verrucomicrobiales; family Akkermansiaceae; genus Akkermansia. Next base: position 58,501 of record JAZLDD010000048.1, on the reverse strand, counting down.
GAGCATGCGCGCTTATGGTGTGCCGCGCCACCGCCACCTCTCCGAAATCGAGCAGGAACTTTCTGCCGCCGCTGGTGAGAAGGTGACGATTACTTTTACGCCGCACCTCATGCCGGTGAACACGGGAATTCTGACCACCACAGTGGCCAAGCTGAAACCCGGTACCACGATTGAGGAAATCACCGCCTGCTTTGAAAGCGCCTATGCGCACGCTCCGTTTGTGCGCCTGCAAGGGGCCAACAAACCAACAGACACAAAGAATGTGACCCGCACGAATTTCGTGGATATCGGCTGGGCGATTGATGCCCGCACCAACCGCGTGGTGCTCATGAGTGCTGAGGACAATGTCATCAAGGGCGCCGGCGGCCAGGGTGTGCATGCCTTCAACATCATGTTCGGGTTCGACGAGACCGAAGGCCTCTGGATTATCTGATTATTTCCATGAAACCGGTACTCCTCATAGTCGATGATGAAAAATCCACCCGCACGGCTCTGTGCGCCGCGCTGGAGGATGATTATGAGGTGTACCCCGCTGCCAATGGTAAAGCCGCACGGGCTATTCTGGAGACAGAGCCGGTGGATTTACTGCTGACAGATCTGCGGCTGGGTGGCGAAAGCGGCATGGATTTGATTGATCATGCCGTTTCGCTGCCTAAACCGCCGCTCTGCATCATGATGACGGCCTACGGCAGCGCCGATGTGGCAGCCGAAGCCAAGCGGCATGGTGCGTATTATTTCCTGAACAAACCGCTGAACCTGGATGAGGTGGAGCTGCTCCTCAAACGCGCCACCCACACCCGCCAGCTGGAAAAGGAAAATGAGGAACTGACCACCCGCCTGGAACCCGCCGGCGGGCTGGACCGCATGCTGGGTGACAGCCCGCAGATGCAGGATATATTCAACCGCATACGCCGCGTGGCCCCCACCCAGGCCACGGTGCTCATAGAAGGCGAAAGCGGCACGGGCAAGGAACTGGTAGCCCGGGCGCTGCACGCGCTTTCTCCCCGCTGCAACAAGAAATTCGTAGCGGTGAACTGCGCCGCACTCTCGCCCCAGCTCATGGAGAGTGAACTGTTCGGCCACGAAAAAGGCTCGTTCACCGGTGCCATGCAGCGGCGCATCGGCCGCTTTGAGGAGGCCGATGGCGGGACTCTTTTCCTGGACGAAATCGGCGAGATTGACATCCCCACTCAGGTGAAACTGCTGCGCGTGCTGGCAGAGCGCAGCATAGAACGAGTCGGCAGCAACACGGCCATTCCGGTCAACGTGCGGGTGATTGCCGCAACAAACCGGAATCTGGCAGCCATGGTCAATGAAGGCACTTTCCGCCTGGATTTATACCAGCGGCTCAATGTCATCTCCCTGCATCTGCCTCCGCTCCGCGAGCGCCGTGGAGATATTGTGCTCATGGCACATGCGTTCACCAGAGAGCTGAGCCAGGAAAACGGAAAAGAGAGCTGCAACCTGAGCCGCCCGGCGCTGGAGCTGCTCCGGGCCTACAGCTGGCCGGGCAATGTGCGCCAGCTCCGCACCGCCATTGAGCACGGTGTGGTCATGTGCAGCGGGGCAGAGATAGCCCCGGCAGACCTCCCCGAATATCTGCTCGAACCATCTCCCGCACAGCCCGAGCCGGATACTATGCGTGGCAGTATGGATTTTGAGCTTGAAAACGCCCCCTCTCTTAATCTACAATATATCGAGCAACAAGCCATTCTGGCAGCTCTGCGACGCACCGTGGGCAACCGCTCTGCCGCGGCGGAATTACTGGGTATCAACCGCCGCACGCTGCAACGCAAAATGGCGGAATCTCCGGATATTTACAAAAATTTCAACTAAAACACGCATAAGTTCAGATGAATCAGTTAACAAATACGGAACGAGCCCTGCGCCATAAGCTGCTTTCCATGCGCTGGATTCTCATTTTTGTCATTGTGAGTCTCTGCACCTTCCAGCTTTTCCTCACCTACCGGGGCATGGATCAACCCGCCGCCATGGATATGGCACAGATTGGCCGCCAGATTGCCCGTGGCGAAGGATTCACCTCCAAGTTCATCCGCCCCATCGATGTCTGGGACCAGAACAAGAAAGCAAAGAGCCAACCGCTTGACTTCGAGCATTTTGCAGACACGAACAACGCACCTCTCTACCCCTATGTGCTGGCTGGTGCCATCAAAGCCACCGGGTTTGATAAGTTTGAAAACAAGCGCATGGATGAAAAGGTCTCCAACGTATATGCCGGAGACCGTGTGATTGCCGCCACGAGTACCTTCTTCTTCCTGGTGGCGCTGACGCTGGCTTACACGCTGATTACCCGCTTGTTCGACGAGATAGTAGCAGCCACCACGGTGGCGCTCATGGGGCTGAGTGAGCTGATGCTGCAGTATGCCCTGAGCGGTTTACCCCAACCGCTGATGATGTGTTTTGTACTGGCTGCGGCCCACTGTCTGGTCTCGGCAGTAAAAGCCTGGGATGACGGCCGCAACGGCGCGTGCATAGCGTGGAACTGCGGCGTGTATATATTCCTGGCCCTGCTCTGCCTCACCTGCCGCATGAGCCTCTGGTGCGCCATCGGCATGCTGTGCTTCAGCGGCCTCTATTTCAAGCCCAGAGGCATGTATGCCGCCATTGGTGCAGCCATACTGGCCATCATTATTGTGCTGCCCACCATGATGATGCTCGCACCCACCGGCGGCATGGAGAAAAAGCTGATGTACTGTCTTTTCAACGGTTTCGGCAGCGATGGAGCCGAAGCGCTCATGCGCTCCGCCACGACAGAGGCCATCAGCTTCAACAGCTCAAACTTCTTCCTGCGTCTGCTGGGCTACACCTTTGCCCAGTTCAACAGCATGTACATCAACATGGGCGCCATCATCACCACCCCCTTCTTCCTGCTTTCCCTGCTGAATAAGTTCCGAAATCCTGCGGTGGAAGCTTCCAAATGGGCTGTTTTTGCCATGTGGCTCGCCTCATGCGTCGGCATGGCTCTCTTCGGCGAATCCGAAACCATCAGCGCCAGTCAGCAGGCCGTGCTCTTCACGCCCTTCTTCGCAGCATACGGCACTGCCCTGGTATTCATCTTCCTGGCACGCATGCAGCTGGGCTCTGCGTTCAACGGTGTGCGTGGGCTTGCCATTGCAGCCATGCTGGTGATTTCCTCTGGTCTGTTCCTTTTCCAGCTTCCCAAGCAACTCTACATGGGTATCTGGACCAGTGCCCGCGGTATTCCCCACTTCCCGCCATACTACCCGGCAGCCATGAATGGCAAGCTGCATAACATGACGAATGCGAAAGACCTTGTTGTAACAGATCAGCCGTGGGGTGTTGCCTGGTATGCAGACCGTAAAGCGCTCTGGATTCCCCGCAGCATCGAGGACCTGACCCGCAACCTGGAACCCATATTCAACCGCGCCGGGCAGGAAATTCAGGGTTTCCTGGTTACTCCCTCCTCACATTCCATGCAGAGCAGCGGTGTGAGCGGCGTTATCCGCGAAGCGGGCGACTTTGCTCCGCTGGCACTGGAAGGCAAGCTACTGCTGCTGGCACCGCGCCACAACATGGCATTTGCAGAATTGTTCACGACAAATGCCAATCCGAAATCCACAGCCAGACCGCTGGCAAGTCTCGTTTCCTCGCAGGGGCTTTACCGCCACCGCAACTTCATTCTCGGCGCTGAAATGGTATACTACAGCCGCGAAGATGTGAGCGAGCTCAACAAATAATCAGCCATCTCCATTTCTCCATGCCCCCACGCACAAAAACAAAAGCACTGAACTTCGAGCAGGCAACAGCCCGCCTGGAGGAGATAGTAGAGCGCGTGAACAATCCGGAAACCGGATTGGAAGACATGATAGCACTTGCCGCAGAGGGGCTCACCCTCATTCGCAACAGCGAGCAACTCCTTGCGGAAGCCGAGCTCCGCATTCAGAAGCTTGAACAGGCCGACGAGCAACCCGCCAAGGCCAAACCACTGAATGACGATGCCGAATTCTCCCTCATCTGACCTGCTGTCCAGCATCCATTCACCGCAGGATGTCAGGAATCTTCCCTCTGACAAGCTGGAAGACCTGGCGGCTGAGATTCGCCGCACGCTCATCCGCACCTTATCAGAAACCGGGGGGCACCTGGCCCCGAACCTGGGACTGGTAGAGCTCAGTATTGCCCTGCACCGCGTTTTCAACACCCCCAAAGATAAGATTCTGTTTGATGTTTCGCACCAATGCTACGTGCACAAGCTGCTTACGGGGCGCGCAGACCGATTCCACAGCATACGCCAGTTCAAAGGGCTCTCGGGATTCTGCAAGCGCAGTGAATCTGAGCATGATGCCTATGGCGCCGGCCATGCAGGAACGGCACTTTCTGCCGGACTGGGCATGGCAGCGGCCCGAGACCTGGCAGGGGATGACTACCATGTCATTTCTGTGGTGGGTGATGGTGCCTTCACCTGCGGAACCACGCTGGAAGGGCTCAACAGCATTGCGACGACTACTCGCAAGTTTATTCTCATCCTCAACGACAACGAGTGGAGCATTGACCGCAATGTAGGTGCGCTTTCCCACTATTTTTCCTCTCTGCAGGAAACTGATACCTACGCCTGGCTTCGCGAACGCACCAAAACCATCATAGAAAAGCTGGCAGGTGAAGCCGCCCGGAAACAAGTTTCAAAACTCGTGCACGCCGCGCACAGCGTCATTACCCCGCTGAGCTTCTTCCAGGAGCTCGGGCTGAGCTATTACGGCCCGATTGATGGGCATGATACTTCCCGGCTGGAAAAAATTCTGCGTATTGCTTCCCGGCATAACGGACCGGTTATCATCCATGTCATCACGGAAAAAGGCCGGGGCTATGCCCCTGCCGCGAGCAATCCCACAAAATTCCACGGTATCGGGCAGTATAATATCGAAGATGGCAGCACCAGCAAGGGCTCAGTCATCACGTACTCCGAAGCATTCGGCACGCACCTGACCACCCTGGCAGCAGATGACCCTGATATCACCGCCATCACCGCAGCCATGCCCACCGGCACGCGGCTGGATATATTCCGCAAGCATTTCCCGAAACGCTATTTCGATGTTGGTATAGCGGAAGAGCACGCTGCGCTTTTTGCCTGCGGTATGGCCACGCAGGGGCTCAAACCCTACCTTGCAGTCTACTCGACCTTCATGCAGCGCTGCGTGGACATGATACAGCACGATGCAGCCCTGCAGAACCTGCCAGTGCGCTTCTGCATGGACCGCGCCGGTCTCTCGCCGGATGACGGGCCCACACACCACGGCCTGTTCGATATAGCCATGATGCGAGCCATTCCGAATCTGGTAATGATGCAGCCCAGGGATGAAGCCGAACTGGGGCATATGCTCTGCACCATGAATAATATAGCAGACCGCCCCAGCATCATCCGCTATCCCCGCGGTACCGGCGAAGGTGTTCCCATGCCTTCTGAGCTTCACCCCCTCCCCATCGGCAAAGCAGAACACATTGCCCCCGGATCAGATATTACCCTGCTGGCACTCGGCAATATGAATGGATATGCCGCAGAAGTCAGACGCATTCTGGAAACCAAGGGCATATCAAGTGCCCATGTGAATGCCCGTTTCGTATGCCCGCTGGATAGCGACTGCATACTGCATCAGGCCGCGACTACCAGACTCATCGTAACGCTGGAAGACCATGTCATCTCCGGCGGATTCGGCTCCGCAGTTCTGGAACTGCTCAATACCGCCCGGGTTTCCACGCCCGTGCTGCGCATTGGCTGGCCCGATGAATTCGTGGAGCATGGCAGGGAAGCCCAGCTCAGGGAATTGCACAAGCTCACTCCTGAAGCAATTGCAGAGACAATCCTCACTCACTATCTTGCCGCCAAATGAAAGCCCTGACACTCATTCTTCTGAGTCTGCTTCTGCTTCTGCCCCAGACTCAGGCCCAGGCAGTTCCGGCTTCTACAAAAGACAAGGCCACGGAAAGGCTGCCGCAATGGCTGATGGATTTCTCCAACCTGCCCCGCAACGACCGGGAACAGTACCTGCGAGCCTTCAATAACGCCAAAGTTTCATACCAGCAGGGGCAGTGGGTAGCATGCATCGGCTACCTTGCCGATTGTGAAATGATCTACCGGGGAAACCCGAACGTGTGGAATCTTCGCGCCTGCTGCCTCATGGAGCAGAAATTCTTTGAGGAAGCAGCGGTAGAACTGGAGCGGGTCCGCAAGGCGATACCGAACGATCCGGTCACCACCATGAACCTGGCCAACCTCCACCTGGCTTCGGGGCGCTATGAGCAAAGCATCACCACCTTAGCGGAGCTGCGGCGGATACTCCCCTATGATACGCCGAAGGAGCTGCTCTACGTGCTCGATTTCCGGGAACTACTCTGCCTGGTCATGCTCGGGCGCGAGGCCGAGGCCCGCGAACTGGTGAAAGAACTCAGCCCTATTTCTGATACTCCCTTATACTACTACAGCCAGGTTGTGTTTGCGCTGGCTCAGGGAAACAAAATGGAAGCATCCCGTAATCTGCGCGTTGTAAACAGCATCTTCGCCAAGGGAAATTCCCTCGTACCCTACCAGAGAGCCCTCGATATTTCCGGCATTGCAGAACGAGGGGCCGCATCCTCGCCTTCCAGATAAAATGGAAAAAGATACAGGCACGATACTGCGCCAGCACCCCTTGGGCGAGCACGGCCTCATCATCACCTGGTGTACCCAGAACCACGGTATCGTGCGTACAGCCGCCCGCCTGGCCCGTAAGCCCGGCAGTGAGCTCAGCGGTCAGGTGGATTTATTTCACGAATGCGAGCTGCTCTACCGACCTGCCACTCAGGGCGATTTGCACACGCTCAGCGCGGTCAACCTTCTCTCCCCCCGCCTTGCACTGCGCAGCAGGCTGGTAAAACTGCAGCTGGCCAGTTACATGGCGCGGCTTCTGCTCGCCACAGTGGAACCCGGCGCGGCGGATGCCGCCTGGCACAAGCTCATCTCCGGCGCGCTGGATTATGTGGCCACCAGCGAGCCCCGCAAGGCCATTCTGCAGCACTTTGAAAAGCGCCTGGCCGAGCTGCACGGCCTCTACTCCCCCACATTGGCTCCCCACCATGCCCTGATTCGCCACTTTCAGCATCTGCCCGCCGGGCGGGATGAGCTGATGTCTGCTCTGCCGGATTGAACAATTCTACGAATCTCAGGCATAAAAAAACCTGCCGAAAACGGCAGGTTTTTGAAAACTGGTATATCGAGTATCTGAACCAGCGCTTTACTTGGCGCGGTAGTACTGATAGTGCACGCGCTCGTCGATAGCGAGAGCCTCACGAGCAGTGCGAATCACGCTGGGCTCAGCATCGAACTGGAACAGCATGTACTGACCGTGCGTCAGGTGGTTAGACTCATAAGCGAATTCACGACGACCCACATTCGTGGTGCCGGTCACCTTGGCGCCTGCAGCCTCAAGCTTCTCCGTCATAGCGGCGGTCAGCTCATCGAGGGTGGCAGAACCCTTCATGTTCAGAACGATCAGTGCTTCGTACTTTCTCATAACTTTTTTTTAATGTAAGATCTCTTGCTTTCGCAAATGCGGTGGCAAATGATGCACCTTTTCTGCAAAGAAATCAAGCCTAAAGTGTGATTAAGGCTAAATTTTCTGCATTCAGGCCACTAAATCAGATGAGTTTAAGGCGCACGAGGTCCTGAGTATCGATAAGACCCACCGGTTTACTATCGGAATCCAGTACCACCAGGTCATCGATACGGCGGTCACGCAGAGTCTTGACGGCCACGATTGCCAGCTTATCAGACTCCACGTAGACCGGATTCTTGGTCATGATATCGCGCACCGGGCGGGCACCGCAGGCGGGATCTTTCTGGTAGGCGCGGGCAAAGTCACCGTGGGTGAATACACCGGCCAGAGAGCCATCATCATGCACCAGGATACAGGCACCCACGCGGGCGGCAGACATGGCAATGATGCAATCCATAATGCTGGAGGATTCGGGCAGCTTGGCGAACTCCGTACGCATGATATCGCCGATGCGGGTCAGCAGAGCCCGGCCCAGAGAGCCACCGGGGTGGCTGCGTGCAAAGTCTTCCTTGGTGAAGTTCTGCGCTTCCAGCAGGGCCATAGCCAGAGCATCGCCCATGACCAGCATGGCGGTGGAGGAGGAAGTGGGAGCCAGATTCAGCGGGTCGGCCTCGCGCTCCACATGCGTGTTGAGCACTACATCAGAAAGCTGGGCCAGCGTAGAGCCGGGCTTGCCGGTCATGCTTATAATCGGCATATCAAAACGCTTCAGGAAAGGCATGAGGGTGAGCAACTCTGCCGTTTCACCGGAATACGACATAGCGATGCAGGCATCGCCATCCTGCACGATACCGAGGTCGCCGTGCAGAGCATTCATGGTATCCAGCACCACGGAGGGAGCGCCGGTTGAAGTGAGGGTGGCCGCAATCTTATCACCGATGAGGCCACTCTTGCCCACGCCCACAATCACAATCTTGTGGCCGGAGTTAATGGCCTGTCGCATGTACTCCACTGCCTGGTCAAACGAGCTGTCCAGTTCATTGCAAAGCACCTTCAGAGCTTCGATTTCATCTTCGAATACCTTTTTACCGCGAACAATGTGGCTGATCATAGTTGTAATAAACTGTTATAGTGCCTTTATTCTAGCACACGACCTGCCCCACTGCAACAAAAAACCGCCGTGGAACAATTCCACGGCGGTAGAAAAGCAGATTTTAGTGTAAATCAGTTGTTCACGCGGCCCAGGTAAGTGCCATCTTCCGTCTTCACGGAGATGCGCTGACCGGCGGTGATGAACAGCGGCACCTGCACCACGAGGCCCGTGGTCATGGTAGCGCTCTTGTACACATTGTTGGCGGAATTACCCTTCACACCCTCGGGAGCCTCGGCCACCTCCATGGTGATGGCGGCGGGCAGCTCGATGGAGCACACGATTTCATCGGTGAAGAGCAGCACGTACACACCACCCTCGATGAGGTAATCCTTCACGGGTTCCACGATATCCTCACCCACGCATACGTCTTCGTAGGTCTCGGTGTTCAGGAAGTGGTAGCCCATGCCGTCCACATAGGAGAATTCCATCTCCTCGCGGCTGAGCATCACGCCCTCGAGGAAATCGTTGGAGGTAAGGCGCAGATTGTAGTCCTTGCCGGAAGCGATGCTGCGGATGGTCATCTGCACATAAGAAGCCATGCGGGGAGGAGTCTTGAGCTGGCTCTCACGCACAACGCAGATATCACCGTTGTAATTCACGGCGTGACCTTTGCGAAGCTGAATAACGGGAACTTTTGCCATAACGCGCGGAGATTAGCAGAGAGCCCTCTTATAGTCAAGCTTTTTCTCGCATCAGCGTTTCAAAAAGAAGCGCACCATGAGGAAATTCACCGGCACCACAATCACGTACACCGGCAGGGGAAGCAAAGATTCCGGGCGCCCCAGCACCGGCAGCCACTCCACCAGCCACGGGGCCAGCCAGATAAGCAGCATGCTCAGCGCATCTCCGGCGCCCACTGCGCGGAACAGATTGAGCAGCCCCAGGTGCATGCCGGCATTCACCAGGTGTGAAAAAGCGAATCCAAGCCCCTTGCTCACGCTGCCCTCGGTCTTGAAAGTCCAGCGCAGAGAGACCACATAATTCGCCACAAAGCTCACAGCGTAGCCCACGGCATAGGATATAGTGAGGGCAAGCGCTGCCTCCTGGCCTATATCAAACAGCCAGTTTATCAGCAGATATACCGCCATGTGCAGCAAGGTAGCCCCCACGCCCACCACAAAAAAGCGGGCAAACTCGCCTCCGGTTTCTTTCAACATGGGTTGTTTTATCACAGCAGCTCAGGGGCAAAATAAAACTTCAGCAGCTCCATCTGGTCCTCCTTGGTCAGCAGGTAGCCATCCTTGGGGTCCAGCCACTGGAAAGAATGAATTGACTTGCGGTCTGAGCCACGCGGGTCTGACGGCTCCGGGTCACGCAGACGCCCGGCAAGCGCCGGATTCAGCAGCTTGACCAATTCCGTGGTCGTAAGCGGAGGCATGGCCGGGATGATGGCGGGAATACCCAGCGGTATGCAGCGTTCCACATCTCCCATGATACGCTGCGGCAGGTACAGCTGGTGATATTCCAGCGGAGCAAATGGCAGCGGGGTATCTGATTTATCCGGATTCAGCAGCGTGGCGAGCAGCGGGTTGAAATCCGGATCAACGCTGGCAATTTCCGGTATATGCACATTCAGCACACGGCCATACTGGCGGTTCAGTTCGCGGTACAGGTTGATGCGGTTCTGCACATAAGGGTCATCACTGCATTCCAATGCCGGGGTATTCTCATCCGCTACATCCGGCAGCATATCACATGTGGTTACAAACACAGTGAGCTCAGGCTTGATATCCGCCAGGTGGTTTATCAGATAATTCGTAGCACGGGTATCGGCCTCCACATCTGCACGCACCGCAGCCGGGCCATTCGCCACGGCATTATCCAGATACACCATCATCCCGAATGAACGCCCGAACGTAATCCGGAAGTTCTCCTTGTCTATCAGGTAATCGTAATGACGCCGCTTAGTCCAGTATTTACCGAAAACCGTACTTGCGCCCAGGAATGCAGTTTCGTGTGCCATGATTATGTTGCTATGCTACGCTCCGGCATTCTAACTCATTTCCAAACCAATAGCAAGCAGGAAAATCCGGGGCGCACACACTCGCAGCCTGTATTTTCACACCAGCCGCACAAGCTGGCGCCTTTTCATCATTCATCCCGGTAGTACTGCCGGCGGTGCGGATTCATGTTGCGGCGGTGGTCTTCGCGGTCTTCGCGGTTGCGCAGCATGTGGCGTTTCTCGCGGCGGTTCACGCGCTCCAGGGTCATCTGGCGCTTTTCATTGCGGCGCTCCAGCTCGGCTATCTCTGCATCCAGATTCAGGAAGTGCTCGTAGCGTTCCTGGGTGAGGGTGCCGTTTTCCAAGGCTGCACGGATAGCGCAGCCGGCATCCTTGCGGTGGGAGCAGTCTGCAAAGCGGCACTGGCTTTCCAGCTCGGTCAGGTCGGCAAACTGGGCGCGAAGCGTAGCAGCATCCGTCCACATGTGAATCTCGCGCATGCCGGGGTTATCAATCAGCACACCGCCACCCGCCAGAATCACCAGCTCACGGGCCACGGTAGTGTGGCGGCCCTTGCCGGTCACTTCGTTCACATGGCCGGTTTCCAGCCATTCATCACCCAGCAGGCTGTTCACAAAAGTACTTTTACCCACGCCCGATGAACCCACCACCGTGATGGTGCGGCCCTTGGGCACACGGCGCAGATACTGCGGGTAGCCCTTTCGCCAGCGGGCTACGATGGGGTACACCTCGCTGCAGCCCAGGGCGCGGATTTCCTCCACCGCGCGCTGCATATCCGCCTCGGGGGCGGTATCGGCCTTATTCACCAGCACCACGGGGGTGGCGCCGCTCTTGCGGATTAGGGTCAGATAGCGTTCGATACGGCGCGGGTTGTAGTCGCTCTCGGCATCGGTAATCACCACCACCATATCCACATTGGCACCAATGACCTGTTCGGCGCAGCTGCGGCCGGGCGCTTTGCGGGAGAAGCGATTGCGGCGCGGCAGCATGGCACGGATAACAGGAAGATCCTTGCCCTGCCCCGGGTCCACCGCCACCCAGTCGCCCACGGTAGGCAGGTCGGCATCGGAAACCGCATCGTGCCACACCTTGCCGCAGAGCACCACCTCGTGGTCGCCCTTGCCCTTGGCAATCACGGTGAAATTAATCTTCGTCTCGCGAATGATGCGGGCGGGGTACCACTCCGGGTGCCCCAGTGCCTCCAGAGCCTCTGCATAATCCGGGCCCCAGCCCAGCATTTCCATGGTTACCTTCATGAGCGGCGAATCAGCGTTGCGTGTTCAATGATATGCAGGGCAATGTGTTCTTTCGTATCCTTCTCCAGATACTCCACGTGGTCGGCATAGACCAGAGCCACCTCATTCTCTCGCGAATCAAAGCCTATATCGTGGCGGCTCACATCATTGGCCACAATGAAATCGCACTTCTTGCGGCGCAGCTTGTCCTGTGCATATTCCTCCACGTTCTGAGTCTCGGCAGCAAAGCCCACCAGCGTGCCGGTGAAGCCAAACACATCGCGCATGCTGCCCAGAATATCCGGCGTTTTCTCCAGCTCAATGACCATGCGGTCACCGCTCTTCTTGATTTTCTGCTCCTGCACCGCCACCGGGCGATAATCGGCCACCGCCGCGCACAAAATCGCCGCATCGGCATACTTCACCATATCACGCACGGCATCATACATCTGCTGGGCACTCTCCACGGGAATGAAATCCACCCCCGCGGGCACATCCAGCGTGGTGGGGCCGGAAATGAGAATGACCTCATGCCCCTCATGGCGCGCCGCCCCGGCCAGCGCATAACCCATGCGACCGGATGAGCGGTTGGTGAGATAACGCACGGGGTCCAGAGCTTCGCGCGTAGGCCCGGCTGTGATAAGAAACTTCATGTCGCCGCAGATTCTACCACATCCCCAGCACCTTGGCAATCCCGGGATTTGGAGAATGATTAATGAATAGTGATTAATGATTAGTTGAGTTACAGGCCGGCTGCCTGTATTTCAATCCTCCGGTCTCTCAACAAATCCATCAAACGCGCTTGCACTCCTAAGCTTTCTCGGTTAATATCAATCGCATGAGCAAGGGGCGCAAAATCTACACCGTGGTATACCTGATTTTCCTGGCGGTCCTGATATACGTGCAATTTTTCCCGATTCCGATGCCTGAGAAAACACCGGTGGAAAGCTGGAATATGTTCCACCGCTGGCTGGGGGAAGCTCCTGCGCAACTGGAGAAAACCACCATCCCCACCGGAGACAAGGATACCACATATTACGGCTTTACCTTCCCCGGCTCCACTGATAGAGAAAAAGATCTGGCGGAATTCCTCGACCTTCAGGAATCAGCCGAGCCCCTTCCCGAAGACTGGCACATGACCGCGCAACTGGGAGCCACGACATTCCGCCAGAAAACACCCCGACTCTGCCTGCTGGCAGCAAATAGCGAGTGGGGATTCGTCATCGAAGGCATCACCCTCACCCGCCTGGCCGATGACCGCACATTATTCGCCTTCAAGGTGCTCTGGGAAGCGGATGAATTCGCCTGCGAAGGTAACTACTACCGGCCCCGCTTCGAGAAAAAGGAGGAAGATGATTCGCTTCTGCTGGGACTGCTCAGTATACTACTGCTATGCTGCGACACCCTCCTTGCCCCGCTTGGCCTGCTGCTTCTCTTCCCTCGTTTTAATCTGAGCCGCATGCGGCACTATCTCCTCTGGTATTCGTCAGTTCTCGTTCTTCCCATCATTCTGGTTGTCTGGTTATACCCGGCATGGTATAGCGGGCCCTCGCTGTTTATCGCCCTTTTTGCCACCGTGTTTATAGGTATTCCTCTGTTACTGCTCGGTGCGTGGGTCTGCTCCCACATCGCCAAGCGTTACCTCGCAGGCACTTAGTCACATAACGTCTGAATATCAGAACATTTCCTACCATCATCTTCCCATGAGCCGAGCCCGCTGCATCTACACCATCTGCTATGTGCTGATGATTCTCGCTCTTGTAGCATTCTTCATATGGAAGCCACATCCCAAAACCACGCCGCAGGAGCAGTGGCAGCAGTTTCACCCCTGGTTCGGCCCCGTACCACACCAGCTGCAGGCTGAGGAATGGCCCCCCGGGACGGATGACCACCAAGGTGTCATTTTCACCTTCTACGCCACGGAGGAATGGCGGGCAAAAAACATCCGTGTCTTCGGACTGGAAAACAAAGACCGCAATACTGCCCCTCTGCCCGAGCACTGGGAGAAGCAACTCCACCCATTCCTGCCCAGGCTGACCGCCTGGCCGAAACTCATGATAACGCACGATGCCTCCAGCGGCTTTGACGTACGGGATATGACCCTGGCGCAGCTGAGCGATGGACGCACCCTGCTGGCCTTCCGCTACAAATGGGACAACGAGTTCGGCAAACGCGACCTGGTTTCGCCCTCCTACGAGGATAAAACAGAGTCCCCCACGCAGCTCTGGCTCACCGGGCTCTACATTGTGCTGAGCAGCCTCTTCCTCCTGCTGGTTCCGCTAGGCTTCCTGCTACTCTTCCCGGGTTTCGACCTGACCCGCAAGCGCCACATGGCCTACTGGTTCCTGGCTGCCGCACTCTTCCCCCTCATCCTGCTCATCTCAGCCTGCACCTACATGGGCGGGTTGGCTGCCATACCAGCTGCCATTTTCTGGTGCATCATCCTGGTGCCGTGGCAACTGGCCGGCGCAGGCATGCTGCTGCCCATCGTCATGATGATTGCCTTCCGCAAAGATAGGCCATGACCCCGCCATCATCGGCACACCTCTCATAATCCTCGGAGTCCGGAAACGGAAGGCCATTCCGCGGGACTCTGGCCCGCCTTGTTTTACAAATCAAAAATCCAAAATCCAAGATTCAACATTCCTTCCCCTCCATCTTTCGCTGGGTGATGCTGCAGGAACGGGGCTTGCCGCCGCGCTTGCGGGCTCGCTTCAACTCCAGCTGACGGGGGCTGGGTGCGCCGTTGAGGCGGTGGTCCAATTCCTCGCAGAGCGTGCGGCGCGCCAGATAACGGTTAATCTCGCGCTCCCGCTCGCAATGACAACGTATCACAATGCCGCTGGGCACATGGGTCAGATACACGCAGTTATTCGTCTTATTGACCTTCTGGCCGCCCTTGCCGCTGCCGCGCACAAACTTCTCCTCCAGGTCATTCTTGTGCACACCCAGGCGCTGCATCATTTCCTGGAGTTTCTGTAATTTTTCCGGTGATACGGGCATATCGTTCATGGTAACGTGATTTCCAGATAATGCAAGCAGGAATCACCGCATGTGCCACACTATGACATTGACACCATGAGGGCACATTGTTAGATTGTACCATTATCGCAATGAAACGCTCTATTCTTCTCTCTATGCTACTGGGATGCACTCTGCCTGCACTGGGGCAGAATAACACCACCAGCTTCGACATCACCGCCGGCACACAGGGCGCCGGCATCAGCATCGGCCACCATATTAACCCCAGCGTACGGCTTCGCCTCCGCGGAGCCATGCTGAATTATTCTACCAATGAGAACTGGAGCGGTTCAGATGCCCAGCTGAAACTGTACGGCAACAACGTGGGGCTTCTGGTCGATATCTTCCCCGGCGAAGGCAATTTCTACCTCTCCGCAGGCCTGAACTTCAGCGAAAACAAAATGCGCTGCAAGGCACAAATGTATCGCGAACCCGGCATGGCAAACAATACAACCATCGGTGGTATCGAATACTCCATGACCGAGGGACGCAAGGCTGAAATTCACGGCAAGTACAGCTGGAACCACGCACAGCCCTACATCGGCATCGGGTATCAGGATTCCATTCCCGGGAGCTCCACGTTTTACTACAGCGTCGACCTCGGCATCAATTTCATGAGCAGCGGAAATCTCACCGTCGGCAGCTCCGGCAATCTCCAGTACTGCGACACCGCCTCGGGAGAAATGAAACCAGTCTCCGATAAAGTCATCGAGCAATCCATCCGCAAGGAAGGTCGCGATTTCTTCAAGATTGCAGATGATCTCTGCGTGTACCCCGTGCTGCAGCTGGGCATCGGCGCACGGTTCTGATGAAAGACATCACTCCTCTTCCCCGGGGCAGTCTTCGGACTGCCCTTCTTCATACTCCGGGGAGAGGTGAAGATAAACGGCGAGGTCTTCCTCCCACACGATGCTCAGAATCTGAGCATCGGCATAGTAGGCGCAATAGATGATGTGCCCGGGGTATTCCTGAGGTGGCATCACTTCCTCGACATAGCGGGAAAGTGCTTCACCCCGCTCCATCGCTTTCGAGTACTCGGCATTCCCGGCCGGAGACGTCAGGAAGAAATAAGCAAAGCTCGCCAGCATGGGGAGTACAAAGAGAGCCACGGCAATCCACCCCCTGTACAGCCAGCGAAGCGACCTGGCTGGCTGCGGCAAAATCGGCGACGGAGTGGGCGTTGAGTCAGCCAACACGCAACTGAGAATCTGCGTGCGATAGACAATGCCATGCCGCAGCTGCACGGCAGCATCAATCAGGCTCGTGGGCATGACCGCCCATGCCCCATTGTCCGACTGCACCAGGACCGCCTCTCGGCTCACATGCAGATATCCCGGAGAAGGGTCCTTCCTCATCGCCCGGGCGAACAATCCGGGATACTTGACCATGACGACACAGCCGCCCCCGATAACCAGCAGGGAAAGCGCCAGAGCATACAGCTCATATCCCCAGCACAGGGGAATAATCACCCCCAGGATAAAAAGAGCCACATGCGACACCACCATTCTGCCAGGCACGGCCTCCTGCATAATGTAGTCCACGAACTCACGCCACTGGGACGGGGTTACCGACACACGGGCAGGATTTTCTGAACGCAGCGCAGTAGGGGGAGCTGCAGGCGGTGTCTGCTTTTTTCCGGCATGAGCCTTCACATACGCCAGCATTTCTTCTGCCCGCGCGCGCTGAAGTGACTCCGTGGGCAGCAGGTGAAACAGACCGTTTGTCAGCTGCACCATCAGCATATCCATGTGAAGCCAGGCACGCGATATACGCTCCCACGGCACAAAACTCCGTATCCCGGCATCTTCACTCTCGACCAGAATACCTGCCTCTGTCAGGGTCACAAACTGGGTTCCCAGCCTCTCAAACCGGCGCTCAAGACGCCGGCTCGACACCCAGTTCTGGCAGCTCACCAGCACAACAGCCACCAAAAAAGCAGGGGCAAAAACATACCAGTCCAGCGGAATCAACAACCAAAGCAAAGCGATGAACAACATCATCATGAGTCCCTGCCGCAGCACAACATGTTTCAGAAACCACCCCTTGCTCTTGCGTTCCGGCTTTGCTAATCGGTATACCATAGCCCGATTTTAGCACCAAAAAGGCGAAAAACAAGCCGTTTTACCTCGCTACGAATCACACTTCGCGCAAAACGGTGATTAAACACCTATTTCAGTGCATTTTGCTACGTATCGCACGCCTTTTTTCCCCATGGAAAAATCATTAAACTGGTGCAAATCTGGCAAATTCAGGGCAATTTTCACCCCTTTTCACGGTAGCATGTCACCATGCCGCATTACATCCTTTTATACTATGTATAAGAGCGTTGCTATCCAATGAAGAATCAAATTCGCATAGATTCGCAGCGTTTCGAACATAAGCATACCACTACAGTCTTGCAGCATATACAGACGCTGCAGAATCCCCTTTTCTCCCGAAAATTCTCTGAAAATCGTAGTTCACGCCTCCATTATCATATATTTTATTTTGGCCTTCTTTCTATTTTGCTTATTTTTTGCAACATGGCTTTTTTCATATATTTTTCAAGCTGTTTCCAGACTGTTTTTAATATATACTTACACCCATCATTGATAAGTTGCTTGTCGTTTTGTATTCATCTATTATAAACTTGTTTTCTTTATTTTTGTCAATAAACTTCAAAACAACGTAAAAAGAGGTGTTTCTATTATGTTTTCAATATCTTTTCTATTCTATTTTTACCTTATTGAAGACTTATATATTCATTATTATATGATGATATATCGTCATTTTTCCAGGAATCTGACCACGCATGGTGTTTGAACACCGCGTGAAGACGAAAAGAGCAAAAAAGGCACGCGAGAAGCAGAAATTGTGCAACCAGATGCACGGGAGAGGTCCTCTACGGCCGCCATTTTGGCCTATTTTTAGCCATTTTTCTCCATTATCCTTTAATTGTATGTGTTTTGTGTATTTTTAGAAAAATAAGGCATCTCTCCATTTTGTATTGATTTTCGAGAAATCAGTCCATAAAATAGACTCATGGGCAAAAAACGGAGTAAAATTCAAATTCTGCGCTTCCTGGTGCAGCTGGTCTTCATGGCAAGTCTTGTTTTCAGTCTGGGCTTCATCCCCGGCACCCGAGTCGTGAGCGCCAAGCTGCTGCCCACCGTTCTGCTGGCCGGCGTCTTCTTCTGCGGCTGGGTCTGTCCCTTCGGTGCTGCGCAGGACTGGATGTCGAAACTCGGGCGACTGCTCCACCTGCCACAGCTGCGAGTCCCGCAGGCTGCCCAGCGCTACCTCCAGCTCTCCCGCTATGCGCTGTACCTGGCCCTCACCATGGGTGTCACCATAGCCCTGCTCCAGGGGCCGAAGAATTTCTCTGCGCTCATGCGCGGCCAGGGGCTCACCATCGCCTCAGGCATCATCATCTTCTTCCTCCTTATCTCGCTCTTCATCGATCGTCCCTTCTGCAATTATTTCTGCACAGGCGGCGCCCGCATGGGGCTCTTCAGTGTGCTGCGCATATTCGGCATTCGCCGCAATACCGAACAGTGCAGACAGTGCGGCCACTGCTCCCGCACCTGCCCCATGAACATCGATGTAGCCCACACCGATTTTGTACGCCACCCGAACTGCATCGGCTGCCTCCGCTGCATCGCCTCCTGCCCCAAAGGACTTCTGAAATACGGGCTTATACCCGGCAAAGACAAGAAGAAATAAGCGGGGTGCAACATATGAATTCAAATATCCCCCACCGGTAAGGGGCTGAAGCCCCTTCGCATCGCACAAAAGAACACCCCCTGCCGGATTGCACCGGTAGGGGGTGTCTGAGTTCAGCAATGAAACCTCACATATGCGAACGGAAGAGTTCCGCCTGGTCCTGCAGCAGGGCGAAGGAGTGGCGCACCATAGCGCGGGTTTCGTTCAGCAGGTTCAGGTAAAGAATACCATTTCGCATATCCACCACGTCCTCCTCAGCGCGGATGAGATGTTCTCGGATACACTGGGCAAACTCCTTCTTGAGATCGCCGGACTGCCCCATCATCTCCTCAATACCCGCACCGCCATCACTCTGCAGCTTCAGCGAAAGCCCGGGGAAGCAGGCCGAGATGCGGTCGCTCATGGAAAGCAGGTCACGACCCTGCTCAGCGGTGAGCCCCACGTGGTTGTTGTCAATGTGCTTGTAGGCAGCCTTCACCACGGTGAGCAGGCAGCCGGCCACCTGTAGGCTGTTCTCATGCAGGCGCAGCACCAGCTGGCCACGGTCATACAGCCGGGCAGGCAGCGTCTGCAGACAGGGGAGAATCTGGTCCTCCTGCACGGCCTCCAGCGTGCGGTTCAGCTCACGAGCCTTCTTGCGCAGGCGCTTCAAGGCGCTGTAATCCTCTGCCAGCAGGGCTTTCACCGTGGCGCGGTAGATACCGTATGCACGCCCCAGACGGCCCACAGAGGCTTCCCCCAGCTCACGCATCACGGCAGGAGAGTCGAGGTTCAGCTCCGGCAGAGAATCAGCGTTCTTGCGGCGGTGCAGAATGGCCGATTTCACCAGGATACCCCCTGCCACCAGGAGCATGAAAGCAATACCCCACATGCCGCCGGACATCATCACCGCCGCTGTGATACCCGCAGCCACAAAAGCGGCCAGGCCGGTCATGAACCAACCGCCGATAACCACCATCACCCCCGTGATGCGATACACTGCGCTATCGCGGCCCCAGGCGCGGTCTGCCAGGGAGGAACCCATGGCCACCATGAAGGTCACATAGGTGGTGGAAAGCGGCAATTTCAGCGAGGTAGCCAGCGAAATAAGCAATGCAGACACCGTCAGATTCACCGAGGCGCGCACCATGTCGAATGCCGTACCATCATCCTCGCTCAGCTCCAGCGGCTGGAATCGCTTACCCACGAAGCGGGCCACGGGCTCCGGAGTGATGCGGGTGATAAAACGGGAAGCATTCAGCGCCCAGCGCACCGCAGCGCGGGCCGGCAGACAGGAACCGAATCGCTCCTTGCTCACACCGCTGCTGCGGGCCAGCTTCACCTCAGTTTCCGTCACAGTGCGGGCCTTTTTGGAGAAAACAAGAGCGAGCACCATCACCCCGCCGGCAACCAGCAGGTACCAGATATCAGCCTGCACCGGTTCCGCAAGAGAGCCCATGCGGAGAGTCTCCAGCGAACCGCCGGCCGACACATGAGCCGCAGCGATATGGTAGGAGGATTCAGCAGCCATGAACACGCCGATGAAGTTCACCAGGTCGTTACCGGCAAATGCCAGCGCAAGCGCCATGGTACCTGCCAGCACTGTGATACGCAGCGTATTCACCCGCAGCACATACTGCAGGATAAAGGACACCACGAACCACACGCACAGCGTGCCCAGCACCACAAGACCGATGTTACTGTTCAACCAGGCCAGCATATCCGGTGTAACCACCGAGCTGTGTTTCAGGCCCTTGAACACAGCAAAGTAACTGATAGCCGTAAGCGAAGCCGCGCACCACAGCGAGCCGATATACTTATATGCCCGCTGGTAGCGGAAGCTGAACAGAAGGCGGGAGAACCACATCACCACACAGCCGCAGGTGAAAGCCACAGCTACCGAGCAAAAGATACCGGAAATAATGGTGAGCGACTTGGAACTGTTAATAAACGCACCCAGCTCCCCTGCGCCGCTTTCATAAATGGTGAACAGCGCCACGGCTACTGCCGCGCCCAACAGCTCAAACACCAGCGACACCGTGGTCGAGGTCGGCAATCCGAAGGTGTTGAACATATCCAGCAGGATTACGTCCGTCAGCATCACCGCCAGAAACAGAATCATCACTCCGTGAAATGAAAACTGAGCCGGCACGAACACACCGCTGCGGGCAATCTCCATCATCCCTCCGGAAAGCGATGCCCCCAGCACAATACCCACCGCAGCCACGGCCAGCACCACGCCACGGCGCGCCGCGTTGCACCCCACCGCCGCATTCAGGAAGTTAGCCGCATCATTTGACACGCCAACCACCAGGTCAAACACCGCCAGCAAGAGCAGAATGCCCAATATCGCGATATACATTTCATTCATACGCCCATAATCTACCACAGAGCCACATACTCACGCACGCTTTCTACTGTGAACAATCCGCCACATGGCATGTGGCGTTTTTGCCACACATATGATGCACAGCTTCACCAACCCCATAAAAATCAGGCAAAGTCAGAGCTTCATGCCAATATTAACTTGACGAGCAGCGTAAAACTGATATACAATGAAGATATCAACGGGCGGTATGCACTCCTTTTCCCGTTGTCGTCTTTACAACAACAAACTACAATATAACCGTATGAACATCGCAATGGTAGGCACAGGCTACGTCGGCCTGGTCAGCGGTACGTGTTTCGCAGAAATGGGCAACACCGTCACCTGCGTAGACGTAAACGAAAAGAAAATCGAGGATCTCAAGAAGGGCATCATGCCCATCTATGAACCCGGTCTCAAGGAAATGGTGCTGCAGAACGCCGAAGCCGGCCGTCTCCTTTTCTCCACCAGCCTCGCCTCCTGCATTGATGATGCAGATGTGGTCTTCTCCGCTGTAGGCACCCCGCCCGATGAAGACGGCTCTGCCGACCTGCGCTACGTGCTCGAAGTAGCCCGCGAATTCGGCCGCAACATCAAGAAATACACCCTTCTCATCACCAAGAGCACCGTGCCCGTAGGCACCTGGGCCAAGGTAAAGAAAGCCGTGCAGGAAGAACTCGACAAGCGCGGCGTCAGCGTACCCTTCGGCGTAGCCAGCAACCCTGAATTCCTCAAGGAAGGCACTGCTATCGAAGACTTCACCAAGCCCGACCGTGTTGTGGTAGGTGTGGAGGACGAGCGCGCAGCCAAACTCATGCGCCACCTGTATCGTCCCTTCATGCTCTCCGGCGACCGCGTGCAGATCTGCGATATTCCCAGCGCAGAAATGATCAAGTACGCCGCCAACAGCATGCTGGCAACCCGTATCTCCTTCATGAACGACGTGGCCAACCTCTGCGAACTCGTCGGCGCCAATGTGGACGCCGTGCGACGCGGTATCGGCACTGATGACCGTATCGGCAAGAAGTTCCTCTACCCCGGCTGCGGCTACGGTGGCTCCTGCTTCCCGAAGGACGTGAAGGCCCTCATCCGCAGCGGTGCAGAGCTCGGCTACCGCATGCGCATTCTCGAAGCCGTGGAAGACGTGAACGAAAAGCAGAAGACCATCCCATTCACCAAGCTCAAGGCTGCCATGCCGGAACTCCAGGGCAAGACCATCGCCGTATGGGGTCTGGCCTTCAAGCCCGGTACTGATGACATGCGCGAGGCCCCTTCCCTCACCCTCATCCAGTCCCTTCTGGAGAGCGGCTGTAAAGTTCGTGCTTTCGATCCCGTCGCCATCACCGAGGCCAAGCGTCGCTTGGGCGAAGACACCATCACCTACTGCGATGACATGTACGAAGCCTGCATCGATGCCGATGCCCTCGTCATCGTCACCGATTGGAAGCAATTCCGCGTACCCAGCTGGGCCGTGCTGCGCAAGACCATGCATGGCCGCCTGATTGTGGACGGTCGCAACCTCTACGACCAGGAAGAAGCCAACGACGAAGGTTTCACCTACAAACGCATAGGCTGAATATGAAGCCCTACGACTACCTCATAGTCGGGTCCGGGCTTTTCGGCGCTACGTTTGCCCACCTTGCACACAAGGTGGGCAAACGCTGTCTGGTCATCGATAAGCGCCCGCAGCTGGGTGGCAACATCTACTGCGAAGAGCAGCATGGCATCAACGTACACAAATACGGCTGCCACATCTTCCACACCTCCAGCAAGCAGGTATGGGACTTTGTGAACTCCCTGGTTCCCTTCAACCGCTTCACCAATATGCCTGTGGCAGAGTTCGAGGGAAAGCGCTACAACCTGCCCTTCAACATGAACACTTTCTACCAGATGTGGGGCTGCACCACGCCGGCAGAAGCACAGGTCATCATCGAAGAGCAGAAGCAGGAAGCCCTTGCAGCCATGCGCGCCGCCGGCGCTACAGAGCCCCGTAACCTGGAAGAACAGGCCCTCAGTCTCGTCGGGCGGGATATCTACGAGAAACTCATCAAAGGCTACACAGAAAAGCAGTGGGGCCGTTCCTGCTCCGAACTCCCGGCCTTCATCATACGCCGCCTGCCCGTCCGCTTTGTCTACGACAACAACTACTTCAACGATGCCTACCAGGGCATCCCCATCGGAGGCTATAACAAGCTGACTGCAGCCCTGCTGGAAGGCATCGAAACCCGCGTGAACGAAGACTTCTTCTCCCGCAGAGAATACTGGGAATCCCAGGCTGAAAAAATCGTCTTCACCGGTAAGATTGATGAATTCTACGGTTACCGCTACGGGCAGCTGGAATACCGTACCGTCTACTTCGAGGAAGAAACGCTCGATACCCCCAACCACCAGGGCTGCGCTGTGGTCAACTACACCGAGCGCCACATCCCCTACACCCGAGTCATCGAGCACAAGCACTTCGAAAACTTCGGAGAACAGGTCTACAACATTCCCCAGACCGTCGTCACCCACGAATTCTCCACCGAATGGACTCCCGGCAGCGAGCCCTTCTACCCGGTGAACGACGAGAAGAACAACGCCCTCTACGCCCAGTACAAAGCGCTCGCAGATGCCGAGCCCAACGTCATCTTCGGTGGCCGCCTGGCCGAGTACAAATACTACGACATGGCCCCCATCATCGAGCGCGTCCTCGCCCTCTTCAACGTCCGCGAGCCCTAAGGCTCGCGGATATCGTCTGGCGAAGCCAGATATCGTCGGAGCCTCTGGCTCAGATATCGTCCGGATATCGTTCCATTTATGCCTTGACCAGCCATCTCCCACTCATCGGGAAAAGGCCCCCCCCGCAAATTGAAAATCAGACTTTCGTTTGCATGACGCGTTCATAAAAGCGTTGATTTCAAAGCAATAATCGATATCTCATTCCGAGCCGGCAAGTTGCTCGTGCGAGCAGATCGAATTTTGCAGAGCAAATCTAAATTACCAGCAAAGCAGCCTGAGGCTCTACCGTCGGAACAGAGGATTCGTGAATCCACCGGGTCTAAACTCCATCTCAAATCTTCCTCCCCACATTCAGAGAGAGAGTTCCCATGGAGTCGTTCTACTGGACCTTTGCGGGAGAAGAGTAATCGTCCTGTAACATCTGCGCAAGTTCTGGGTACGCAGCTAACACCGCTTTCAGCTGAGCATCGTTTCCACCTGTTCCGTTATACGCAAACAGAGTTCCGTCATCATTTGCATTTGCCTCGCGTTCCGGATTCGTGTATATCAGCGAATTAAGAGGGGCTTTCGCCAAGGAAATCCGAGTGCCGTTTCGTAATGCTGAGACCCAGAACCATATATCGTCATTGTGAGGGCAAAGTACTTGTGCTTTGCCTATATCGAAAATATCGGGGTGCAAGCTTCCGGGGGCATACAGTACGCCTCCTGCTCCGGTCATGAAATTCAGGTAGGAAGGCGAAAATTGGGTCACGCATTTCTTCCACCGGGAGTACGGCAGGAATTGCCCATTTACAAAGGCTACGCGGTGGCAACGGTTAGCAACTATCTTTTCTGCTGTGTTTTGGTACGTTTCCCACAGGGTTCTCAGCCAATGAGGCGGGTAGTAGATATCATCATCAGCAGTGACAATGACGGCCTCCGGGTACTCCTGTAACGAAGGCAGCAGCTTCTTATACGATTTTGTATCTGCGCACCATTTGATTTCGAGCCCCCATTTTTCCAAATCTCGAACTTTTCTTGGAACATCCAGCAATCGGTTTGGAAATTGTTCCTCTCCCAACCAGAGAATGAGCTTGTCGGGCTTTAAATCCTGGGTCAAAAGCGAATACAGGGTGAGGTGTATATCATACATTCGGGCAGGGTACGAGGTCAGGCTCACAACCAGCGCTGGTGTTCCTTCCCATCCGGAAACACCCCTTCCGGAATAATTCTCTACCAGTGAAGCTACATAATCTCTGTTGATGGCCGGGAAGTTTTTCGACCTCAGGAAGTTGAACGCCTTCTGGCTGGCAAGGGGGGATAGGCGCTTCTGCATATCGTCCACCAGCTCGCCCATTTTATGCAGATCGGTTTGCTGCTGGCTCACCTTCTGCTCCAATTGTAATTGCTCAAACTCTGATAGACGCTGTTCTACTGTAACAACAGCATCCTGAAGCTTCTCACAAGCCTTGCCCAATTGAAGATGCTCCAGCACCGCAAGGCGTTGCGAAACATCCTGTGTAACTGCAGCATTTGCCGAACACCGGGCATCCAGCTGCAGCTCTTGCAGCGAGGTCAGTCGTTCGCTGACGTCATGGATGCTTTTGCTGAACTGCTCCGCCCGACCTTTCATTTCCAGCCTTACAGCCGCCACACTCTTTTCCGCGCTGTCATGGCGAGTCAGCACTTGCTCCTCCAGTTCGGTCAGCTTTTGTTCAATCCTCCGCTGATATATTGCAAAATGCTGCTTCTGTTCCTGCAGTTCTTTCTCCAGTCGATGACTCCGCTTTTCTGCTTCGTCCATTCTATGCCGCAGCATGTGCACTTGAGAACGGATACGCAGTCTGATGCCAAACAGCACCAGCACCTTGTACCCGCCCTCGTTGTAGATATTGACCATGTTCCAAAATTGAATATCTTTCGTTATAACTTACCACAAAAACTAAACCTTTCTTGTGAACAGAGTACAAACATCTTCAATGATGCCCAAGCTTTGTTAAAGAAAGTATTTTTTTACTTCTCTCTTCTTCTTTGCTTATCTTGCCTGTGTTTTTCCCAATGTAACTTTACTTAAAAAAGGATTTATACTTTCGATTGTTAATGACGAGATCGTTGGGGGGAGGATTTTTCAGGTGTAAGAAGCTTGAGCAAATCATGTTTATATTTCTGAGCCAGATTGACCGAATAGCCGGCAGAGGTGTGATTACAGTCAAAATACCGAACATCACCATCTTTAATGGAATGGCACATATCATTCTCAAACAGGTATGGAGTTATGTCAACAATGTGACAAATTCCCTCATCTGCAAACTTCCGAACAGCGCTTATTGCGGTCCCCCAGCGTTTATTGTAGTCGGCTCGAGAGAGGACAAAATCCTGATGATATGGGCTTGAAGTTAATGCGAAGCGTGCACGTAAGCGAGCGTACATGAGCATGTTGTTGGTATTGTACCGAGGGTACGGCAAAAAGACTATCGGTTGTTTGTCGATACCTTTCAACTCGCGCAGGAAGCGTTCCAGACAAATCAGATTCTTTTCCAACACAACGCCCTGCTTGCGATTTTTCCAATCAACTTCCAGCATATCGGTCATCCAATACCAGCTGAAAATGATGACAACGTGCTTTATCTCTTTATGCTTGCCAAGCCAGTTCAGGAAGCTGTGCGTTTTTCCTTTGCTGATGGAATAGCTCCGCTTGGAAGAGCCATAGGCACGTTCCCAGAAAGGCAGGCAGAGCGTGTTCATCATGACTCCAGAAAGTCCAGCCTCCTTGCAAATAGTATCAATTCCCGGATAGCTCATGATAGAATGAGAATCCCCCATCAGGACGAACGAGGGCGCAAGTTTATCGCACCCCAGCTGCAGGAACGGGCTGTCAGAGCTCTTGGATATAGTACAACTGGATGAACAGAGTTTCTTGACGATACCAGAACCGCCCTGTCCGAAGGTAATCATGGTTCTGGAATCATAGTGTTCCTGCAGGGCTTTATCATAGCGATAGCGGAAGTGATCATAACGTGAATATGTGATGGCATTGGCCTCCTTGTTCCAATAATCACGCAAGCCCTTCGTTTCCATCAGCAGCACACAGATTGCAAACGCAGCACCACAGGTGAGCAGAGCGGAGAGATTCGGTATTTTCACCTTCTCCACATAGTTGCAGAATATCCACCCGATGAGGACAGAAACAAGGAGCAACGCCAGGATACACCCCATGCCGGGGGAGGTCAGGGTCACTCCCTTATAGAGGACCACTATGGGCATGTGGACCAGATACAGAGAGAAAGAGATACCGCCAAGCCATGTCAGAAGTCTGCTATTCAGAATGTGTGCAGCGCCGTCATTCTGCGTATAAGAAATCACCAGAAGAGTGCCCAGCACGGTGAGAATAACCGGCAGGGTCTGGGTTGATATACCCATCACGGGAGCAAAGGCTGAAAACAAAATCATGAGCAGCCCGACTGTGGAGAGCCCTGCGGCAAGATATCGATTTCTGATGGCAGGTATCAACAGGATTGCCCCTCCAACCAGTACTTCCCAGATGCGCGGTATGGGTGAATAGTATGAACTGATGAGCTCGACTGCATCTGCCGAAAATCCCATCTTTTCCAGAGTTGCACCGTCAATGATGAATTGCACAGCAAAAGAGAGGGCCGCCAGAAGCAAAAGGATGGCTATGATGACAAGGCGGCGAGCCTTTCTCAGGCAGAAGAACACGATATATGAAAAAAGGAATAACTGCAGAGCCGTAGAGACATACCATGTATGCAGGAACATATTCATGGCAGAACTCAGGGCAAAATAATCCCTGGCGCTGTCAATTAACTCGAAGTTGGCAATTCCAAGGCAAGCCGCAGCGCCGGTCCGGGAAAAAAGGCAGATATGCTCATAGTCTATCAGTAGCAGGCCCAGGATGCTGCATCCCAGAATACAGATGCACATGGGAACCAGCAGTCGTTTCAATTTCCCGGAGAAAAAGGAAAAGAAACTCATCCCCGGCTTAGGCTCGGCGTATCCCCTTATAAGGAAATACCCCATGATGACCATAAATATATCAACCCCGAGGTATCCATTCCCAAACCAGTCGGCTATCTTTTCATTTCCCAGAGAGAAATGAAAAAGTATAACGAACAGGATGGCAAGGCCCCGCAACCCTGCTATATGTGTAATGAATGATTGATTATTCATGTTCCATCATAAAATAATTTCGTTTATATGAGCATCTGCAATCGCTTTGAATTCCTCCTTGAATTCCGGCAGCATATCATTATAGAAAGCGGTGTAATCTTTCTTCTTGCGGCCATTGACAATCTGAAGCCACTGGCGTTTCTGCTCATCGGTGATATCCAGTTCCAGGATATGCTGCTCCACGGATTTGTAGAATTGCAATATCTGGAAGTGCTTGCGGGTCTTGCCGACGTGCGTGGATGAGGTGGGCACCTGGATGTAGTTGTACACAGCGTCGTGGCAGATGGCTACTTTGTTGGCATAGATAAGGGCAAGCGCGGTGAAGTAGTTATCCTGCCCGGTGCAGTTGATCTCATGGAAGCGCACGCTATGGCGGCGCAGGTAGGCGGTCCGGTACACCTTGTTCCAGGTGATGCCGGTTTCGATGACAATGCGGCCCTTTTCCGAAATGGTGCTCAGGAGCCGGTCTTCCGGGGCGATGCCGGTTTTCTTCTTGCGGCGGCGGCCATCCATCTCGCACACGAACACCTGGTCAGTTGCAGCAATATCTGCCTGGCTGGTGATGGCCGTGTTGTACAGTGAGTGCAGATAATTCTCGCTCACCGTGTCATCTGCATCCATGAAGGCGATATATTCACCACGGGCGCGTTTCAAACCTGCATTGCGTGCGCCGGCCGAGCCGGTGTTCTGCTGGTCGACGATGACGATGTTGCTATTCCCGGCCGCATAGCGCTGCAGAACCTCCAAGGAATTATCTGAGGAGCCGTCGTTGATGCAGATAATTTCGAAGCGCTCCAGAGTCTGCGCCAGCAGAGAATCCAGACAAGCGGGCAGATGGCTGGCGGCGTTGTAAATGGGGATGATGACGGAGACACTGATGTGAGCATCCGTCTCCGCCTGAAGTTTTTCAATAATCTGAGGATACGCCTCGCACAGTGCGCTCATTTGCTCATTGTTCTTTTCCAGGTTGACGGAATAGAGCGTGCCGTCACTATTCATGTTGACTTCCCGGGCTGCATTTGTGTAGCGGATGGGATGCGGCGTATCCACCACCTGTATCTTCGTATCAGCGCAGACGGCCATGCCCCAGAACCAGATATCATCTGCATAGGGGCAGATTTTCATGGCCTTAGCGTGGTTCACCACATCCGGGTGCAAGCTGTGCGGGGGGAACAGGGTGCCGCCGCCATTGGTCGACAAATTATACAGGGAGAGGGAATAATCGCATATACGCTTGGCGAATGAACGATACGTGCCGATAACTCCATCCGTCATCCGGACTTTGTGGCAGCGGTGCGCCACAATGCTGTGCTTATCCGTCTGCAGGTAGTTATTCCAGAGCACTTCCAGCCAATCCGGGGCATAGTACAAGTCATCATCTGCTGTCACGATGAAGTCTTCCGGGTAGGCCTGCAGGGCGGGAATCAGCTTTTTGTAGGAACGCATGTCTACCTCGCACCATTGAATGCTCAGACCCCATTTTTTCAGCGCCAGAACCTGAGGCGGGATATCCGCTTCGCCTGCGGGGAACTGCTCCTTCGCCAGCCAGAGGATGACGGCATCCGGTTTCAGACTCTGGGTCAGCAGGGAGTACAGGCAGAAGTGAATGTCATACATGCGGCCCGGATAGGAGGTGAGCGATATGATGATTCTGCGCTCTCTGGGCACGGTGTTCAGACCATTGGAACGCATCATCGTAATCGCGGTATTCACCTCATCCCGGTTGATGGTCGGCACACTGAAATACTCCTGAATTTTTCTCAGTGAGCACAAGTCTCCCCCGCCTTCCAGGGTTCTGTTCAGTTTGCGCATTGATCTTCTGATCGATTCGTTTTCCTGTTCGTACATTTGGTTATTCAGCTCGTTGTTTTTGCGCATAGCTCTTCTGATGGCCCGGTTTTCCTGCTCCAGACGGAATAAGCGATGCTTCATAGCGGCACTCTTCGACCGTATCTTTATCTTCGATCCGAACAGGTAGATGACTTTGCGGCCGTTTTCATTACCGATGCTGAAGATTTTTTTTAGTTTATGACTAGTCATTGGCTTTCGGAGTTTTATGTTATACTATTGATGGAAAAATGTCATTGGTCAGATTGCTCAGGATGCAAGGATATGCTGCAAGCAGTTTCTGCAGCTGTTTATCATTCTCGCCTGCCATGTTGCTGTGGTACAAGGTGCCATCCCCATTCAGGTTGGATTCCCGCCAGGGGTTGGTCACGGTGATGGCCGAATGCGGATTGGGCAGAATCCGCACGGGGGTTCCATTCATCACCCCCATTCCCCAGAGCCAGATATCATCAGCAGCCGGGCAAAGGAGGCGGGCTTTCTGTATGTTCAGTACTTCCGGGTGAAGGCTGTGCGGAGCATACAGCACACCGCCACCGGTTGTTGGGAAAAGACGGGGACCGGGCTCAGACTCCGTGAGGCACTTCCGCCACTCGCGGTACGGCGCAACCCGGCAGCCATTCAGCTTCATGAGGTGGCAGCGGTGGGCATAGATACCTCTGCGCCCACCGGCTTCGTAGGCCCGCCAAAGCTTTTCCAACCAGTCGGGCGCGTAAAATAAATCATCATCAGCCGTGACAATGGCTGCCCCCGGGTATTCTGCCAGAGCCGGAATTATCTTCTTGTAGGAGCGGTAATCCGGGCACCAGCGGATTTCCAGACCATGGCGGCAGAGCTCACGCACTTTCAGGGGTACATCCAGCTCCCGCTCCGGGAACTGCTCCTTCGCCAGCCAGAGAATGACTTTATCCGGTTTATGACTCTGCGTCAGCAAAGAATACAAGCAAAGGTGCAGATCATACATGCGGGCCGGATAGGAAGTGATGCTGACGACGAGCTCCGGCTCACCCTCGCGACCGCTGATGCCGCTGCCGCGCATGTTTTCCACTTTGCTGGCAACTTCATCGCGGTTGATATGGGGCGTCCGCAAAGCTTGGGAGATTGCCACAAGCTGACTTACATCAGCCTGCATGAGCTTTTCAATTTTCTCCGGTTCCATCCGGGCCAGGACAGCCCGCGCCCGTTTCTGTTGTTTGCGGGTCTGCCCCCGCATGAAGCGAAGACGCAGGCCGCAGCAGGTGATATACTTGTAGTAAGTATCTTTTTCTACTGAGAAGAATCGGGATTTCTTCTCTTTCTTCGCCAGCTTGTCGGTAAGCGGCCGTTCAGCCGCAGCGGTTGCAGAAATGCGGTAGCCTCCGTGCCCGGCCACATCGGCCACGCAGTATGCTTCCGGTTGAGTAATAGCCGCATACAGATAAAGATTGTTTCTGCATTCCCGGATGCACTGGGCAAAGGCATCCCTGCGCATGGCTGATTCAATATCGGGCAATAAATGAAACTCTGATTCAAAGGCTTGAATGGCAGTTATCAACTCGTCCCTCTGTTTCCCACAGAATTGAGTCACTGTCCACCCCAGGCTGCTGGCCATGCGGCAGCAAAATGCTGTCATCATCGCGCCGGAAATGCCGATTTCAGCCATTTTATGATAAGTGGCTGCCGCATTGCTCACCATGTCGGTAGCATCCTGTTCCAATGATTTTGCAGAGGAGAGCTGCTGCCCGGACTCCCGGTAATGCACCAGCACTTCATCATCGATTATGGAACAGACGCGGGCGGCCGCCGTGGCCGGATACACAAACAGGATATCATTCACCCGCCGGGTATTGCCGAAGCTCAGATTCAGCCGTTGCACATAATCTGCGCGGAAGAGTTTATCCCATGCCCAGGGTTGAAACAAGCATGCCAGCTGCGGCATTTCTTGTGCCACGTTGAACTTATTCTTGTTTACCCCCATGGGATACGCACCCTTGAACTGTACGTGCAGCGGATGGAATTCACCCACGGCGGTCAGCGAATCAGCCTTGCAGATGACCACATCAGCCCCCACCTCTTCAGCCCGCGCCACCATCTTCTCCAGCATGGCGGGTTCGAAGAGGTCATCGGCATCCAGGAAGGAGAGGTATTTGCCGCGTGCAATGGCCATGCCCTTGTTGCGGGCGACGCCGGCGTATTCATGTTCCTGCTGCAGCAGGATGATGCGGGAATCACGCGCAGCATATTCCTGCTGAACGCTGCGGGAATCATCTGTGCTGCCGTCATCCACTAGGATGATTTCGATTTCGTGCAGTGTCTGCCCGCAAATGCAATCCAGCGTGCGGCGCAGGAAAGCCCCGGCATTGTACACCGGAACAATTACACTCACCACTGGATGATTCGGATTCATGCGTTCTTGATGCGTCTGACAGGAATACCGAGCATGCGCCAGGTGGTGCGGCCGGCTTTGGTGCCACGGCTCCAGAGGGGAATGCCGCAGAGGTGGTATGTGGTCTTGAAGGCGGTGCGGGTGCAGAAAAGCCCCTTGGACGGCAGCTGCAGCGGCTCCGGCGGCAGGAGCGAATCCATCGCCGTCGCGGACGGTGATTCGCTTGCGAGTATCTCCATGGCCATTTTGCCGCCCGAGGTGAGAAAAGAGCAATCTGACGCATCCTGCATATCCGCCAGCTCGGCTTTCAAATCGGCCAGGTAGGCGGGTTTATCTTCTGCCGGCAGGTTGGCGTAGGTGAAGAAGTGGTTATCCAGCCGCTTGCGCAGCCAGACCGGGCGGAGCTGCTGCCAGAGCTCTGGCGTCTTCTCCAGCTCGCGGCGGATGTAGGCATATTCATCGCGCATGGCGAAGGGACGACGGCCAAGGGCCTGCACGGAGGAGGCTGCATTATCCCGCCGGCAGTGGTACACCACCTTGCTGGTGCAGATGAGCCGCTGAGCATGCGCAAAGGAGAGGAAGAAGAGCCCGTTGTCCTGGTAGGCGGCACCGGGGGTCTCCTGGTGGCGGATGCCGTGCTGCTGCAGGAAATCCCTGCGGTAGAGGCAGGTCCAGGTGTTCATGCAGAGGGTGAAGGCGCGCTGCGTTTCCCGCGGGCAGACGGGGTGCAGGCACATCAGCTTCGGTATGCGGGTGGTCTCGTAGTAGTTCCGGCGGCCTCCCTGCTGCACAAAGCGGCTCACGCAGCCTTTCGCAATATCGGCCCGGTGCTTTTCTGCAAGCATGTGCAGGGTCCGGTAGGCATGGCGCGGCAGCTCATCATCCGGCTCCAGAATTGCGATATACTTGCCCCCGGCAGCGTCCATGCCGCGATTCATGGCGCGGCCATAGCCACCATTCGGCCCGCTGAGGATGCGGATGCGGCGGTCGCGGGCAGCATAGCGCTGCAGAATCTCCAGGCTGCCATCTGTGGATCCGTCATTTACACAGACCGCCTCCCAATCCGTGAAACTCTGGGCCAGCAGACTGTCCAGCGCAGCAGACAGGAAGGCAGAGGCATTGTAAATGGGAAGCACCACCGAAATTTCCGGTGCAACGCATTCCTTATACCGCAACCAATCGCGCTTGCGGGGATAATAGGCTGCACCCTTGCTTAACAGTTGGAGAACGGGCTCCAGGCGCTCACGGAACTCTGTCTGCAAGGCAGCGGCGGCTTCACCCCCGACCTGGCGGTAGTGCCACACGGCCATATTCATGGCCCAGTGGCTGAAGGATTTTTCCAGTTTTGCGTTGCCCAGGGGCTGAATCTCGCGGTGAATGGCCAGCAGAGCCTCGGTAAGGCATGTGGTATCCTGCCCCGTGCTGTGGCTCGTGGATTCTGCATGCTGACAATGGTGCACCAGCACAGAGGGCACCACGCTGACCACGGCGGCTTTCACCAGGCTCATGTACACAAAATAGGCATCATTTGTATGCCGCAGGGCCTGGTACCGGAGACCGGAGTTCAGCAGAAAATCGCGGCGGTAGAGTTTATCCCAGGGCCAGCCGGCGCAGAACTGGAAGAGGTGCTCCGGAATCTCCTGCCGGGGGCAGAAGACTTCTGTTCCGCACTTGCGCAGATACTCTGAGCGCAACTGCACAGGCATGGAGCGCATCCGGCCATCTACCGTTACGAGTCTGGCCCGGCAAAGGACAACATCTGCATGGGTCTGCTCCGCACGAGCCACCATGCGCTCCAGCATCTGCGGCAGGTAGATATCATCTGCATCCAGAAAGATGGCGTATTCCCCACGCGCTGCAGCCAGGCCGGCATTTCTGGCCGGGCCCGCCCCCCGGTTCTCCTGGTGAATCACCCGCACGCGCGGGTCGCGCGCGGCATAGGCATCGCACATGCCGGGGCAGCCATCCGGCGAGCCATCATCAACCAGTATCACCTCTACCTCCTGCAAGGCCTGCGCCAGTACGGAATCCACACACTGCGCCAGGTAGCGCTCCACCTTGTAGATGGGCACTATAACAGACACAGCTGGTGGAGAGACGTTCATGGCGCAGGCTGGAGCGACCTCTGCGAAATCGCACGCTTATGTTCGTATATCGCATTCCCTATGCGATATACACTTTGTTTTTTTGTATTCTATTAAATGTAAGAGTGCAACAATGTTTCGGAAGTCTAATTCCTGAATAAATATGTCAGCTTCACCATTTGATGAAAGAATTATAATATCCTCATTTTTAGACTAAAATATCGATTCGGAACCGATAATTCTTGACATCGCATAGGGAATGCGATATACGAACATAAGCGTGCGATTTCGCAGCGGTCGCACATGACTGCGCCATGAACGTCTCTCCGCCATCTGTTTCTGTTATAGTGCCCATCTACAAGGTGGAGCGCTACCTGGCGCAGTGTGTGGATTCCATACTGGCGCAGACCTTGCAGGAGATAGAGGTGATACTGGTTGATGATGGCTCGCCGGATTCCTGCCCCGGCATGTGCGATGCCTATGCCGCGCGTGATTCGCGCGTGCGGGTGATTCACCAGGAGAACCGGGGGGCGGGCCCGGCCAGAAATGCCGGTCTGGCTGCGGCGTGTGGGGAATACGCCATCTTTCTGGATGCAGATGATATCTACCTGCCGCAGATGCTGGAGCGCATGGTGGCACGAGCCCGGAGGTTTCATGCAGATGTGGTCATCTGCCGTGCGGAATCAAAGCAGGCGAGCGGCCGCCTACGGTCCCTGGCGGTGCAGTTGCGGCAGGAATATCTGCGTAAGTGCGGAATAGAGGCCTTCTGCCCCCGGCAGGAGATTCCGGAGCACCTTTTCCAGTTCTGCGCCGGCTGGCCCTGGGATAAACTCTACCGCCGCGATTTTCTGCTGAACTCCGGCCTCCGGTACCAGGCCCTGCGGCATACAAATGATGCCTATTTTGTGTACATGAGCCTGGTGAAAGCCGCCGTGGTCAGCGTGGTGCCCTCTGTGCTGGTGCACCATGTACAACATGCAGAGTCCACCAGCCGCAGCACGGGGCAGGATACCACCTGCCTTACCGAGGCTCTGCTGGCCATTCACCGCGAGATTCAGCCCCTGGGCAATGCAAAACTGGAAAAATCCTTCAACCACTGGGCCATGAATATGGCCGTGTGGCACTACCGCCAGGTAGCTGGTGAAGCCGCCGCTGCCTTGCAGACAGAGTTCCGTGAGCGCCTGGAGCCTGCCCTCCAACTGTTAAGCAAGGGTGCAGCCTATTATCCCCGCAAGCGCGATTGGTTGCGGTATAAGGAATGCGTTGCTCCGGAAATCTCCGTGGTAATCCCGGTGTACAATGCCGCAGCGTACATGAGCGCCGCGCTCGATTCACTTCTGGCCCAGAGTTTCAGTGATTGGGAAGCCATCTGTGTGAATGATGGTTCCACAGATGACAGTCTGGCGATTCTGCAGCAATACGCGGAGCGAGACCGCCGCATTCGCATCATCGATGGCCCGAATGGCGGTTATGGACGCGCCATGAATCGCGGCATGGATGCCGCCGGAGGAAAATACCTTGCCATTCTGGAGCCGGATGACGAATTGCCCCGCAATGCTTACCGCCATCTATACGCACTCGCGGAAAAACACGGGGCCGACATAGCCAAGGGCTGTGTAAGCCGCTTTGTGCAGCAGGGAAGCCGGCGGAATTATGTTGAAACCACCCGTATCCCCCGTGCTCTGTGCGCTCTCCCCATCTGCCCGCAGAAGCAGCAGCAGGCATTCACCCTGTGCATGAACACCTGGACCTGCCTGTACAATAGGAAATTCCTTGAGCAGCACGGCATTCGCCACCATGAGACTCCCGGTGCCGCCTATCAGGATAACGGCCTCTTCTTCCTCTCCTTTGCCCACGCGCAGAAACTCATCTGCACGAACGAGGTGGTGTACCTCTGCCGCCGAGATAATGCCGGCTCCTCCGTGCATGCTATCGGCAGGCGACCCTATGCCATGCGCGATGAGTATGCCTACATCCGCCGTGAGCTCGAAAAAACGCCTGAGCTCTGGCAGCAGCTCCGCCCCGCCTGGCTGCGCAAGCGCCTGGATAACCACTTCTTTACCTACTCCCATTTGCCGGCAGAAGATAAAGCTGCCTACCTGGCTGATTTGAAAGCGGAACTGGCAGAAATGCAGAATGCGTCAGATTGCTCCTTCCTGGCGGCCGGTGGCCGGGGTGCGATGGAGATATTGGCAACCAGGGAGCCGGATTCCTGTGCCTCTGCGTTGGATACTCTGCTGCCCACCAGCCCTCAGCAGCAAACGCAACGCAGCCTTTTCTGCACCCGCACGCCGTATAAAACCACCTGGCACCTCTGTGGCATTCCCCTCTGGAGCCGCGGTACCAAGGCCGGCCGCACCACCTGGCGCGTGCTGGGTATTCCTGTGAAACGCAAGAAACATTCATGAGCTCCGCACCCAAAGTATCGGTCGTCATGCCGGTTTTTAACGCTGCAGCCTATCTGCCTGCGGCGTTGGAAAGCGTGCTGGGGCAGTCTCTGCAGGAAATCGAGCTTATTGCCATTGATGATGGCAGCACGGATGATTCCCTTGCGGTGTTGCAAGCTGTGCAGGATGCTCGTCTGCGTATCATCAGCCGCCCGAACTGTGGTGTAGGTCCCACTCGCAATGAAGGTATATTTGCTGCTTCGGGTGAATATATCTTTTTCCTGGATCCGGATGACCGCATCGCCGCGCCGGACGTTCTGGAGCTGCTGTATACCAAGGCCGTGGAGCATGGTGTCAGCATCTGCGGCGGCAGCCTCTGCCGTATCTATGGTGACCAGGTGGACGCCCGCGTGCTGCCGGGACTTGAAAAACAGCATTTTACAGAGGAAGGATTGGTCAATTATGAAGATTACCAGTACCATTACGGCTTCTACCGTTTTATCTATAAGCGTAGTCTGCTGGTGGAACATCAGGTGGAGTTCCCGCCCCTCTGCCGCTATCAGGACCCTCCTTTCATGGTGCGCGCCATGCTGGCCGCCGGGAAATTCTATGCCGTGCCGCAGGTGACATACGCTTACCGCAAGGAACACCATAAACTCAAGTGGCAGAAGCGCCATACAGATGCCCTTTTCGCCGGGTTGGCAGAAATATGGCAACTGGCAAAAAAATATCAGATGCCCCATCTGCAGCAAGATGTGCATAGAAACCTGTGCGACCATTTTACGCGCGCACAGAAACACCTCACGGCTGCCCACAACGCCTTTATACGAGAGGTAGAAAAGGCCGTAGGCAAACAGAGCCTCATACCTCTGCTGGAACCGGACAACCACCTTCTTCGCTTCCTGAAAAAACTGTTTGTTAAGAAGACAACATCCAAGACCAGCTACCGATTCCTCGGAATTCCCCTGTGCAGCAGCAGAGCAAAACAAGACGCACAACATGACCGTCCCGGAAGATTTCAATAAAACAAATTCCTCTCACGTTATGAGAATACCCATAGTTTTAGCATCAGACGAAAATTACGCACCCTACATGTACGTAACTATCTTGTCATGCCTTGAAACTAAGAAGCCTGAAACCACGTACGATTTCTTCTGCCTGATTCCGGGCTCGTTTTCCTCTGCGTGCAAAGATGCTTTCTGCCACTTGGAAAAACAGTACAATGGATGCCAGGTGCATTTCATTGACATGAAAGGCCAGTTCACCAATGCCGGCATATCTATCCCTCACATTTCCATCCCCACATACTATCGCCTTGCCATGCCCAGCCTCCTGAAGGAGTACGACAAGGCTATATACCTGGACACCGATATCATTGTCTGCCGGGACCTTTCGGAAATGTACACCCTAGATATGGGGCAGAACTTCATCGGCGGCGTGCAAGCCATTGGCTACATGACCTGGAGAGCCGCCGAAAAATATTACCGAGAATTGGGCATGCGTGACTTATCCACGTACATCAACGCGGGTGTCACCCTCTGGAATCTGGAGCTGATCCGGCGTGAAAACAAAGAAGCAGAACTGCACGAACTGGCCGGCTGCAACCTGCAAAGCCAAGATCAGGACGCCGTAAACCTAGCCTTCTACAAGAGAGCGCTCATGCTCCCCCTGAAATATAACCTGATGATTAAGTACATGCACCAGTTCACCCATATGGGAGACTTCCCGCTGTACGGTCAGATATTCGGGGAAGATGCTGTAAAAGAAGCGCTGAACACCCCGGTCATCATCCACTATGCCGACAAAGTGAAACCATGGTCGGACTCCTCCATTCCCTATGCTGAACACTGGTGGAAATACGTAGACAAACTTCCCGCCATCTTCAGAAAGGCAGTGTGTCAGCTCCCCTGGGTTCTGCCCAATATTCCCGGCTGCAAGTGCCAATTCAGCAAAGGAAAACTCACGCAACTTACTTGGCGTGGAAAAAACTTATACGAGAAAAAAATGAAAGCAGAAAATAAGTCTGTCAACAACACCTACGCACAAATGTCATCCCCGCAAATCATAAAAGCATGCCGTAACCGTCCACTTGTTTCCATCATTGTCCCTGTGTACAATTCGGAACAATACCTGACAGAATGTCTCGATTCTATACTGAACCAGACCTATCCTGACCTGGAAATCATCTGCGTAAACGACGGTTCAACCGATAATTCTGCCACCATCCTGCAGAAATATGCCGATAAAGACTCCCGCATCCGCATCATCAGCAAAGAAAATGGCGGTCTTTCCTCTGCCCGTAACGCAGGCCTAGAAGTAGCCACCGGCGCATGGGTAACCGGAGTAGACAGCGATGACACGCTGAACGCAGACACCATCGCTTCCTGCCTTCAGTACATGAACTGCAACGAAGTAGACCTCATCTGCTACGGCGTAAATCGTCTGGACCGCACCAACGGGCGTTCGCGAGACCGCTACATTCCCGGTAAAGAGGGCATCACCTCATTCAGCAATGCCAACATCCTCTCCTACCGGTGCTACTTCCCCAACAAGCTCTGGAAAACCGACATCATACGGCAGAAAAAACTTAAATTTCTCAAAGGTGTCTGGTGGGAGGATATCGCATTCTTCTACAGCTACCTTCCACATGTCAACAAGTTAGCGCATGTCGCCTCTCTGAAATACAACTACATGTACGACGCGGCTAACGATTCCATCATCAACAAGGCACACTCAGGCGATCCCCGCGTCAAGAGCATCCTGACCATGCTTGATACCGTGCTGTCCTACTACGACACCCTGACGCTGCCGCTCCCCATCGACCGTGCAGATGAAAACCTGATTAAAACCTGCTACAACGCCATCATCTCCTATCTTTCCACCAACTCGGACGATGAAGAATTGCTGGATGAAATGTGGGATGAATTCCGTACCATCTTGAAGCGCCACGGCTCGATTGGACGTCTACGCAAATCCTGGGACATCTGCATGATGTATTACTGCCACCCGCGTCTCAGAAGAACCATTAACGAGCGCCTGACCAGTATCAACAACAATAACAACAGCAATACCAAGGCCAAGCCGGACACCGCTACAGAGCAGAACATTGCCCGCATCATGTGCTACGACTACCTGCAGAAGCAGTACCGCCGTATCCGCTTCAAGAAATTCTTTGCCTTAGGAAAGAAACGCAAGAAATACAAACAGCATCTCGCCACCCTGCGTGAATACATACGTGCATATCGCAGTCTACGCCGGGAATTCATCGAACGCATGTTCCAATTCAAATAACACACCTCGCTTTTTATGAACAACTCAGCTAAAGTATCTGTCATTGTTCCTATCTTCAATATGGAACTCTACCTCGCAGATTGTCTTAAATCTATTCAGGTCCAGACGCTCAAGGGACTTGAAATTCTCTGCATCGATGACGGCTCTTCCGATGCCTCATTGCAAATCCTGAAGGAATATGCAGCGGCAGATTCCCGTATCGTAATTATCAGCCGTAGTAATCGGGGTGTGGCCTATTCCCGCAATGAAGGCATGCAGGCAGCCACCGGTAAATACATCGCCTTCATGGACCCGGACGATTATTACCCCGCCCCAGACATCCTGGAATACCTTTACAACAAAGCAGAGGAGCACGGCGTGCTCATCTCCGGCGGTGAGCGGTCGTTCTTCTCCCCGGAGGAACCCACGCCCAGCCAGGCCTATCCTCCGCGCTACTCCGCCTATATCTTCCAGCGGGAAGGCGTCATACCTTTCTCCGAATACCAGTTTGACTATGGCTTTACCCAGTACCTCTATGACCGGGAAATGCTCATCAATCACAACATCACCTTCCCGCCCTATTCCCGCTTCCAAGACCCGCCTTTCTTTGTACGCGCCATGATTCAGGCCGGCCGCTTCTATGCAGCTAAGAAAATCGCCTATGCCCACCGCATCGACTACAAGAGCAACACCTGGAGCGATGAAAAACGCAGCCACGCCTTCCAGGGTGTGCACGATGTCTGGAAACTCGCCTGCCAGCACAAGCTTGACACCCTCAAACGCTACGCGTGGGATCATCTCGTCACCTTCATCTGGTACACCAAAGGCAAGATGACTCCGGTCGAGCGTGAAATGGTGCTCAGCATCGAAAACCACCTCTTCAAAATGGAACGCCCTTGGTGGAAAAACATCATCTACAAGCGCAAAACCCGTCTGAACTCCAACGCTCGGCTCGTTTATGTGCTGGGCCTCAAATGGGAATATATCCGCAGCAAGAAAAACCATTAACTTTTACTGCGGCTTAACTCCATCAGAATATATGAGCTCCGAC
Source organism: Akkermansia sp. (assembly GCA_045614585.1). Classification (GTDB taxonomy): domain Bacteria; phylum Verrucomicrobiota; class Verrucomicrobiia; order Verrucomicrobiales; family Akkermansiaceae; genus Akkermansia. Next base: position 17,691 of record JAZLDD010000048.1, on the reverse strand, counting down.
AATAACAATAAAAGCAACACGTTACAAAACCTCTTCGGCGTCTAGAACAGCAGCCACCACAAGATTATCTCTCTGCTGGGCATGCGAATCAAGATTCGCTCAAACCCACTCTTACTGCACTCGATGAGCTAATAGCCGGCTATTTTTTGCGTATTGAGTTATGTTGTTCAGTGGTACACTCCGCATGCCGCCTGGTGCGGAAAAAGCCAGGCGGCTATAAAAACATGAATAAAAAATAGTACGCCTGATGGCAGCCCTCCTTAACCCGGTGCTGGCTGAGCAACTAATCTGGATTCTCTTCGTTGCGTTCCAGAGGTGTTAGAATCCACGCCTCGCTCCGGGAAACCGGGTGCGGGGCAATTTTTTCTCATATCGCTTGACTCTATCACTACTTTATGCTTTAATCATGCCCGGAGAGAAATCTCCGGTTATTATTTTAATCATGTTATCAGCCCCCGGGTGTTGCCGCACCGCTAACGGGGGCTTTTTCTTTGGCAGGAGATATCACCAGCACACAGAAACGCCCGCTCCTGCATCAAGCTAAGGGCGGGCGGTGTACTCAGGGAAAGATAGCGGGGGTGAAGAACCGCTGCTTTGCCTCTTCGGATTCATGCCATAATATGAAACGGTGAGGGTGTGCTTCTTCGATATGTGACCCCTCCTGTGGGCTTATCTGTGCACCCACGCTACCACAGCAATATATACCCCCACAAGAAAAAAATCGCGCTGTAAAGGGGTTACATCCTCTACAGCGCGCTATTTTCAGTATTTTTGAGTTGCGGGAGCAGGATTTGAACCTGCGGCCTTCAGGTTATGAGCCTGACGAGCTACCTGGCTGCTCCATCCCGCGATTTTATCAGGTCACCCACGGTGGGGTGCGGCGAGAATATACCACCAGTTTTCCGCGGCGTCAAGACTTTTTTGAAGAAAAAAGTTCAGCAGGGAAGAATTTTTGCTGTTTTTCTGCCATTCCCGGCGCACAATCCGGCTGCTCACCCTTGCAAATGAACAGTTGCCGCGCAAGGCAGCGCGTGGCCCGCATGTAGCAGGCAGCAGCGAAAACCACTTGACCCCCATGCCCGCATCTGCTAGAGTTGAGCAGAATGAAAGGCACACCAGCCGGCGGGGAGGACCCGCGGTATCTGCAGGAGCAGATTATCACCTACCTGGGCAACAAACGCCGCCTGCTCGATTTTATCGGCCGGGCGGTGGAGCGGGTGCGTGCCCGCCTGGGCGGGCGCCGGTTGCGCTGTTTCGACGCCTTTGCCGGCAGCGGCATAGTGAGCCGCTATCTCAAACAACACGCAGAGGTGCTCTACGCGAATGATCTGGAGGCCTACAGCCGGGTGCTCAACACCTGCTACCTGGCCAATAGCGATACGGTGCAGGCAGCCCGGCTGCCGCACTGGCACGCGGAATTGCTGCGGCAGATAGAGGCCGCCCCCTGCCCCGGACTGGTGGCAGAGCTGTATGCCCCGCGGAATGATGCCGATATACGCCAGGGGGAGCGGGTCTTTTACACACGCCGCAATGCCGTGTATCTGGACACGGCGCGGCAGCTCATAGACCAGCTGCCCGAGGAAGTGCAACCATTTTTTCTGGCGCCCCTGCTCTGCGAGGCTTCGGTGCATACCAATACAGCCGGCATTTTCAAGGGGTTTTACAAAGATAAATCCGGCATAGGCAAATTCGGCGGGCGCGGAGCCAATGCTCTGCAACGCATTCTGGCACCCATCAATCTTCCGCTGCCGGTATTTTCCCGTTTCGACTGCGAGCACCACGTGCTGCAATGCGATGCCACCGCCGCAGCAGCCACACTGCCTGAGCTGGATTTTGCCTATCTGGATCCGCCATACAACCAGCACCCGTACGGCTCAAATTATTTCATGCTCAACCTGCTGCTGAACTATGAGCGACCGGATTCCCTCTCGGCGGTATCCGGAATACCTTCCGGCTGGAACCGCTCAGCATACAACAAGCGGGCACAGGTGCAGGAAACGCTCGATTCACTGCTGAGCACCCTGCCCGCGCGCTTTGTGCTCATATCGTATAATTCAGAAGGGTTCATACCCCGGGCAGAGATGATGGCTATGCTGAACCGGCACGGCAAGGTGCAACACATGCAGACAGATTACGCCACCTTCCGTGGTTGCCGGAATTTGCAGAACCGGGCACTATCTGTAAAAGAATATCTGTTTCTACTGGAGAAGTGACGCAGAACATGCTTGACGCAAACTGATATGCGGGTATGATGGGAGCGTGAATCATCTTTCTCCCATATTGCGTTTGTGCACCTGTGGTGCCGCGGCTGCCTTGCTCTGCAGCTGCTACCCGCAGGCAGATAACCCCGAGCAGCTGCGCCTGGCCCATGAGCAGAATGCCGCCCTGCGCCAGGAAATCATCCGCATGCAGCAGCTTATCAAGCAGGCCGGCGATATTGAACCTGGCCTGGCAGACAATATCACCACCATGGAGCAGCAACTGGCTGCATCGCTCAACGAGCTCAAAACTCTCAAACGCCAGGAGACAGAGGCCAAGCTCCGCGTCATCCACCTGCAGGACAGGCTGGATGCCTTCCGCTCCAATTTCCGTATGCTGCAGAGTGAAACCGCAAACCTCCACAAACGCCCATGAGCCAGGAACCCACCACTAAGGACACCAAGGGCAAAATCACCCTGACCTGGGGCGATAAATCTGCCGTTTCCGTACCCCGCCCCAGCGCCTCCATTCCCGTGCAGACAAGCCGGCCCCAGCCCGCGCCCCTAGCAGAAGCGGAACCGCAGCCCGTGGCAGAGACCACCCCCAAAGCAGCCCCGGCTCCGGCAGCTCCTGCCCCGGCTCCGGCTGCTCCTGCCCCGGCAGCCCCCAGCCCCGCAGCCAGGCAAGAAGCGGCCACACCATCTGCCCCTGCTCCCAAGCAGGAGGCAAAGCAGAAATCCGGCTGGGCCTCAGCTTTCTTTGACACACTGCTGGTGCTGGTGCTTATGGGTGCTCTGGGTGGCGGCGCCTGGTATATGCACCAGCAGATGCAGCAATACCACGTGCCTACCCCGCTGGAACTCGCCCAGGCAGAGCACCTGGAGCTCTGCAAGCAGCATGAGCTCCTCCAGAATGACGCCTACAAGGCCGATGAGCAGCTGCACATGCGCCAGCGAATCACCCACCTCGGTATCCAGCTTGATGATGTGAAGCGCAAAATCGCTGACCTGAAGCAGAACATCGAAAACGAGCGCGGCCGCATCTTCTCCCTCCAGCGCGAAATCCGCCAGGAGGACAAAACCTCTCGCGGAGTTGCCAAAAGCATGCTCATCGGGCTTCCCATCGGCAATGCTTCCACCACCAATGGCCGCGTATACGCAAACGCCATCATCCACCGTCTGGAATCCGGCCGCATCACCTTGCGCACACCGCAGGGGCAGGTCCGTTTCCCGGTGTCCATGCTCGTAAAAGAAAACCTGCCTGATATGGTCCGTTATGCATTCGGGCTGGACGACATGGTAGACATGAGCGACTTCGAGGCAGCACCAGGCACCCCTGCCCCCAGAAAACGCCGCCAGGGCAAGCTCATCACCCCACGAAAGCCCTCCGCTCAGGTAACTGAACCCAACTATGAGCCCGCACCGGGTGCCCCCGTGGTGGAAAGCTCGGCCCAGCCGGCCACCATCACCGTAGAACCCGGGCTCACCCCGGAGGACGATGGTACCTGGCAGGCCCCGGAAGGCGCGCTACCCATTGCCGAATAATGATTTTTTCAAAAGCCCGCCACCCGGCGGGCTTTTTTCTACTGGGTTCACCAGGTCATCTGCTGGCAGACACAGGCCACTCTCCCTTTTAGAGCCGCATACGAGTTTTGGACTTGCGCCGGGAGATTGGGATTCTATAATGTAAACATGCTTACAGGCAGAATAATCAGATTTTATGCAGACGGGTTCCGCAGCATGACGCTGGGGCGCACCCTGTGGGCCATTATTCTGCTGAAGCTCTTTATCATATTTGCGATACTGAAAACATTTTTCTTTCCTACATACCTGCAGGGAGATGCACAGGAAAAAGCCGAAAAAGTGATGACTGAGCTGATGCAGCGGGTCATATCTGAATAATACAACGTATGGACAATATTGATTCAGCACTCGTGGAATGGTCGAGGGCACAATTTGCACTCACGGCCATGTACCATTGGATTTTCGTACCGCTCACACTGGGACTGGGCGTGGTCATGGCTATCATGGAAACGCTTTATGTCCGCACAGGGCGGGAATTCTGGAAACAGACTGCGAAGTTCTGGATGAAGCTCTTCGGAATCAATTTTGCCATGGGGGTGGCAACCGGAATAATTCTGGAGTTTGAGTTCGGCACCAACTGGAGCAACTACAGCTGGTTTGTGGGCGATATTTTCGGAGCCCCGCTGGCCATAGAAGGGATTGTGGCATTTTTCATGGAATCCACCTTCATTGCCATCATGTATTTCGGCTGGGAAAAGGTGAGCAGAAGAGCCCACCTGACCGCCACATGGCTGACGATTACCGGTGCCACGCTTTCGGCATGGTGGATTCTGGTAGCCAACGCCTGGATGCAGCACCCGGTCGGCATGGAGTTCAACCCGGATACCGTGCGCAATGAGATGGTGGATTTCGCCGCGGTGGCGCTTTCTCCGGTGGCTGTGGTCAAGTTCTGCCACACCGTCAGCTCATCGTGGGTGCTGGGAGCCATGTTTGTGGTGGGGGTGAGCTGCTGGTACCTGCTGCGCGGCCGGCATGAGGAATTCTCCAGGGCCAGCATTCGCGTAGCCTGCTGGTTCGGCCTGGCAGGAGCACTGCTCACCGCATATACCGGGCACCAGAGCGGGCGTGATATTGCACAATACCAGCCTATGAAACTGGCTGCCGCAGAGGGATTATACGAGGGTGGCACCAGCCAGGGGCTCGTGCTGGGCGGCATCCTCACCCCCGGGGTAAACTGGGCAGCACCAGGAAGCACAGATTCCTTTATCTTCTGCGTGGAAATGCCGGGTGCTCTTTCCTTCCTGGCCACGCATGACTGGACCGGCTATGTACCCGGCATCCGCAATCTGCTTGAGGGCGGCTACCCTCTGCCAGGAGGAGGGGCTGCGCTGTCTGCAAAGGAAAAGATGCAGCGAGGGCGCTCCGCCATAGCGGCGCTTGCAGCATATCGCAAAGCCACCACGCCGGCAGACCGGGAAACGGCACGGGCTGCTCTGCTGGCTAATTTTGAATATTTCGGGTACGGGTACCTGAAATCGCCGGCCGAACTGGTGCCACCGGTACCGCTTACTTTTTACAGTTTCCGCATCATGGTGATACTGGGGGGCTATTTCATAGCCTTGTTCAGCGGATTGCTGCTACTGGGCAAGTACACACTGCACCGGAAATGGGTACTGCTGGCGGTAGTGCTGACAACCCCACTGGCATGGGTAGCCAGCCAGGCCGGTTGGATTGTGGCAGAAGTAGGGCGCCAACCGTGGGCCATCCAGGGCTTGTTGCCGAATGCAGCGGCAATTTCCCGGCTGGAGGTCGGAACCGTGCAGACGACATTCTTTATATTCCTGGCACTTTTCACCATGCTGCTGGTGGCTGAAATCAGCATCATGGTGCGCGCCATAGCAAGCGGACCTGAAATGAATAAACCAGCCTGATGATTATTATGAACGATATTTCCCTACTCCAACACTACTGGTGGTTCCTGGTGTCTCTACTGGGAGCGCTGCTGGTTTTTCTCATGTTTGTGCAGGGCGGGCAATCGCTTATCTGGACGCTTGGCAAAACCGAGGAGCAGCGCCGCATGCTGCTGCTGGCCACCGGGCGCAAGTGGGAACTGACCTTCACCACGCTTGTCACCTTCGGCGGCGCGTTTTTCGCATCTTTTCCGCTGTTTTACAGCACGAGTTTCGGCGGAGCATACTGGGTGTGGGTGCTCATTCTGCTTTGTTTTGTGCTGCAGGCTGTCTCGTATGAATTTCAGCTCAAGCAAAGCAATTTGCTGGGCACAAATGTATACCGGTTCTTCCTGCTGCTGAATGGCGTGATGGGACCGCTGCTTATCGGCACAGCAGTAGGCACCTTTTTTACCGGGGCTGAGTTTCTGGTAGACAAAGCCGCCGTCACTAACCCCGCCATGCCGGTCATTTCCCGGTGGATGCACCCGCTGCATGGGCTGGAAGCAGCACTGGTGCCCCAGAATCTGCTGCTGGGTATCAGCGTGTGCCTGCTCACACGGCTACTGGCATGCCTGTATTTCATGGGCTGCATAAAAGACGCAGAGCTGAGCACTGCCTGCCGCCGCCGTCTGTGGATGGAGGGGGCGTTTTTCCTGCTGTTTTTCCTCACATGGCTGGCGGGCTGGCTGGTGGGGCCGGGCTATGGCTATATACCGGAAAACGGTGTCGTGTATCTGCAGGAATACAAGTATCTGGAAAATCTTCTGTCCCTGCCGGCGGTAAGTGCCACGCTGCTGACAGGAACCGCGCTGGTGCTGGCGGGGCTGGTATCGGGCATCAGGGGCTGGGGCCGGGCATTCTGGCTGGCTGGACCGGGCAGTGTACTCGTAGTGCTGGCACTGCTGCTCTGCGCCGGGTGGAACCACACGGTCTATTACCCCTCACTGGCAGACATGCAGAGCTCGCTGACCATCTCCAATAGTTCCTCAAGCCTGTTCACGCTCAAAACCATGGCTGTGGTCTCATTTATCATTCCTTTTGTACTGGCTTACATTGCCTGGGCCTGGAGAACTCTGGATAAAAGCCCGATTTCTGCAGATGAAATTGCGGAGGAATGACAGACAACCAGCAGCCGCAATTACCCCGCAATGCAAACCGCGCATGGGAAGATATGCTTCCCATGCGCGGTTCATCAATAGTTGTCCGGCTGGCAAATCACTTCTTTTTGCGGCAGCAGCACTTCTTTCTGGCGGGGGCCTCGGCAGCCTCTCTGGGTGCCAGGGTGCGGTTCATCTGCTTCCAGCTCCAGTCCCAGCGGGTCAGTGAGGTGAAGCAGGCGGTCAGCAGATCCACACTGGCCTGAATATCCACCTTGTGTGCCATTTCAATGCTCTGGTGCACATTACGCACCGGAATGGAAATGGCACCGGTCACTGAACCGCCGGCGGTGAACTTCTGCATGGCGCCGGCATCGGTACCACCGGCAGCCAGCAGCTCCAGCTGGTAGGGAATCTCGCTCTCCTGGCACAGAGCCGTCATGAATTTCACCATGCGGGGGTCCGTGATGAGGGTACCATCGTACACTTTCACAGCCGTACCCTTGCCCAGCACTGTGCATTTATCGTGAGCGCCGCTGCCGGGGGTATCGAACGCGATGGTCACATCCAGCGCAAAGGCAAAATCGGGGTTGATGGCCAGAGTGGCGGCATGAGCACCGCGAAGTCCCACTTCCTCCTGCACCGTGAACACAGCGTACAGGTCATAGTCCGGCAGATTGCCGCTGTCCTTGATGGCGCGCACCGCCTCGATGAGCATGTAGCAGCCACCGCGGTTATCTATGCTCTTCACATTCAGGCAATCGCCCATTTCCACCATATCGCCGATGCGGGTGATGGAATCGCCGATGGAAACATATTTCTCCACCTCTTCCTTGCTCATGCCCAGGTCCACCACATAATCGGTCACCTGGGGCATCTTGGTGCGTTCATCCGGGCTCATCACGTGGATGGGTTTCACCCCCATGCAGCCGGGCAGGTCCTTCGTGCCATGCACGGTCACGCGCTGGGCAGTAAGCGTCTTGGGGTCAAAACCGCCCAGAGGCAGGATGCGGATAAAGCCGTTGTCGTCAATATGGCGCACGATGAAACCGATTTCGTCCATATGGGCGGCGCACATAATGCTTTTCTCCGGGCACTTACCCTTGATAAGGGCCACCACATTGCCCACATTGTCCACCTTGATTTCATCTGCCAGCGGGGTCATTTCCTTGATGACCAGGTCGCGGATGCCATACTCAAAACCGGGAGCCCCGGTTGCCTCACACAGGTCTTTGAAGAGCTGGATGTTCATGCCGCATATTTTACTCCTTTCCGCTCCGCTTGGCAAGGGCAGACTCTCGGTGTGACACCATTTTGAGCCACTTTGAATCAGCGGCTAGGACAATAAAGGCATACCAGACCACTTCGGTGCACCATTCTACGGGTAATTTCCTGCCGGTTTCTGCCCTTCTGTCAGGGCCGCATCCGCATGCCCTAAAAAATACTTGCAATACCGGAAAAGATGAGATAACCTCGTCTCCACTTCTACGCATTGACAGGAAATATATGAAACACGTTCATTTTCTCGGAATATGTGGCACCGCCATGGGCGCCGTTGCATCGGCCATGGCACGTCAGGGCTACGTGGTGACCGGCACAGATGCCAATGTGTACCCGCCCATGTCCACCTTCCTTGAGAACGAAGGGATTCAGATTTTCCAGGGCTACAACCCCGCCAACATTCCGGATGATACCGATCTCGTGGTTATCGGCAATGCCATGAGCCGCGGTAATATCGAGGTGGAAGCCGTGCTGGAGCGCCGCCTGCGCTACATGAGTCTGCCTGAGACCATGAAGGAATTCTTTCTGTGGGGCAAGCGCAATCTGGTGGTAACCGGCACCCACGGCAAGACCACCACCTCTTCCATGCTGGCCTGGATGCTGGAGGCCAATGGCCGGAATCCCAGTTTCATGATAGGCGGTATCGCCCGCAATCTGGGGCGCGGCGGTCGTTTCACCGATTCTGATTTCTGCGTATTGGAGGGCGATGAATATGACACCTCGTTCTTCGACAAACGCTCCAAGTTCCTCCACTACCTGCCCGAGGTGGTCATCATCAACAACATTGAGATGGACCACGCTGATATTTATGCCAACGTGGAGGAAATCAAGCTTTCCTTCAAGCGCCTCCTGCGCGCCGTCCCGCGCAACGGCATCGTCTTCATCAATGCCGATTGTCCGAACTGCGCCGATGTACGAGCCTGCGCTGCTGCGGAGCTCCGCATGGTGAAACTCGTGAGCGTGGGTATGGGCGATGATGCCGATATCCGTATTTCCGAGCTGGAACACCGCACAGGCGGGTGCAGCTTTACCCTGCTCTGCAAGACTCCGGCAGAAGGCGAAGAGCCCCCTGCATGCCCGCTGCACGGCGAGCGTTTCGATGTACCCATGATTGGCGATTTCAATATACGCAACGCCGCCATGGCAGCCTGCGCCGCAGCGTTCTCCGGGCTTTCAGCAGATGAAATCCGCACTGCCCTGAACAGTTTCGAAGGTGTAGCCCGCCGCCAGGAAGTACGCGGCACGGTAAATGGGGTAACTGTGGTGGATGATTTTGCCCATCATCCTACCGCCATCCGCCAGGCTATTGCCGGTCTGCGCCAGCGTTTCCCCAAGAGCCGTCTGTGGGTGCTTTTTGAACCCCGCAGCAACACCACCATCCGCAACCTTTTCCAGAACGAGCTGGCAGAAGCTCTGGCTGAGGCCGACTTCGCCGTCATCTCCCCCATTGAGAATAACAAACGGCTCACCCCGGAACAGCGACTGGATCAGGACAAACTCATGGCTGATATCCAAGCCGCCGGCACCGATTGTTATGTCGGAAAAAATGTGGATGACATCGTGGCCTACGCCGTCACACACGTGCACCCGAACGATGTGCTGCTCGTCATGAGCAACGGTGGTTTCGGCGGCATCCACAACAAGCTGCTCATAGCCCTGGCTCAGTAAGGCAGAAGCCAGGTCACGCAGAGCCTCGTGCATCTGCCGGCCGGCAGACCATATTTCCGCATCACCGCTGTACGCCCATGAGGCGTCGGCGGTTTTCTTCTGCTTCGCGTGCTACATGTTCCTCTGTGGCGCCCAGTACCCGCAGCATGTGACTGCTCATGGACAGAGCCACCTCCGCCTCGCCGGCAAAGGCATGGGCATCCCCGGATTTTGCCACAGCCTGAGCTATGCGGATGTAGTTTGTATGAGCCACCACGCGTATATCCGGGTTCAGGCTGCGCGCGGCAGAGGCAATCTGCATGGCCGGAGCCGCCGCAGAAGAAATAATGATAGCTCTGGCATTTTCCACCCCGGCCATACGCAGAATAGTGCGGTTGGAGGCATCACCATGCATGGCAGCGCGCCCCTGCTGATTCAGCCGGTTAACCGTGTCTATATTCATTTCGAGCACCACCACATCCATATCATGCTGCCGCAGCACATGGTCCACCAATTCACCGCATGGGCCATAGCCCACAAGGAGGATGCGGTAGCGGTCATCTGCCACAGGCGGCACGGTGCATTCGCCCTGGCGCGGCACGCCGATTCCCCTTTCCTCCAGCCGCTGAATAAACCGCGGCACATAGCGATACAAAGCCGCATTCAGCGTAATGGATACAATAGCCACACCGGTAATGACATTCACCGCTTCCGCAGGAAGCAGATGATAAGTGCCGGCAATAAGAGTGGCCAGAATGAACGAAAACTCACCAATCTGAGAGAGCGAACCGCCCACCATCAGGCCCAATCTCATCGGTTTGCCCATCAGCCCCACCATAATCGCAGCCATTACCGGCTTGGCCAGCATGCAGATACCCAGTGTGGCCAGCGCCAGCGGCCAGTGCTCCAGCAGGCCGCCGATGTGGAACCCCATGCCCACCGAAACAAAGAAGAGCACGGCAAAGGCATCGCGCATGGGCAGAGCATCGCTCGCTGCTCGGCTGGCAAACTTGCTCTGCCCCACCACCATGCCGGAAAGGAAGGCGCCGAACTCCATGGACGCATTGAACACCGTAGCAGAAAGCACCGCAATACCCAGCGCGCACACCAGCACCGCCAGCGTAAAGAGTTCATCGGAGCAGTGGCGGGATATATAGGTGAGCACTTGTTTGATGACTTTGCGCCCGAAAAGCGCCACGACCACCACCAGCAAGGTCAGCTTCACGGCCATCAGCCCCAGTGCCGGCACCAGTTCCTGGCCGCCGAATATAGCTGGCAGCAGCACCAGCAGCACGATGGTGAACATATCCTCCACCACCAGCCATCCCAGCGCCGTGTGCCCTGTCGGCGTCTGCAGAACCCGGTTATCATCCAGCACCCGGGTGAGCACCACCGTACTGGATACACAGACGCACAAGCCGAACATCAGGCTGTTTTCCCAGGCTACATTCCCCATGCCCAGAAAATGGAATGCCACCATACCCAGCACCGATACCGTGAGCATGCACACCAGGGCACCAGGCACAGCCACCTTCTGCACAGCCAGCAAATCCTTGATATGAAACTGCAGCCCCACACCGAAAAGCAACAGCACCACGCCGATATGGGAAAAATCCTCCACCACGTGGGCATCCACAGGTTCCCCCCACCAGGGCTGCGCCGCCAGCATGCCGGCCACCAGGTACCCCACCAGCGGTGAAAGCTTCAGTTTCTGAGCCAGTATGCCCAATACCAGCGCCAGAGTAAGGCCGATGACTAGTGTGAAAATCATATGGAGGCGAGTGGTTGAATAGCTTTTTTAATACTACACTTTCTCTGTTCATTTGACAAGGCAACACTGCCACCTGGTACTCAAAAAACTCTCAGTAGACCGGAAACATTCTGCGGCACCCCCGGGATATGCCGAAGCCCGGTCTGTTTTGCGCAGTGCCGTTTCACAAATGGCGGCAAAGGTCGGTTGCGACCATGTACAAGAGCCACGAGAGCCCCCGAATTCGCACTATTTTTACGTTTTTAGGCTGGAAATTCTTCAAAAAGTGCGTATAATGCCCGCGCTATGTCAGAAAATGAACCTGCAATTACCGCTCCGGGTTCCTCTGAAGAGGAACTGATTGCCGTGCGCCGCGAGAAGGTGGGCAAGATTCGCGACCTGGGGGTGAATCCCTATGGTGGCCGATTCGATGTAACCACGAACGCGGGCGAAATCAAGGCAGACTTCGAGGAAGGTAAACAGGTGAAATTCCTGGGCCGTATCACTGCCCTGCGTGATATGGGCCGCACTCAGTTCTTCACCGTGGGTGATGTGCGCGGTTCCATCCAGTGCATGCTCACCAAAAAAGCTGTGAGCGAGGAAGTCTGGGCTCTCTGGAAGCTGCTGGAACGCGGCGACTGGGTAGGTATCGAGGGCGAGACCTTCGTGACCAAGACCGGCGAGCCCTCTGTGCGTGTGGCAGAGTTCAAGGTACTCTCCAAAGCCCTGCGCCCCATGCCCGATAAATTCCACGGGCTGGCCGACATGGATACCCGCTACCGCCGCCGCCACCTGGACCTGATGAGCAACCCCGAAAGCGCAGACCGCTTTGTGAAGCGCTCCCTCATCGTGCAGGAAATCCGCCAGTACCTCATCAACCGCGGCTTCCTGGAGGTAGAGACCCCCATGCTGCAGGATATCGCCGGCGGTGCCTCTGCCAAGCCCTTTGAGTCCTATTACAACGCACTGAAGAAAGCCGTGACCCTGCGCATCGCGCCGGAGCTTTTCCTCAAGCGCCTGCTGGTGGGTGGCTTCCCCAAAGTGTTCGAGCTGAACCGCAATTTCCGCAACGAAGGTGTGGACCGCCGCCACAACCCGGAGTTCACCGTGCTCGAAGTGTACGAGGCCGGTGGCGACTATGAGACCATGGCCACCATGATGGAGGAAATGATCTGCACCGTGGCTGAGAAGGTGTTCGGCACGCTGAAGTTTGACCAGTACGATGACAACGGCAACCTGCGCTGGACGGTTGACCTGACCCGCCCCTGGCGCCGCGCTGATTACAATGACCTGGTGAAGGAAGTGGCCGGTGCCGACTGGTTCGACCTCACTCCCGAGCAGCGCCGCTCCCGCGCCGAAAATGACCTGCACGTGCAGATTGGCGATGACCTGAACGACACCGACGTGACCCAGCAGGTATACGAGAAGCTTATCGAAGAAAAGCAGGCCAACCCGCTCTTCGTGTGCCATGTAGCCCGCGACCTGGTGCCCCTGGCCAAGGCCAACCCCGAGGACCCCAGCGTGGTGGATGTGTTCGAACTCGTCATGAACGGCCAGGAGCTCTGCCCCGGCTACTCCGAGCAGAATGACCCCGTGGAGCAGCTGGAGCGCCTTCAGCACCAGGCTGGTGAGGACACCCAGAAGATTGACTACGATTTCGTGGAAACCCTGGAAAGCGGCATGCCCAGCGCCGGCGGTATCGGCATCGGTATCGACCGTCTCTGCATGCTCATGACCGGTGCCAGCTCCATCCGCGATATCATCCTCTTCCCGCAGCTGAAAAACCGCGGTTAAATCCCATTTTCAAGATATCTCTACGACAACAAGCCTGACTGCTCACGCAGTCAGGCTTGTTTTTGCCCGGAGGGGGGAGGGAATGAAGCTGAAGAGGAAAGCCACGATACCAGGCGGGGCATTTTTGCACTGTACACCGCAGACGGAATTTGCTAGAATGCTACCTTGTAATGAGGAAAATATTTGCAGCAATCCTGATCTTCGGTCTATATGGAGGGTACCTTGCCAACGCTGAGGTAAAATTTCCCGGAAAATCACCGGGAAAAGCTAAAGTAGAATGCGACGGAGAAAAAGCCACCATAAGTAACCGTCTGTTTTCGGCCTCTTTCCGGAAATCCGGAAAAGGAGTCATATTCGATGGTATGAAAACGGCAGATGGCCATGACGTGGCCCGAAGCGGCACCAATCTCTTCACCCTTACCCTGGCAAATGGAACGACCTACACCTCCGAGGAGCTGCAGAGTAGCCCTCTGACTGAGGTAAAACTGAAAGCCGACAAGGAACATCCGCAATTAGCCCGGCGAATTCCCGGTGTGGCAGTCAGCAGCACCTTTACCACTCCAGATAAATCGCTGGAAATCAAATGGCAGGCAGTACTCCGAAATGGGTCGCATTATCTGCGGCAAGAGCTGGAAGTCACGGCGGCGCGAGATACAGAATTCAGCAAACTGACCCCCGTGCAGTACAACCTTCAGGCTGGCGGGGCCCCGGAACTTTCCGGAAATACGACACACGGGAAACTGGTCATCAATGACCTGCTGTTCTGCGGGCTTGAAACACCCATGAGCGAGATGAGCATCCCCGGCGGCAACGCGGTAAATGAAGGAGCCCGGAATCCAAAAAGCTGGAAAGCCGGTGACTTCACCCCGGTATTCAACGTACCAGCCTCTCTGAATGAGAAATACGGCAAAGCATACACCAAAAAGAAAGGGCCGGTCACGGTAGGGCTCATGGAGACCGGCATACCTGTTACCTTTGCAAAAGGCGGCAGCTGCAGCATCAGCTTCACCGGCAATCTGAATGTGGTGGCTGTACAGCTTTTCCCTGAAGGCAGTGAAACCCCGGCGAGCGAAGACATACACAAAATCTCAACCGGCAGCAAGTACAACCTCACCGTGCCGGAATCCGGAACTTACACTCTGAAAATCTGGAGCGACACGAGAAAACAGGAAATCACCGGCGAAGGACAGATTTCCTACACCCTTCCACTTGAAAGCAGGAAAGAAGGAATCGACACCAAAGACGATGCAAATCTGGTGCAAGGGAACTGGGTGCGCAACACCACGCTGCAACGCGGACAAACCTGGCAGATTTCCTCCGTGCTGGGATTCTTTGAGGCAGGCCAGAAGAGGCGTTCTTTCCTGGCATACAGTGAACGAGAACGTGCCGCCGCCTACCGGCTTTTCATCCACTACAACGACTGGTACGAAATCGGTATCACGATTAACAACAACCCGGACCCCCTCAAGCGAAATTCCGAAGGCTGGCAGCTTTCCATGCTCGAAACCTGGAAGCGGGAGATGTTCCAGAAACGCAAGACCCCCATCGACTGCTTCGTGATAGATGACGGATGGGACGACTTCAATAGTCTGTGGGACTTCCACGCAGGATTCCCGCGTGGATTCAGCCGCATAGATAAGGTACTGCGTGGTATGAAAAGCGGTCTTGGCACCTGGCTGGGGCCGGTAGGCGGCTATGGAGCAGCCAAAAACATGCGTCTGGAACACTGGAACAAAAATCACCCCAAAAACCAGATTGGCAATTTCCAGCTTTCCAATAAAGAGTATTTCGACGCTTTCGTGGGCCGATGCTCGCAGATGGTGCGCGACTACGAAATGCGTTATTTCAAATTTGACGGTATATCCACCCACTTCCACTCCAAAGGGCCGGGTAATCTGGAAGACGCAGAAGGAATCATCCGCGTGCTCACAGCACTGCGCAAAGCCCGGAACGACATATACCTGAACACCACGGTCGGCACCTGGGCCAGTCCGTTCTGGTTCCACTACTCGGACTGTGTGTGGCGCCAGGAAAACGATTTCGGCCAGGAGGGAAGCGCCGGCGATGTCCGCGACAAATGGATAACCTACCGCGACCGACTGGTGCACGAAGTCTTTGTAACCGGAGCACCGCTCTTCCCCATCAACTCCGTGATGACACACGGTCTCATTATCACCAAAAATGGTCCGCCACACGTGATGAGCAGAACGCCAGAGAACTGCATCAAAGAAATGCGGGCAGCCTTCGGCTGTGGCTCCTCGCTCATGGAGTTGTATGTAGACCAGGACCTGATGAACCAGGAAAACGGCAGACTCTGGGATGAACTGGCAGCCTGCATCAAATGGTCACGCCGCAACGAGGACGTTCTGCCCGATATCCACTGGGTGGGTGGCAATCCCTGGGACCGAGCCACCGGCGATGGCAGCATCTACGGCTGGGCCGCCTGGAACCCTGAAAAATGCACACTGACTCTCCGGAATTCAAGCGACAGCGAAAAGACCCTCAGTACTACTCTGCGGGAAATTCTGGATGTCCCCCCTGCAATCAAGAAGGACAAAGTGACCTTCAAAAACTCATTCAAAGATCAACGCAGCATTCCCAGGCTTATCGGCAAGGCGGTGGATGTGGACGCCCCCATCAATATCACTTTGAACCCGCAGGAAGTCATCGTGCTGGAGGGCATCTGCGCGGCAGGAACCAAAGGAGCCTCAGAAAATGACGACGAAGAAGAAGCCCAAAAGGGCGGAAAGAAGAAATCGCGCAAAAAGAGCGGAAAGAAAAAGAAGAAAAAAAGCTGAGCATTCATCAACATCCACCCCGGGAGCATCCATGCCCCCGGGGTTTCCTGTCTCTGATTATCACCTCTTATTTTCCCAGGAGAATGGTTCGAACTCAGCCACAGCAGCCGGGTCTGCCCAGGTGGGCTTGCGCATGGAGTAAATCAGCAGCGGAATGCCGGCAAAGACAATGGTACCTACAATGAGGATGCCCACATACACCGCCGGACTACCCACGGGAATCTGGCCCGGAGGAATGAAGCTGAAGAGGAAGGCCACCAGGCTGCCCAGCAGACCCAGTCCGCCGATAATCCACATGCCGAAGGTCTTGCCGCAGGGAATGCGGAAGGAACGCGGAACATCGGGCTCACGATAACGCAGGTAGATGGCAGCGGCGAACATGAGCATGTACATGATGAGATAGAGCAGGATGGTGAGCTGGGAAATAATCTGGTACGCGGTCTGCACGCTGGGCAGCACCACGAAGAGCACGGAAAGCAGCGTGACGATGCAGCCCTGCACGATGAGGATACCCACCTGCACGCCGTTGCGGTTGGTGCGCTGCATGAAGCGCGGCAGGTAACCCGCGCAGCCCACCTGCAGCAGACCTTTCGACGGGCCTCCCACCCAGGCCACGACCTGAGCCAGCACACCGAAGGCCAGACAGAATGCCAGGATAGGTGCTGCCCACGAGGCGGAGAAGTAGGCAAAGAGCTTGTCGAAAGCGATGAGCAGGCTCTGTGTGAGAGTAATCTGGTCGTGCGGGATGATGAAGCCGATGGCCAGCGTGCCGAACACGAAGATGCACACCGTCAGGACAGAGGCGATGGCAATGGCCAGGGGATAGTCGCGGCTGGGGTTCTCGCATTCCTTCACATGCACGGCGCTCATCTCCATGCCGGCATAGAAGAGGAAGATACTGGCAGCGAGCACGATGTTGTTGAAGTTCGAGAGATCGGGCACGAAGTCACGGGCCTCAAGGCTGATATCGATGGGATTCCCCTGCCCCCAGTAAATCATGCCCATGAGCACAAGCAGCGCGGCGGGAATCACGGTGCCGACCAGGCCGCCCCACTTGGTGATGCCGCCGCTGGTCTGCATGCCCCTCATGTTCAGGAAGGTGGCAGCCCAATAGACAATCAGCACGATGCAGATAACGTAGATATTGTTTGCGGCCAGTGCCTGGTCCCAGCGCTGGTCAGGCCCCATGAAGGCCAGCGACACAGCCGCAAAGGTGAGCACCGTGGGGAACCAGATGGTGGTCTGAATCCACTGCAGCCAGATGGCCAGGAACCCGAGGCGCGGACCGAAAGCCTCGCCCACCCAGCGGAACACACCGCCCTTCTGCGGCCAGCCGGTGGTGAGTTCAGCCGCCACGAGCGACACGGGCATCAGGAAGAACACAGCGGCAAAGATATAGTAGAATGCCGAACTGAGTCCGTAGGTTGTTTCTGCCGGCAAGCCTCGCAGGCTCACAATGGCAGACACATTAATCATGGCCAGGGTAAATACACCCAGTTTTGCAGCGCGGCCACTGCTGCCCGGGGATGTTGGTTCGTTTTTCATAATGACTGGGTCGGTTGAATAACTCCACGAACCCGATGCGGGTTCACAGGCTCAGACCGGGAATCGGACGCGGGTGTTTGATATATGGTACACGGAGTTCACCGC
>JAZLDD010000047.1:0-1767 GCA_045614585.1 Akkermansia sp. | reverse complement strand
CGCCAGTCATTTGTATCTGCGGCAGTAAAGAGATAATCCTCCGTCACTTCACCCTGCCTGACCAGCTCTGCAACAATATCCTGCGCCAGTGGCCCCATGGGGGCAGCATCCGGCAGCTTCAGCATGTATTCTCGCGGTGTTGTACTAACCGGTGTGGGCTTAGAGCTTGCATTCATGGCTGCATGCAGTTGAGGATAACGGAAATGATGGTTTCCATCTCATCCGGGCGGGACTCTGCGATGAGGATGACCAGCGCCACGAGGGTGGCATCGGCCAGTCGTTTGTTGCCGTCGAAGAAAGCGTGGTTCTTGACTGTGAAGTAGAGCAGACGGGCGGCTTTTTCCTCCATGGAGGGGTAGATATCTGCACCTCCGAAGCTCTGGTAGATATTGCCCAAGGCCCCGCGGAATGAATCGTCTTTTTCCCGGCCGAAGAGATCAGATTCAGCGCCAAAGCTCATGCTGTCGATGAGTCTGCGGCATTCATCGTACTCCAGCATATAGCACTGGGTGGAGCCTGCAGGCCGGGTAAGGCATTGGTGGTCGTAGTCATCCAGCAGGGTCAGCCCTGTGCTGTAGTGTTCGATGACATCCAGCACTTGCCGGGCATCTAGACGGTTTTCCACCCGGCGCATCAGCTGCACCACCTGCCCGAGTTGCTGCAAGCGCTTTTCGTGCACCACGTAGCCGCGCACCAGGTACTCGCGCAGCCGCTGCGTAGCCCAGATGCGGAACTGTGTACCCCGCCGTGTATTGACGCGGTACCCCACGGAAAGAATCATGTCCAGGTTGTAGAAATTAACCGGACGCCGCACGTTTCGCGAGCCTTCTTTTCGAACTTGTAAGAAATCCTTACAAGTTCCCTCTCGTTGAAGCTCAGCTTCTTTGTATATATTTCCGACGTGCATGATGATGTTCTGCACCGTTGTCTGGAATAACTCGGCCATCATCTGCTGGGTCATCCACAGGGTGTCATCCTGCATGCGGATATCAAGTTGCACCTGCCCATCGGGGGAGGTGTAGAGCAGAATCTCGCTGTCGGGAATTGTAGAGGGTGTCTGATTCATAGAGGGGTTAAGTAAGATATAGATGGGGATCCCGCAGTCCGAGCCTTGCCGGACATTAAATTAATCACTAATCATTATTCACTAATCACTAATAATCACTCCACCAAGGTGACGGTGCGGGTGTTTTCCCCGGTGTGGCGGAGGACGAGCCAGCGGGTGTCGGCGGGCATGAGGGCGCCATCAAAGCGGTCGGCCCATTCCACCAGCAGGATGCGACCGCTTTCCAGATATTCATCCCAGCCGATGCCGATGGCCTCCTGCGGGCTCTTCATGCGGTAGAAATCGAAGTGAGCCACGGGCAGGGTGCCGTCATCGTGCTCGTGTACCAGGGAGAAGGTGGGGCTGGCGGCGGGGTTGCCTGCCACCAGTCCTTCTAATATACCCTGCACCAGGTGGGTCTTGCCTGCGCCCAGGTCACCCACCAGCCCGAAGACCTGGCCGGGCTCCAGTTCGGCTGCCATGGCACGGCCAAGCGCCACCATATCGGCTTCGGAGGTAACCTCAATAGGAGAATTTTTAAAAATTTTCTGCAAATTTTTCATTTTTGTGTGAAATTTTTCTTTACAAATGCGCCGGTGTGCCTATAATGTGCCAGCCCGCATGAGCGGGTGCAACATCAAAATTCTGAAAATTATGGCATACGCAGTTTTCACTTCCGGCAGCAAGCAGTACCGTGTGACGGTCGGTGATATCCTCACCGT
>JAZLDD010000046.1:0-35443 GCA_045614585.1 Akkermansia sp. | reverse complement strand
TCACATAGCCGGAGGTATGAAGCTGGTAATTTCCTGAAGTAGCGGATTTGATGATGAAGCTGGCAGAATCCAGCTCACCCTTGGCAAACTCTGAGTAGCCGATACCAGTATCAATCGTCGCATCCAGCACAATGGTGGTTTCAGCCTGTGAGGGATTCCTGAACACCAGGTTCTGAGTGTAGAATAAATCTGCATCCGATGCCGATTGGAAGTTTTTCTGGTCATAATGGTACCAATCCCCCGCCGTCCACGTCAGCGTCTCTGTAAGCGAACGCCAGGTAGACTTCTCATAATGCAGGCCAATATAACCGCCAAGGGAATTACCTTCGCTGTCGGTAGCATCTCCGGAATAAAGCGTGGTCGAGTATCCGGAGTCACTTTTCGTTTCGCCAGCAGTCTCAACCCTGCCCAAATGAACCTCCGACACCTGAGAAAGGTCAATGACGGCATCAAATGAAGCTATGGTTTCACGCGTCCAATCGATATTGCCGCGAGCTTGGGCATATGAGTCGTCCAATTTATCTTTAAATGCTGACTGGAACGCCGCAATGTACTCATATTGCCCCGTTTCGGCGTTGTATATGAGTGAAGGGCTGCCGGAATCACCCCCTTTGGGAGCCGCAGGCAGCGGGTTAGAAACAGAAGCACCACCATTTTTCAGGAAAGTCGATTCCGTATGCAGACTGATGTTTGTAGAGCCGGAATGAACCTCCGCAATATCGATATTCAGAATAGCACCGGAGATGTATTCGTATACGCCCAACAGGCGAGTTGCGGTAGAGGTTTCTTCATCAAACAGATATTTGGTTCCACTACCGGTATGGTACAGGTGAGTGTTGCGCAGAGAAGAAACATCAGAAGTATCAATCGTTGTCAACGTATACCCCTCGGTATCAGTAGCTATACGGCTCTGACGCAAAAGCATGTAGTCATATATGCCGGATGTATCTGACGATTGGTGGAGGCTGAACGTATTATTGAGCCCGATATTGACCACATCATATTGCTGCTTATAATTCCCGATTTCACGACCACCATAGGAATAGGACCAGATATTTCCTTTTTCGATCTGGTGGCACACTGTCACGACCATGTTGGGCGAAATCAGGCCTGCCTGTCCTTCGTCAATTGTGGCGCTGAAATTGGGCATCCCCTGCTCGGTAGATATCGTAAAGGGTGTCGTTCCATCGGTATAAGTGATAGCGATACCGCCATCCACCTCATTGCGGACATACAGAAGCAGAGCATTTGCCCGGCTGTCATTCACGTACCTGCCCTTGTTCTGGCCGAAGTCATTATATGTGACAAACGTGGCATCTGAATGCATACAGGCAGACTGAACAGGAAGCGCAGCACCAATCAACGTCAATACAGCCAAAAGAGAAGAGCGCAGAGAGAGGGGAAGATGCAGTTTCATAAAGGGGAAATTAACCCTATCTGTATATCGCATTTCAGATGCGGTGTCGAGTATAAAATAGGTAATACCCTTTGAAATCACATGTGTCCCAAAGTTTCGCAAAAGAGTAATTTATCTCCCCTCCTGCGGGCGAATGCCCGCCGAATTTTGAGCCCGCGTAAGCGGGTGAAAGAACAATAGCCAGTCAATTATAATTTTTGAGGACTCGTATTTTTTTTGTAAATTTGTTTTTTGCCTGAAATTCAGCCAATGAAGTAGCTGGACTTGGGAGAAGGGGAAGTGCATTGCCACTTCCCCCTCTCCCAAACCCTTACCCCCAAGGCTAGGGTAGTATGGGGTTCCTTCGGAACCTATTTTATGCTACTTTCTTTGATTCTATTTCGGGCATTCCTGCTGCCAGCCAATCTCTTACCTGAGCATTGATACGTACCAATAGTCTTCTTATACAAGCTATCATGGCTACTTTATGCGTCTTTCCCCTTGCTCTCAGATTGTCGTAGATTTGATGTGATGGATTGTTGCTCATCCTCATACTAGCTATAATGACCATGTAGAGTTGTGTCCTTACTTCTCGCCGCCCAAATCGAGCAAATCGCTTTCCGGATTTGCGTCCGCTGTCCCAGTTGAATGGAGCAACTCCTACCAGGGCTGCTATTTCTCGTCTGCTTAAAAAGCCCAATTCTGGAAGATTGCAGAGCAAAAGTTTAGCTGTCTTTTCTCCTATACCACCAATATTCAAGAATATCTGATATCGCTTTCGCATCTCTTCATTGGCTTGAATCATTTCTTCCATTTCTTTCTGAATCTCTTTAATTTCAATATCTAGCTGTGATATCTGCTGCATTATCCGCGAAATGGTATCATCATCGCGATAAGTGTAAAGCGATGCTTTGAGTTGGGCGCGGTGCTTGATAAGCATGCTACGGTAGCGTTGCTTTTGTCTCATCTTTAACACATCTGAACTCATGGGCTTATCTGCGTATATCTGATGCAGCTGCGCATATTCCGATATCAATTCGCAATCTATTCTGTCCGTCTTGGCTAATCGCCCTATAGATTTAGCATAATGTCTTATCCATGCAGGATTAAGACATGTGCGGGCTATCCCCTCACAATCTAACTGCTCTGCAAAGTATAAACTAATGCTGCCAGTAGATTCAAACGCCACCAACACAGGTTTGTTCAGTTTTCTCACATCTTTGAGAAATCGTTTCAAGCCTGCTTCTGTGTTATCATAGCGTTTATATTTGCCGCCTATCCAGGCATCCAAATTATGAAGAGAAAGGTCTACACCGATGTATATTTGAGGCATCTCTGCCTCTTCCGACTTGCTAATGACCGATTTTCGTTGTAACATGACTTGTCTCATTCTCGGTTACGGACGTTAAAGTCCATTCAATTATTCGAGACGAATCGCGGAGCCTCCACCATGGAGGGACTGGGGTGACCCTGACTTCGTATCGGAAAGTATTACTTCCCCTGTACGAACGCGGGTGTACCCCCAGTCGGTCGATGTTAGTTGCGATCTCTCATCGACTTCTCCGCAGGCTCGGATTTTACCCCGAACGCGTTCAATTTACCACAAAAAATTAACCGAGTACGAGGTGGGAGGTACGAAGTGAAAGTTCCGCGAGCCTTGCGGCTCGCCATTTGTTATCAATAGAAAACACCTGCAGGCGCAGCCTGCCTGACTTTATACTTCGCACTTCCCACCTCGTACCTCGTACTTCTGCATATTCCAATTTATCGGGCAGCTTTATCAAACTTTGGGACACATGTGCCCGGCATTATGCCAGGCGGGTGATTTCGAGCTGGCGTACCATGCATTGGTTAATCTCGCCGTTGGCATTGGTGCAGCGCGGAGTGAAGCAGAGGGAGAAACGGTGGCTGCCCGCCGGCAGTGTCACCTGCAGCGCCGCAGAGCGGGTATAGTTTTCCCACTGGCCGGCCTCCGTATTATGCGGCAGCAGGAGGATACCGGCCGGTTCACCATTCACCTGCAGTTCACGCAGAGCGCAGGTATCGCCATCGCGCAGGGAATTGGAAGCATTGGAGTAAATGATACGGATGGCATAGGTGCCGGCCTCCAGCTGTGCCGGTTCATAATCCAGGCGGGCGGTACAGGGGCGGGTATCGAGCCAGGCCTGCCCCTGCTCCACGGCAAACTCTGCCTGCTCGCCGATTCGGGCGGGCTGCAGCAGCAAGCGGCTTCCCTCTGCCGGGCATTCAA
This sequence comes from Akkermansia sp., assembly GCA_045614585.1. Taxonomy (GTDB): domain Bacteria; phylum Verrucomicrobiota; class Verrucomicrobiia; order Verrucomicrobiales; family Akkermansiaceae; genus Akkermansia. The sequence continues at coordinate 31,796 of JAZLDD010000046.1, read as the reverse complement.
AGGGCATGCTGAAGCAGGAGGTCACGCTACCCTGCACCGCCTGAACGGTGTATTCATTGTACGGCGCCTTCGAGGGCGGCAGGGTGCAGTGGCAATCGAGCGTGGCGGCGAAGGCCACACCATTGCGGAACACATTGTAACTGGCCGCACCGGGTACGGGGTGCCAGCTGAGGCGCTCAGCGGTGGGTGCATTCCACTGCGGCTCGGGTAAATCCTCGGCGGCGCAGGGCGTGGGTTGGGCCGGTGCGGCATCTTCCGCCGGCATAAGCTCCAGCTCCACCTGCATATAGCCCCCGGCCTCCAGGGGAATGATGGGGGAATCCGGTTTACCATTCACGGTGACAGACCAGAGCTCCGTGCCGTAGCCATTCACGTGAATATCCAGCACCATGTTGCGGATACGCACCCCGGTGAGCCAGTGGCTGCCGCGGAATGCCTTGGGCACGCATGGGCTGATGACCAGGTTATCTCCTTCAAACCTGATACCGAACATGGCGTAGTAGTACATGCCCAGCATGCCCGCCACGCTCCAGAGCTGGCGGGCGGAGTTCTGAATCGTGTCTTCAGCAGCACCGGTTCCGGCGTGGAAATTCTCCTTGCAGGTGCCGAATGCAAGAGCAGAACGCAGCAACGAGGCCATGGAAAATGCTGCGCCCCCGGCATCCTGAATCTCCGCCTGAGCCAGCAGCACATATGCCTCTACAAACGGCCACACCGCGCGGTTGTGATAAGCCTGCTCCCGGCGTGATTTATATGGGGTGAACGCCGGGGTGCCCCAGGGAGAGCGCGGAAGCTGCTGCAGCGCCTCTGCCGCGTGCTCACCCGCCACACCGCAGAGCACCGCAAGCGCCGTGGCCAGGGAATCCACCCGCTCATCCAGATAGCCCTCTGCCGTGCGGAATATGCCGAAGCGTTTCGCCCCCGGGCTCCAGAATTTCTCGCGTATGGCCGCACTGAGCGCCGTGGCCTGCTCCACGCAGGCGGCGGCATCTTTTTCGCGCCCGAGCTCGCGCAGCATGCGCCCGAGCAACTGGCGGCATAAATAATGCACCACATTGGTGCCGAATGCATAGGAAGAAGCAATATCTGCCGGGGTCATCCAGTCCGGATAGCTCTGCTCCCGCCAGTCGAGGAATGAAGTCTCCCCCGGGCGAAGCGGTTCCTCTGCGGGCAGCACGGCGGCATCCTGCGCCAGAGTGGCCTGCAGCACCTCCACGCACCAGGCCAGCCAGGCGGTGTCGCCCTGCACCTGGTACACCGACCAGGCACCCAGCGCCCAGGCCACGCGGTCTGTAGAAACCGGCCAGCCGCCACCGGTGCCGGTATCCTGCAGCACCACGCCATCCTTCACGCGGGATTCCAGGCTGGCGCGGGTTTCCACCGGCGCCGCCAGGGCAGTGCCCAGCGCCGCGGCATAGGCGATATCGCGTGTCCACACCGTGGACCAGTTTGCCCCGGCCAGCAGCAGACCCTCCGGGGTCATGTCTGCCTGGAGCTCGTGCATGGCCAGTGCATACACAGCCTGCAACACCGGCAGAGAGCTCCGCGCACCCACCTTGCCGGCCGGCACGGGCGGAATCTGCACCTCGCGGACTTCATCTCCGCGGGCGATACGCAGGCAGTACGGAGCCACCAGCTCCGCCACCAGACCGGGTTGCTCCAGGCGGGTTCCGGTCAGGTGGAAAGCACCGTTATCGAACAGAATCTGTTCCGGGGCAGAAGCCATAAAACGGGCATCAGAGAATGGCGCCGGGCACATAGCCCACACCATCCGGGAAGCGGGTGGCAAGTTCCTCCACCATGGCGGCGAAGGCATCCACCTGCTGAGCAGCCATGCCGGTATCGCCGGCGTTGGCATCGTAAATCTCCTGAATCTCCTGGCGGGTCAGCATCAGGCGGCCATCGGCCCCCAGACGGTCCAGCAGGTCGTTGGTGGAGATGAGACCATTGCGCAGGTCGTTGGAAACAGCCACGGCATGCTCCTTGATGACCTCGTGAGCCGTCTCACGACCCACACCGCGTTTCACGGCAGCCATCATGATGGTGGTAGTCATGAGGAAGGGCAGATAGCGGTTCAGCTCAGTGCGCACCACAGGCTCGTACATACCCATCTGGTCCAGCACAGTGATGAAGGTCTCAAACAGGCCGTCAGCAGCCAGGAATGCATCCGGCAGCACGCAGCGGCGCACCACGGAGCAGGACACGTCGCCCTCGTTCCACTGGTCGCCGATAATGCCGCCAATCATGGTGAGATGGCCCTTCAGGATGGCGTGGAAGCCATTCACACGCTCACAGGAGCGGGGGTTCATCTTGTGCGGCATGGCGCTGGAGCCTGTCTGCCCCTTGGCAAAGCCCTCGGTGCAGAGCTCGTGGCCCACCATGAGGCGCCAGGTCTTGCAGAAGCTGCTGGGGCCGCTGGCCAGACCCACCAGGCCGGAAATAATCTCAAAGTCCAGAGAGCGGGGGTACACCTGGCCCACGTTCATCCACTTGGAGGAAATACCCAGGTGAGCGCAGATGCGCTCCTCGAGCTCGCGCACGGTTTCGGGGTTCTTGGCAAAGAGGGAAAGCTGGTCCAGCTGGGTACCCACAGCACCCTTCAGCCCACGCACGCGGTAGCGCTCCATCATGCTCACCCAGGCCCAGGCCCAGTGCACAATCTCCTCGCCGAACATAGCCACGCGCTTGCCCATGGTGGTAGCCTGGGCGGCCACATTGTGGGTGCGGGCGGCAAAGACCATATCGCGCCAGCCGTTGGCACACTTAGCCATGCGGTCGAGCACGGCCACAGCCTTATCGCGGATGATGTGCATGGAGCGCCAGATCTGCAGCTGCTCCACGTTCTCGGTCAGGTCGCGGCTGGTCATACCCTTGTGGATATGCTCGTGGCCGGCGAGGTCGCAGAATTCCTCGATACGGGCTTTCACATCGTGGCGGGTCACACGCTCGCGGGCGTTGATGCTGTCCACATCCACCTGCCCCTTTACGCGCTCGTAGGCATCAATGGCCTCCTGGGGGATATCCAGACCCAGGTCTTTCTGGGCTTTCATCACAGCAATCCAGAACTCACGCTCCAGCACAATGCGGCCTTCGGCAGACCATATGGCTTTCATGGAATCGGAGGCGTAACGACCGGCCAGTACATTCGGTATTGAACTCATAATTGATGTTTCGGGGTTCAGGTGAAAGACCATTCTACCAGAAACTCACCCGATTTTCAAGTCCGAACACAAGGAGTGAAAAAATGCAGCACACGTGTCCCAAAGTTTGAGAAAGCTGCCCGATAAATTTGGACTTTGGCGAGCCAACGGCGAGCGGAAATTTGAGCCCGCAGGGCGGCAGAATCATAGCCCAGCGTGGAGCCGCAACGCGGCGAAACGCTGGGTTTGGAATAAAACATAACCGGAACCCCGACCAACGTGGAGGGGTGGCAGGGAGGCCACCGCTTTCGCCTTGATTTGCCTGCCTCACAATGGTATTATGCAAGCGTGTTGTAAATAATATGTCGCATAGCTTTTCCAATCTGAATGTGCATCTTATATTCCATACCAAGAGCGGCACCTGCATTATGGATGAATCCGATTTGGCACGCGTGTTTCGCTATATCGGTGGTTTGATACACTCGTTATCGGGATATGCCTATATCGTGGGAGGTCGACCGGATCACATACACATTCTTACCACATTACCTTTAACGAAATCAGTGTCAGATTTTGTGCGTGAAATAAAAGCGAACACCAGCCGCTGGATAAAAGGAATTGACACGAAATACCATCATTTTGCATGGCAGGAAGGATATGGCGTATTTTCCGTGAGTGAATCGAATAAGGCTTCAGTGATTAACTACATACTCAAGCAAGAGGAACATCATCGCCAGTACAGCGCACAGGAAGAGTTTAACATATTCCTGTGCAAACACGGACTTCAGAAAAAATAGTCTGGAGAAATAACCATGTCGCGATACTAGAATTGCATGGGTAAATTGCTATCATCGGCCTCCCTGCCACCCACTCACTTCGCTCGGGGTTCCGGGTATAATTAACACCAAACGCAGCGTTCCGCCGCGTGGCGGCTCCACGCTGGGCTATTATTATGCCGCCCTGTCGGGCTCAATAGACGCTCGCTGACGCTCGCAAACTAATCGACAAAGTCCAATTTACCGCGCTCCGCACCCAAACTTTGGGACACGTGTGGAAAAAATGCAGGGGTCTGTTTCAGCAAATCTGAAACAGACCCGAGGCCATACGGAACCTGAGCGCAAGAGCGCAGCGGAATTTCCTGATGATGTGAGTCGGCCGTGAGCCGGAAGCCCGCCCCTTATGCGCGGCGACGGCGGCGAGCAGCCAGCGCAGCCAGAGCCAGCAGACTGAGGGTGGATGTAGCGGGCTCGGGCACCATGGCGTTGAAGGTGACCATAAGGCCTACATCTCCCGTTGTCCAGCTGTAGTCCACAGAGCCGACGGAATCCCAGCGCTGACCCGTAATAGTGACAGACGGCGTTACATCCTCCGCAGTGAAACCAGCAAGCACAATGCTCATCTTATATTCACCATAGGCCACAGCCGGCAGATCCAGCGCAGAGGCATCCAGCAGCAGCCCGGCACCGCCGGCCAGAGTAAAGCCCTCCAGCTGCGCGGTGGTGTAGGTTACGGTGCCGGCCTGGGTGTCTACCTGCATCGGGTTATTAGCCAGGGTAAGAACATTGCCCGCCCCGGTAAGCTGGTGCATGCCGGAGCCATCGCCCTTCAGGGCAGAATCGGCATCAAACGTTACATTGGAGAGATTCACCCCGGAACCCGCCATGGCCGTCAGCATGGTGTTCTTAAAATCGATATTGCTTGCCGTGTAAGTCACAGTGGCGGCAGCGGCACTGCCTTCATCTGCCGTGAGAGCCACGGCGGTGGCGGCATCCAGCCCCAGCACCACGGCGGCATTCTCCAGCAGACCGCGGGTTACGCCGTTCGGGTTGTTTTCGTGCAGTGCCAGCCCGGTATCGGTCACGTCCACCGCCTTCAGCTGAGCCTGAGCTCCCTTGTGGGCTGTCACGCTCACGCGGGCGGTGCCATCCTCCTTCTGAGCCACCAGGGTGGAGGCATTCGAGAGTTTCACCGTATCCGCCTGAATTCCGTTGCGGAAAATGGTCTCATAGCCGCTGTTGTCGATCTCTACATTCAGAGTGCGGTTTGCTTTGGTACTCCAGGCAGGCGCATCTTTCACAACTCCGGAGAATACGACCGTATCGGCATTCTGCACCTTCAGATTCAGCACACTGCCGGAGTCGGTATCGGCCGCGCGTACATCCGTGGCAATCTGCTTGGCATCTCCGCTGTAGGTCAGGTTCAGTGTGCCCTTGTTGGAAACAATCTGGCCCTTCCAGCCACTGACATCACCGGAGAATTCATAGCTGTGCTCCACTTCGGCATCATTGATGAAGTTCGCCGTCCCTTCCGATGAAACGGCGCCCTTGAACTGCACGGAATCCCCGGCCTTGGCAAACTCAATGACTACGGCAGCTTTATCTTTGTTATCAGCTGCCAGCACCACATCCGCCTCCACTGTTTTCTCTCCGTCGGCCAGGCTGCCCTCCACGCTCTGCAGGCGGATGCTGGAGCCGCGCTCGCCCAGACCGGCCAGGTCCAGATTGGTCATCTCGGTGTACTCGTCGTCACTAACACCCACGCGCACCTGCCCCTTCCAGTTGGAAAGGGTGGCATTCATGGCGGTGCTGTTGCCGAGATTGTATGCACCTTCACCGGAAAGAATCATGGTGTGTTCCAGCCCGCTGAGCGCAGAAGCCTCCAGGGTCACCCCGGCGGCCAGCTCCAGCGTGGTGCTGGCGGTGGAAGCCAGTGTCACACCAGCGGCCAGGCCCTTAGTCAGATGCATCGTGCCGCCATCCAGCGAAATAGCCTGGCTGGCAGAGTTATCCACCGCCTCACCATAGGTGAAGTTGTCGCGCACATGCCACACATTGTCACTGCCGCTCACCGTGAGGTAGAGTGCACCATTCTCCCAGCTGAGCCCCTTCTCAGCATTGGCAAAGGCAGAGCCATTGCCCGACATTACCTTGTACTTGCCGTCAATGAGGTCGTCGGAATTAACATTGAAATTCACGTTGCTGACGTCTCCTGCAAGGCTGGAGCCGAGTGTGAGAGCTGCATTGCTGAGGTTCGAGGCATCGAGCGTGATATTGAGGTCTGCTCCTTCATAGAAATAGAGCGTGCCAGTCACACTGCTACTGCCGCTGACATTCAGAGCAGAATTGGAAACAATGTAGACATTGCCCTTCACCTCGCCTGAATTCAATTCAATAGCGGCACCCGCAGAGGTCGACAGCGTAGAGGTCTGGATGATGGCGGAATCTGCAATTTCCAGCACACCGCCCTTCACAGTAAGCGCCTGGCCGAAAACGCTGGTGCGCGAGGTGGTCACATCGTAATTACCCCCGCGCGCTGCCAGGTCAGCCTCCGCGTATTTGCCGGAGAACGTGATGCGCCCTGCACCACCATCGTTTAATGATACAGTGGCATTATTCTTACCTGTTGTATACACCGTATCATAGAAGGTAATGCTATCGGTCTTATCCGTAGCGCAGAAAACAAGTGATGCCTCCTCAGCGTAGATGCTGTTCAGCACGGTCTGGCCGTCTTTCACGTAGGCATTGTTGCGGAACACCACTTTATCATTGCCGGAAATGGTAAGAACGGAATTATAAATTGCACCACCAAGATTTCCCGCGTCATTCCCCGTGAAAACCAATTCCTTGTTACCGCAGAACGTGGCTATACCACCAGCGATAACAGCTGCGTTACCACTGGCTTTGTTACCGGTGATTTCCACGAGAATGTTATTGTCAATATTAACGGTAGCTCCATTGCCACTTAGGGCAAATGCACCATTACTGCCGCTATTATCGGCAATGATGAGGTGGGAGTTTCCTGTAATCGAGGTGGATTTCTGGTTGTTGATGGTGCAACTGGAAAGGTTATTTCTGAACTCTACGGTGTCGTTGTTCTGTATAAATATTTTACCGCTGCTGCCGGTATGAATTGCGCCACCTAACTGGAGAGCATCATATGCGTTCTGAGCCTTATTTTCATTAAAACGCACCAGCTGAGAATTGCTGATGGTCATTTGGGTGCCGACATAAAAAGTGCCGCCGGTACTGGTGGATGAGTTGCGGGAAACATCCAGAACCGTGTTATTATCAAACAATACCGTGCCGAATTGGGCGGCTCCGTATTGCTTAGCGGAGTTATCCGTAATTTTGAGCACACCGTTATGACTCAGTGTCGTCCCTGCCGCACTGGTCGCTGCATAGATTGCACCACCGTTAGCGGTTGCTCTGTTGCCGGAGAAAACAGCTACTTCATTATTGGTCACCTCCAGCGTTGCACTTGTCATACAATAGATAGCACCGCCATTGCTTGTAGCAGTATTATTCTGGAAATTCAGCAGTTTGTTGTTATCGAATGTCAACTGGCCGTATTTACGATAGATGACACCGCCGTTCGATGCCTTGTTATCCGAAAAGACGGCAGAAGCCTGATTTTCCACCACCAGGGACCCGGAATTCGAAGAAGTAGTAGCCTGTGTAATAGCGCCACCGGTTGAGGTTGAAGTAGAACCGTGAATGTATACAGAAGAACTGCCGTTACCGGAGAAAGAAACCGTATGGGCCTTGATGTAACCATTCTCCATCTCAAACATACCCGTATTTTCGATACTCAGAGAAGAGTTGGTGGTATTGCCATTGAAGAACGTGGTGCGATCTGTATTCGCAGAGGTCACCTTCATATCACCCTCCACCTGGAAGATGGCGCTGCTACCGTTCGCGCTGGTAGAAGTCCAGCCTGTCAGATCCAGGGAAGAGTCCGACTGGAAAGCATAATTACCCTTATTGAGATAAGCCGCCACATCCGCAGCAGAGGATACCGGCACCACGGTGTATCCATCCGGAATTTCAGAAAAAGCCCTGGCAACAGATGCGCCCAGACAAACAACAGCCAACAAAGTGAGAGGAAGATGCAGTTTCATAGGAAAATAACTTGGCTACACTCTAACATATAAACTCTGCCGTGGCAAGCATATTTGACACAATTGGATTGACAAGTGGATTGACGATTGACAATTTACAATTGACGAATTGAAAATTAGCGGCTTACTGCCGATGGTGAGGCGGGTTTGCCACGCGCGGCCAGAAGGCAGCGCGTGGCAACCAGAAACCGCCTGAGAAAATCTCAGGCGGTTTTCCTTACCAGTGCGGCGGTCGCCGCACACAAGCTCATTATTCTGCATTCTGCGTTCTGACTTCTGCGCTCGATTCCAGCCTGCGGCTGGGGGAAAGGCCATAGGTCTGCGGCTCGTAGAGCAACTGAGCCTGAGCGGGCGGAGCCGTGGCACTGCCGGCCCGCTTCACGCGGGCATAGTAACGCAGGTTCACGATATCCCGCCCGGGCCAGCGGGTACAGAAACCGCGCACGCGGTCAGCCAGGTATTCACGGTGGTCGAAATATTCGCTCCAGCTGAGGGGTTCGAGCCCGGCGGCCTGACCGGGCACATCGGGGTTGATGGCTTCCATGCAGGAGGGCAGGTAATCCTCCAGCACGAGGTGGTGCAGATCCTGCTCACCGGCCTTGGCGCAGGTGAGCGAAACGCGCACCACATCGCCCACGGCAAAATCTGCCGTTTCACGCCAGATGCCATCCTCGCCCTGCTTTTCATACACGCGGGTCATCTGCAGGCCCTTTTCGGTCACGCCGGGGAACTCGGTCTGCTGCGGCTGAGCCTTGGCGCGGAGGACGGCATAAACCGTTCCCTTCAGGGAGCTGTAGGCGAAGTTCATATCCGGATTCTGCACGCGGTATACGCCGCGGTCGAGCATGGCAATGCCATGCGGCAGACGCAATATGGCATTTACCTGGGCGCCGGGGGAATTGCCTATGTAGGTCATGAGCGCGTAGAGTGACCAGGCGCTGCGCCAGCTGCTGTGGTGGCGGTAATCGGCGGCGCGGGTGCGGATCCAGCGCAGGAAAGCCTCATGACGGCCATCGTTATTGGTGCGCAGGTATTCCAGGAATTCGATATCGCTCCGCACGGAACCGGAGCACCACCAGGAATCCGGCGCGGTCTCCAGAGCTGCTTTCAGGGCATCACGCTGGGCTTCCCGGTTCTGCAGAGCACGGGCTGCCTCGTAGCGCGTGAGGGCACTGGTGCGCGACATATCGGCCTTTTCCAGATAGCCCAGTAGCTTGTACCACTTCGGCCAGGGCAGCTCATGGCCGCGCTCCTCAGCCATGCGGAGCACCATGGCCACGTGGGCGCTGGTCCACAGGCTGCTCTCGTCCGCACCGGGCCAGAACGGAAGGCCGCCGTCCGGCTGCTGGTGGCACATGAGGTTCTGAATCGTCTCCTGAATGATGCGGGGCACACTGGCAGGCGGGGTCTGCGCCATGCGCGGGCAGAGCGGCGCCAGGCGGTCATACATCAACCAGGGCAGCAAGGACGATGCCGCATATTCGGCATGCCCCTGGGGGGGCTCCAGCAGGAAATCCACCGCGCCCTGCAGGTGCAGCAGCGGATTGGCAGATACGTGCAGCTCCAGCTGGCAGCCTGCCGACTGCGATACATCGGCAGCCAGTTTCTGAGCCGGCACCAGAGCCTCCTGCCCCCGGGCAAGCACCAGGTGGTGCGCTTCCTTCAGCAGCGGTGAGGGGTGGCGCACCTCGAATTCAGCCTGCACGGCATCCTCGCCCGTGGCGCCGGTCGCTACCCAGCGGTATTTCTGCGTGCCGCTCTGCTGCGGATTCAGCTCAAAATTCAGCGTAGTGGAAGCCCCGGCAGCCAGAGTGACCTGCTGCGGTTCGCCCCCTTCCATCATCCGGACCTGCCAGGTGCCTTCGGCAGCAGTATTATTGGTCACGGTGAGCGGCAGGAGCATCTTATCGCCTGTGCTCATGAAAAGGGGAGCCCCCACACTGAGCATCACCGGCTGGTTCACCACAAACCGGCCCTCCTGCGTGGCAAAGCGGCCGCCCTCCTTATCTGCCGCCACCGCAAACACACGGTAGGTGGTCAGCGTATCCGGCATGGTGCAGGTGGTGCTGAAATTCCCCTGCGCATCGGTATAAACAGCACTGCGCCAGAAGGCCAGCGGATTGAAATTCGTGCGCAGACGCGGTGCAGCCCCCCCTTCTACGGCACCAGCGGCATTGATGGACTCCATCTCAGCATCCATACCCACGCCGACGCTCAGGTCATCCGCCCCCAAGGCCATGGGTGCAGCAGACTTCATCAGGCGCGCGGAGCGGAAGCGGGGCATATCGCCCTGCATCCACCAGGGCTGGTGTTTCCAGCTGCCGTCTGCCTGCAACCCCTCACCCTGCCAGAGCCCCGGCAGCGGCTTGTAAGGCACATTCAGCGAGTAGGAAACCCGGCGCACCAGGCAGGGATACAGACGCAGGGTCTGCAGTTTGAAACTGAGAGCTTCGGCCACATCCGGCTTTTCGTACCTGCTCTGCGAGAGCATGCCGGCATCCACCGCATAGAGGGTTACCACCGCCTGGGTACCCATGCCGTTCGGCAGGGTGACACGACCGCTTATATTCTGCCGGGTGCCGGGGCGCACCGCCTCTGCCGGCAGCTGAAGCTCCACCTGCAGCTCACGGTGCGGGGCCGGAGGATTCAGCGTGGTGCGGGCGGTGAGAATATTCTCGATAACACCTGTCTCTGCATTCCGGCGGGGAAGGATGGCATGCACCTGCACCTGGCCGCCCTCATCTGCCTGCAGGGGGGCAGCAAACTCATGGCGCCCCTGCTGCACAGTGATGGGCATGACGCGCGAACGCTGGCCACAGGTGACCACCAGAACACCCTGCCCTTCCATGCCTGATTCCAGCACCATGCGGTGACCGTCTGCGCTGCTGCTGAGGCGGAAATACACTGCATCCTCCTGCTGGCGGCCTGCCCAGCGCATGTATTCGCGGGTAAAGACGCGGCCGTAGGGGTCACGCCCCATGAGCTCGACCTTGAATTCATTACCGAATTCCTCGCGGTGCTGCTTCATGAGTTCCTGCAGCGGCAGGGGGAAAATATCGGTATCCGGCTTCACATTGACCCAGCTGCTCCAGATTTCCTCCTCCTGCAGGCGGATGAGCACAAAACCATTCGGCAAGGGGGTGGCGGTGCGGCGCGTGCCGCGCAGGGTCACCTTCACGCTCTGACCATAGGAGGGAGCCTTGCCGCAGCAGGCGCAGCTCAGCTTCAGGTGCTCGCCCTCCACCAGGCGGGGCACAACCTCAGCCGGCTGGTACTCACCACGGCCGTTGAAGCGGCGGTATTCCTCGCGGTCATTCACCACGGAGCCTTCATACTGAACCGTAAAGCTCCTGGTACCCCGCTCACCCAGTCTGCAGCGGAATTCGGTGCTGCCATCTGCCCCCAGCGGCTGTTTCAGCTGCAATACATAGTGTTTGCGGCCACCGGATATGCTCTCACGGGCACCTTCCACAGGCACATCGCTGGTCAGCTTCACCACGGCACTGCCGCTGCTCAGCGGTGTGCCGTTGAAATCCTGAGACTGCACCTTCAGCACAAATTCCTCCGGGGCCACCCGCTCCGTCTTATCCTCGGTATCCACCGTAAAGGCATCACGGCGGAACACCTGGCAATTCACCGTGCAGCGGGAAAGAGTGCGGGGGTAGGTGGTGCCCACGCGGATTTCATAACGTCCGCAGACGTCTTCCTCGCCCTCCGGCAGAGTGAGTTCCTGGCTGAATGCACCATACTCATCCACATTGAACAGACGCTTGAACAGGGTGGTGCCATCCGGGGCGGTGAAATGCAGCTCCAGCTCGCGGTGGCGGGAGTGAGAAATGCGGTTGAGCGCATCTACTGCGCGCAGATAACCGCGCACAAAAATCTTTTCTCCGGGGCGGTAGTTGCTGCGATCAGTCCAGAGCATGGCGCGGAGCTCCACACCCTCTGCCCTGGTGTTCATGCGGGTGGGGTTCCAGGGGTTGCCCACCGGCTGCAACACGCAGTAGTCATCCCCATGCTGCAGCAGAATATCGCCCCCGATGTGCGGCAGGGTCACCATGCCTTCATGCACCGGCAGGGTCTTCTTGTTCTCTGCTTCCAGGCAGGTGGCCAGGGCGCCATCCACCGCTGAGGCATCGCTATGCCGCAGCACCAGTGCCGGGTAGCCTTCCTCTGATTCGCCTATGATACACAGCGCCAGGTCGGATACGGTCACGAAGGTATCGCGCCGCACCACCATCTTATCCGGGTTCAGCCCCAGATTGCGGGCAGCAGCGGCCACCGCCTCCGAGGGGTAGAAATCCATTTCCAGCAGGTACAGACCGGGTGCCATCTGCCCACCGCACAGGGCATCCAGATCCAGCGCTACCTTACATTCGCCCACCAGCGGATTGGCCCCACCGGGCAGAGCGATTTCCCGGGTTTCAAAGAGCCGGCCGCCGGCGCCTTCCAGGAAGATGCGGTTCTGCAGCACTTCCCAGGCGCGCTCGTACTCCGCAGGGCGGGCGGGCATATCCTCTGCCCTGGCAAGCCCGGCATCGATACGCGCCTGTTCTACGGCGCGCTCATAATTGAGCAGAACAAGATTACTGCGGCGCCCCTGCTGCTCCAGGTGCTGGCGCACCCTGGGCAGGGCCTGAGCCAGTTCATCCACTTTCCAATGGCGCAGGCGGGCGCGCACCCGGCTGCCATTCACCGCCGGCAATTCCAGCTTGTGCTTACCCTGCAGCGGCAGGTAGTGCATCTCTTCGGTGCTGAGATGCGGCTCCATGGGGGTAATGCTCAGGCGGCAGGTAAAATCCTGCTCCAGGCGCAGTCCCAGTGCGCCTTCCAACCCAGCTTTCAGGGTACACTCTGCCATTACCGGCACGGGGGTTTCAATGGCCAGCTTCATGCCGGGCGAAGCGCTGGGGTGACGATAACGCACCATGAGCCCGGTGGTCTTCTCCTCGTCCACCAGTTCCTCATCCTCATCCCGGGCCTCGGGAGAAGCGGCCTTCAGTGTGAATTCCTGCGGTTCCAGTTCACCGAGGTAGCGTACCTTCACCTCGCGGCCATTCACTGTGGCCGTGCGGGTCAGGCCATCTTCTGCCAGGGTGGTCTCCACGCCGTCGAGTGTGAGGCGCATCTCGCGGAATGCGCGCTTGAGCTGTTCCTTATCCACCAGGGAATTCAGGCGCAGCTCGAGCACATTCGCGGTATCGCCCTGCCCGGTTCCGCCGGCAGTCTGCACCGGGGTGGCCACCAGGGAACGACTCACATGAATATCGCCCAGGTTACTTTTCAGGAAAGCGCTTCCCGTGACCGGGGTGGCCGTAAGGCGCCAGATGCTGTTTGCCGGCAGCTGGCGCTCCGGGCGCACCACCACGTAGCCCTGCAGGGGCATATCCTGGCGCAGCTCCTCCCACTTTACCCCACGCAGGGCAAGTGAGCGCAGCACGCTGTAACTATTGCCGTGGCGCAGCTGGGCCTGTTCCACCATACCGCGGACGGTTTCGCCGGTTTCGAAGAAATCTCCCTTGTCATCCATCTTCACACGGCTGAAAGTATAGCTCACCCCGCTCTGCGGGTTCAGGTTGCGCGCCTCCTCCGTATACTGGTGACGGGCTGAAACCAGCGCGGCTCCATTCGGATAATCGGGCAGCTCCTCATTCACCAGCAGAGTGGCAGGGGCGTGAAACCGGTATTCATATTGCTTCAACTGGCGGCCACTCTGATAGCGCACACCATTTCTGAATTTCAGGCAGAATTCGGTGCTGATACTGGTGCCGGGAGCGGGTTCGATACGCAGGCAATCCTGGTCTACCCAGAGCACGCGGGGTTTGTGGGCATCATCGCCGCTGATGCTGAACAAATCGTGCCCCTTATCGGCCGCGCTCACACCGTTCAGATACTGGTTTTCCACCACTGTGCGGGTCACCACGGGTTCATCAAAGTTGATATTCACAATACCCTGCCGCTCCCAATACGACAGAGAATCTGCCTGCACCAGCGGAAGGGCAACCAGTGATAAAAAGAAAATCTTACGCACAAACGATAACATGTCGCGCCTATTCTACCTGATTCTCCTGCCGGAGACAAACCCCAATTGTTGCATAACGAAAAGAGGGGACCCGGATTTCTCCGGGTCCCCTGCTGTGAATGCTTTGTGATTTCAGATCAGAAGTTCACGCGGTAGCCTACCGTGCCGTTCACGTTCAGGTAGTCGGAACGCAGCTCCACGGAAGCATCCATGAAGATGCTGCTGCCCTCCTGACCCACAGGAATGGTCAGGCCGGCGCCGGCTTCCAGACCGAAGGCTCCCATCTCGGCGCTTTCCACGCTCCGGGCTTCGGAGATTCCCTTGAGGGCACCCAGCGTCACATCTGTGCTGCTGTTGCGGTCACCCACATCCATCTTGGCCAGCACGCGGGTTTCGAGCACACTGGTGCGGTTGTAGGTGCTCTCGCCCACAACAGCCTGGAAGCGAGCACCCAGGCCGAAGCTCAGGGTATCTACCGTCTGCTCGTCCACCTCAAGGGCGGCATCGGTGCCCTCTTCAGTGTAGGCATCCACGGAGGTGTGCTTCCAGGTCACGTTGAACACCGGCTGCAGGCACATCTCGCCGTCTTCATCCAGTGAGAATACACGGCCCACTTCATACAGGAAGCCGAAGCTTGTGCCGCTGGTCTCGCCGCTGGTCTCCATGCCGCCCACAGTGCGGTCGAGGCTGATATCGGACATACCGATAGTGGCCACGAAGGTGTGGGTCCAGGCGCTCGGTGCGTAGCGGGCAAAGGCGGTCAGGTAATAGGTGTCGATGTTGCCGGTGGCCTTATCTGCACCGGTGGTATCCAGATCACCATACATGGCGGTCAGAGCCACACCGGCTGTGAAGCCCGGGGAGAGATCCACATCCACACCCACGGTGCCACCCCAGCTGTTGAGGTCGTAGCCGCTTTCGGTACCGTTCTCGCTGAGCTGGGCGCTGTCACCTTCGGCGTTAATCCAGGCATTGACATAGGGCATGTCTTCATTTGCCACTTCCTGGCTCACACCCATGGTGGTGGTGCGGTTGCGGATGGCCTGCAGCTGGCGGTCAATATCACCTGCAACGGCCATACCCAGCACTGCGGTGCTGGCACCGGCCAGGTTGGCGTACAGCTCATCTGCGCTCTCTCCGGTGGCGGTTTCAAGCATGCTGAGCGCGTTACCAAGTGCACTGGTGCCATCTGTCTTCGGGTTCACGTATACCAGAGCAGCATCGGCCATCTCCAGACCCACGGCTGCATTGGCGCTGAGCTCGGTGGTCACCTTATCGGCATAGTAGGTGGTGTTGCGGTCGGCCACAATCTTGCCATCCTCCAGGCGCAGGGTTTCCTTGACGAAATACTTGGTATAGGTATCAGACCATACGAAGGAATCTGTCTTCTCGTCGTACTGACCCACCACGATATCACCGGCAGTACCATGGACACCGCCCATATCGAGCACGGTGACACTGTTCGTGCCCTTGTTGACGGCCAGATGCGCGGTACCGTCTTCCTTGACGATGACGCCGATATCTGTGCCGCTGATTTCAAGGGTGCTGTCTGCAGCCACGGAGGCCTCTTCAGAGAGCATCACCATCAGGTTGCCGCCATTCATAGCACCAGTGAGAGTCACATCCTTGCCCTTGACCACCACATCGGTGTCGGTCACATCGAGCTTCGCTGCAACATCTGTACCTGCAACCAGGGTATTCAGCTTGCCTTTCACCTCAGCACTCAGCAGCTTCAGGTTCAGCGTGCCATCGAAACCGGCGGCAGCCATGGAAATGACTGCGGAGTCTTCTTTCCGGCCATTGCCCTGCAGGGAGAGCTGAGCACCGCTGCCAGCGGCGGTCAGATTATTGAGCTGCACTCTGCTCACGCCGGTCATATCAAGGGTCTTGGTACCGGAAACCTTGACTGTATCCACGTTGTCCAGAATGGTATCGCTCAAAAGCACACCGTCCTTCATCACGTTGAGCTTGTTGTTTCTATCAGTCAGTGCGGTGTTATCACCCACATTCCAGGTGATATCTGCATCGCTGACACTCAGCACGAGCGTGACGGCACCGCTGGTGTTGCGGTTCACGGTGATGGGACCTGCTGCCGCAGAAGCGGAGAGGCTGTCTGCAGTAGGTCTGGCAATCTTATCAACATTGTAACCCAGGCTGATGATGCCCTGCTCGCTGGCATCGTCGAGCCAGGTCATGTTCACGCTGTCGGCATCACTGCTGAGCAGCTTGTATTCACCCACGACGATGGATTCAAGAGCAGCCTCCGAAAGGGTGATGCTTACGCCGGTAGCACCCTCGCTGACGGTAGAAACGGAGCCGGCTTCCACCATAGTGGTTGCAGCGGCATCCAGCTTATTGATGGTGAGGCTATCTGTCTTGAGGGTCTGGGCTTTCAGCACAGAACCGGCTTCCACGGTCAACGAACCGGTGGATTCCAGAGCACCCTTGACCTCAACAGTGCCGCCATCTGCCACGCTGAGGCTGCCACCATCAATGCGGAGGTCAGCTGCCTGTGTATCAGAACCCACAACAACCGTGCCACCGTTCACATTCAGCTGGCTTTCTGCAGCCACTTCGGAGCTTTCGGCAAAGCTGGTGTTATTCTCCACATTCAGGGTCATGCCGCTGGCTATGGTCAGCTTACCGGTAGAGGTGATATCGCCACCGGTGAAGGTGTAGGTGGTCTGCAGGTCGGCAGAATCATCGATGACCACCAGAGTCACGTTCTCCACATGCACACCATCTGCTGCCACATTCACCTGGCCGGATGTCTCGGGATTCGCCGCATCGCAGCTGCCGGTGAATACCACGTTGCCACCTTCCTGGGTCCAGGCCTGGTCAGAGCCGGAACCGAAATCCTTGCCTTCTTCAGCCCATTCCTGAGCATTCAGCGCACCCTTCAGGACCAGGGTGGTGCCATCTTCGCTCCACTTGGTCTCGTAGTTGTAGAGGTTGGCATAGCCGGCATCTTTCCATTCGAGCTCAAATCTGGCCTTATCTTCTGCAGAAAGAGCGGTTTTGAGCGAAATGAGCGTGTGCTCCATATCCTTGGAATCCACGAAGAATTCTCCCAGCGCCATGTTGAAATCCTCGCCAAGCGCCAGCGTGCCGGCACTGATGAAGGAATCTGTATTGGCAAAGGTGAGTGTACCCTCCAGAGCAAGTATAGAGCTTCCTGCTACCAGTGATGCCGCGCTCTCGGCGGTGCCCAGTGTCAGGTCGCCGCTCACCGCTATGGTGGAAGCAGCGTTGCCCAGCAGGCTTACATCTGCCCCGGCCGCCACGGCTGCGGCATCCACCTGCACGGTACCGCGCCAGGCCTGAGCCAGGGTCACGCCTTCTTCTATCGCCGTGCTGCTGCCCAGGTTATATGTGCCGGTACCATCCAGAGTCACCATGGTATAGACTGTGGCATCCTTAATCTGGTTTGCATCCAGAGTCACCCCGGAGGAAAGCACGACTCTGCCGGCGCGCTGTACCTGAATACCATCTGTAAACGATTCTTCCAGGCTGCTGTTCAGAACAATCTCTGCACCGTTGAGCACGATACCGGTAGCACCACCCAGGCTGCCTGTGGTGTAGCTTACTGTGCCTTTATTGGCCCAGTATACAGTGCCCAGCTGCTCTTCTCTCACTCGGAGTCTGCCGTTCGCATACTCGCCCTTCTGCACGCCATCCACGCTCCAGATGGTATCATCTGCCGCAGTGATATTGCCATTGGCGATGACGTAGGTCACGTCTGCAAACTTGATACCGTTATCACCATCGGAATACTGCACATTCTTCAGCTGGCTTTCGAAATCTGCCGAAGGTGTGATGTTGATATTGCCGGCAAGATTGAGGGTACCCTCGTTTACCATGGTACCGCCAATCGAGGTATCAGTCAGCGTAATAACTGCCCCGGTGCCTATGCTCACGCCGGTCTCAAGCACCACGCCAGCAGCGGACCATTCACCCTTAAGTTCCGTGTTGCCGATATATTTATCGCCGGTGTTGCTCAGTGCGTTTTCGCCGCTCAGTTCGAGAGAACCGCCGGAGATATACACATCGCCCTCACCGCTGATGGTGGTGGACTTCAGCGCGCCGGAGGATTCCAGCTTGTTATCAACCTGCAGGCCAGACTGGAAATCCACCGCGGAACCGGCAGCTATATTCACCTTGTTGGAGGCATGAAGCTTAGCACCGGTGAAAATGTAGTCGCCGCCTTCCAGAATTTCAATGCTCTTGATTCCTTCATCGCCTGCCACGGTGATGATATCGGCGCTGCCATCTGTCACGGCATCAAACACCACATTGTTGTTGGGTGTAAACTGAATACCATCCAGATACTTGCTGCTATCGCCCAGGTCACCATCGCCACCAGCCCAGAAATAGTTGAGCGCAGAGTCCACGCTAAGCACCAGACCATCGCGTTCCACAGATACGGAATATTTGTCGTATTTGCCGACAGGCACGCCGGTGATATCAAACTTATCTATGGAAAGCTCGGAGTTCAGCTCAGTCCAGCTGATGAGCTTGTACTCACCGTCCGCCAGGTTTTCGGCATTCGTGATATTGAGCGCGCAGACGCTGCCGGACAGGCCGAACACCCCTGCGTTCAGGGTGATGATTCCTGCCTCGTCATCTGCTACTGCAGATTCCATATCATAGGCCAGCGAAGCGCCTGCCGCAAGAGTGAGTGCAGAATCTGTCGTCATCTTTGCCGTGGCATTGATTGCAATGCTGGCAAGAGTCAGCGGCTCTGTGCCGGCAAAGGCCAGTGTGCCTTCCTCCACCCGGGTGACGCCGGAGTACTGCATGGCACCGGAAAGAGTCAGTGTTTCACTACCCTGCTTGACCAGGCTCAGTGAGCGACCGGCTTCGATGCCTTCCGTGGAATCCTTGATAGCACCGGCGTATGTACCGGTGAATACGGTGAGCGTGGATGCGCTCGTGTGCGTGTTATACACCAGAGCTCCGGCGGAATCACCATTCAGAGATACGATGGTTGCATCTCCTGTCTGCACGCGGAGGTAAGCACCTTCTGCATTCAGCTTGATTCCGGCGTCTTTCGCGGCAGAATCAGTGCAAATCACGATACCGGCGCCCTCGGAATTGACTGCATACGTGCCGTTGAAAGTATTGCTGCCATTGGAAAGAGCAATATAGCTGCCGGCGGAATCAGAGGTGAACTGAACCTCACCGGAACCTTCAACCACACCGCTGAAGTTGATGAATTCTTCAGACTGGATATGGAGCCCGGTTGCACCTTCTGCCTCATAAGCCAGTGTGCCGGCTGTTGCATCCTGCGCATTGAAGTGCACATTGCCGGTGTATTCAACACAGCCATCCTTGGAACCAAGCGTGGCACCGGACTCAAGAACGATATCAGAGTTCACCACCTTGGCAAAACCGAAGCCATCTGCCAGTGAGCCCTGGCCGAAATTCGCGTAGAATGCAGCACCCGCTTCCACCAGAATGTCGGATGCACGCAAGGCGGCGTTGGCGCCGGTCTCACTATCGCTCACCTGACCGGCATACAGCGAACCGCTCTTGATCTGCAGTGTACCTGTAAACTGGGCTGCGTTCTCTCTGGCGATGACCAGCTCCGAATCGCCTGCATCTATCACCAGGGTACCTTCGCCGGAAATAGCTCCCAGCTCGCGGGTTTCGGTTACATGCGCTGCATGACCCAGAGCAGAGGAATTCTTGATGGTCACAACGGCACCATCCGCAATTTCTGTACCTCCCGTGTAGGAGTTGGCATTTTCTATGGTGACGCTGGCACCGTTTGCCACACGCATGGAACCTGTACCGGCAATGGAGCCGGCACCGGTGAAGATATAATCCTGGCCTTTGATTACAATACGCGAGGGTGTCACCGTAACACCTTCTTCAATGGTCACGGTCTTGTCGCTTGCATCATCTGTGAAATGCACCATTTCGCCATCCAGATACGCAACCGGCGTTCCCTCCTGAGTCCAGGATGAGGAAACGGTATCCCACACGCCTTGATCCCAGGTGCACACATCTGTGCGCTCTGCAACGGTCATCACCAGGGTGCCATCTTCCGTAATCTTGAAACTGCCTTTATATTCGTCTGCAAGCACACCGGAAAGCACAAATGAGTTCGTTTCGCCGGCTTCCAGACCGGTGTTGCCGATAATCTGGTATTCCGTATTGACATCATCTGTCATGCCGGTGCCGTCCCACTCGATGCTGGATACAAGCTCGGGTACCAGTGTAATCGTACCGGTAACAGCAAGCGATGCCTGCGTGGAGCTTAATTCATCGAAGCTCAGAGTGCCACCGCCAAAGATGAGCTCACCATCCAGTGTGGCGACTTCACCGCCATTGCCAAACACACCCAGGGTGCTATCGACAAGCATATAGTACCCAGGAATGACGCCCAGCTGCTTCTCCAGAGTCACGGTATTGCCACGGCCTATCAGCAACTTACCACCGCCGATGATAGTCTCGTCTTTGATAATTAAATCGCCTTGTTCCAGCACTATCGAACCGGTAAAGTCCTCGTGAGCCGCACCATTCAGCACCAGTGTGCCGGCGCCTGTCTTCACCAGCTTGCCGTTGCCACTCAGGCCATTCTGGAATGTAACAGTATGGGCGGTCACGTTATCCTTTGAATCCAGCGTATCAATCGTTGTTCCCTGCTGGGTGGAGGTCAGATTGATGAATATACCCACAGCGGTTTCGCTTGAAGCGATAATGGACCAATCTGCATAGCTGCCCAGAGTACCGGCACCCAGATTAATCGAAACAGAATCCGATTCCATGTGCTTCATGCCGGCTTCACCCAGGTTGACGCGGGCTGAGCCATCATCACCGCTGCCCAGGTTGAACACACCCTTGAAGTTGCCGTTGCCATTTGCCCAGGCATTGATACCGTTGATATTGGCCACACCCTTCATGGCATTGAAAGTACCCGTGCCATCCCAGGAAAGGAACATCTGGGCTCCTTCGGCATTCAGCGTGCCGCCGTTGAGGTTCAGCGTGCCACCGTTTGCCGATTGAGCCACCTGCAACGAAGTATTCGCATCATGCCCCGTGGTTCCGGTTACGTTCAATGTGGCACCCTGGTTGATATTGATCACGGATGCTCCGCCATCGCCACCCTTGAGCTGCCCGGTGGTTACTTCGCCGTCGTTCAGATTCAGAGAGCTTCCCACTGTAAGGCTGTTCAGCTCGGCATCGCAAACGATGGTAGCTTTACCAGCGCTGATATCGAGCTTGTTCAGCTCCAGACCGCCGGCAAAGGTGACTGCGCCTTCATCCACCTTATCCAGGGTGCCCTCACCCTTTATCTTATCATTGATGGTGGCATCGGCAGCGGCGTAGACATTGAGCGTGGCGTTGCCATCCACAAGAATATCGCCAATCTCCGCATCCACGGCACCCGCATTGGTCACACCATTGCGGATGACGATGTTAGAACCATCCTCCAGGCGCAAATCGGAACCGGATAAGCTACTGCTTACCGATTCATTATTCAGGTTGTACGCAAAAGAGCCACTCACCACAACCTGACCGATGGTGCTGGCCTCACTCAGCATGATGCGGCCATCACCCGTTTCCTGTATATCATGGTTCAGGTATACTTTCAATGAACCCTCGCTACCTGTCAGTACCAGTTCCTCATCTCCCCAGGATGCACTGGCGCTGCCTGAACCAAAGGTGATGGAAGAATCTGCCTGCACATCCAACACATAGGAAACGCCTTCGTTCAGCGTGAAATCTGCCACTACTACATCTCCCACTACGGTTGCGGTACCCGATTTGGTGATAACCACAGAGTCGCCATTCAGGAAGGTTGTGTCCAGAGCTATACCGCCCTGTACCGTCCAGCCACTGCCTTCGTGTGACCAGACAAAATCACCACCGCCCTGCAGGGTCAGCGCCGAATATGCAAGGGTCTGATATGTTACAGAGATGCCGGTTGCTGAATAGCTCACCGTGGCGTTCATCTCATTATACTCACCCGGTGTTGCCGTCTCGGACAGGAAGCGGAAACTATCAAACTTACCTTCGAAATTCGCCCCGGTGGAGAAAATCTGACGCGTTGTATTGGTAAGCTGAGCGCGGCGGTTCTTGTATGCCTTTGCGCCACCGCCAACCTCCAGCACCACTTCCACATCCAGGGTGCTGTTTGCTCTTTCTTCTATCGAGGTTACCTTAGAAAAGTTTATAAAGCCTTTTTTGCCGATATGGAATTTTCGGGAACCTTCATCACCATCACTGATTCTGGCATTCGTCTGGTCCAGAATCAGGGTGCCATCCACATAGAATACCGCGTTCGTAGCCTTCTTGCTGCTATCGGCACCGGAATAGCCCTTCTGCTGCTGGTTCCATTTTGTGGTAAGCACGGAGTTTTCACCCACCTGAATATAACCAGCCCAGCTGCCGAGACCGCATGTTACAACAGAATTGTTGCCTACGATGATACCACCACCATCTGATGTGTCTTTTCCATGACCCAGGTTTTTTGCATCGACGTTTACATTATCACCAAACACCATTACATAGCCCTTGCCACCAACACGGCTGGGCGTTGTCGCAGCGCCTTGATCGTTCACCCAGTTTGCAGCAGCGTCCCAGGCAGCTCCCTCAGCTGCTCCACCGGTCCACGTAAAATAAGAACCAGAGTAATAGGGGGTTTCCCACGCTGTCACTGTCGCTGCCACTGCACTCTGAGCAACAACAGCAAACGTTGACAGAAGTGCTGTGTAAAGTAATTTCGGGAGATGTAATTTCATAAGATCTGATTTGTAAGTGAAAACTGATACGGCAGGGTAGAGACAGTCCACCCAGAGTACTACTTTCTCATACTACCCAAATCGGTCATTCATGACAAGCAAAAAAAGTGTTTCCCTGCATTTTTTTACAACGGCTGCAGAACGCCTGAATCCGGCAGATTATCAATGAAAATTACATACAGAAAGGGTTATGGGAAACAGCCAATTTCCGTCTTCTACACAGGGCTTTACAACAAGAAGACCCGGGACAAGCCCGGGTCTTCTGAAGGTATCTTTTCTGATTTCAGATCAGAAGTTCACGCGGTAACCTACCGTGCCGTTCACGTTCGTGTAGTCGGAACGCAGCTCCACGGAGGCATCCATGAAGATGCTGCTGCCCTCCTGACCCACAGGAATGGTCAGACCAACACCGGCTTCCAGACCGAAGGCTCCCATCTCCGTGCTTTCCACGCTCTGGGGTTCAGTAATGTCCTTGAGGGCACCCAGTGTCACATCGGTGCTGCTGCTGCGGTCACCCACATCAAACTTGGCCAGCACGCGGGCATCGAGGATGCTGGTGCGGTTGTAGGTGCTTTCACCCACTACCGACTGCAAGCGGGCACCCAGGCCGAAGCTCAGGGTATCTACCGTCTGCTCATCCACCTCGAGAGCGGCATCGGTGCCTTCTTCGGTGTAGGAATCTACTGTGGTGTGCTTCCAGGTCACGTTGAACACCGGCTGCAGGCAGGCTTCACCATCTTCATCCAGTGCGAACACGCGGCCCACTTCATACAGGAAGCCGAAGCTTGTGCCGCTGGTCTCACCGCTGATATCCATGCCGCCCACGGTGCGGTCGAGGCTGATATCGGACATGCCGATGGTGCCCACGAAGGTGTGGGTCCAGGCGCTCGGTGCGTAGCGGGCAAAGGCGGTCAGGTAGTAGGTATCGATGCTGCCGGTGGCCTTATCTGCACCGGTGGTATCCAGATCACCATACATGGCGGTCAGTGCCAGACCGGCTGTGAAGCCCGGGCTCAAATCGACATCGAAGCCCACGGTACCACCCCAGCTGTTGAGTTTGTAGCCGCTTTCTGTGCCGTTATCACCAAGTTCTGCCAGGTCACCCTCAGCATTGATCCAGGCGTTGTAGTAAGGCATGTCATGATTGGTCACGCCCTGGTTCACGCCCATGGTGGTGGTGCGGTTGCGGATAGCCTGCAGCTGGCGGTCAATGTCACCTGCGGTGGCCATGCCCAGCACTGCGGTGCTGGCACCGGCCAGGTTGGCACCCAGCTCATCGGCGCTCTTACCTTCAGCAGCATCGAGCATGCTGAGCGCAGCACCCAGGGCACTGGCCTTGTTCGTCTGTGAGTTCAGGTATACCAGCGCATCATCAGCCATAGCCAGACCCACAGCACCATTGGTGCTCAGTTCTGCACCGGCCTTTCCGGTGTAGTAGCTTCTGTTGATACCGGAGGCTGCCACCACATTCTTACCGCTGGCATCCTGTTTCACGGTCCAGTCGGAGAAATACTTGTCGTATACACCGGCGCCAATCAGCTCGATATCGGCCACGTTGCCAATCTGATCAAGACTTACGATACCCTGTGTCTCAATGCGGTTGATTTCATCCTTGGTGAGAACGGTACCGGTCTTCGTCACGGTGACGCTCAGCGTGGAGCTGTTATCCATATCCAGGCTGCCGGAAATGGATGCACCTTCTGTCACGGCAAGCTTACCATCGCTCAGTGTACCATTCAGGGTCACTCCGGTGGAATCAACGTTCACTATGGTGGAAACCATATCCAGCTCAGCTGTGACTCCGCTGCTAATGGCCAGGCGGGCATAGCCATTGCCACCGTTAATGGTGACATTGCTGCCGCTTACCTTCACTTCATCCCTCGCACCGCTGCCGATATGAATGGTACCGCCATTGGCCATGACCCCGTTGATGGAGGAATTGACATAAAGCTCACCGGCATTCAGTGTTACTTTCTCAGCCACCTGGGCATTGGCATACAGCTTGCCGGAGTTCAGAATCACCTCATTCTCCAGTGCAGCATTGGCATTCACCGTGGCGCCATTCACTGTAAGCTTCTGGGCCATAGCGGCCTTGATATCCAGTGTGCCACCTTGAGCAAGTATGTTCTTAGTCTCATTTTCAGACATGGCAGCGCTGGTTTCCTCAGTATACTCCATACCGGTATTCACATGGTATGTATCCATAGTGAGGGTCACCTTCTCTGTTAACAGGCCATCAATGAACTCAAAATCAGTAATTTCGGTACCATTATTTATCCAGCTGGCCTGATTGCCATCGATTGCACCATTACCCGTCACAACCTGATATTCGCGGATGGACGAATCATAACCATTGCCGGTTTCGCTTCTGCTGCCGTCGAGATCGGTGAACATATCCTGCTCACCGCTCACGGGGGTAAGAGCGGTGATATCAATCGTGCCGCTGAGCTTCAGATTACCCTCATTGTTCAGGCTATCCGTCAGCGTAGCGTTGCTCAGCTTGATAATCTCTGTACCTTCAATCTCCACAGCACCCAGAGTGGCGCCATCAATACCCCAGTCAATGGTATTTGCTACGAGGGTACCGCCGGTTATCTCTACACTACCGGCTCTGAAGCCTTCATCGGTCGTGATTTCCAGAGTACCACCGGTCATGGTGAATCTGGTGGCACTCACGCCGCCTACAGTCATGTTACCGGTATTCTGGATTTCACCGTTCTCGGGTGTACCGGCAGTGGCAGAAGCCGCAGCCGCCGCTCCTGCTTTGAGCATGCCGCTCACCACGATATCTCCGCTGTTCACCACAGTTGAGGCCTCAATTTCACCGGCATTGAATTCAGCTGTATTCTTCAGGTCCACAACCTGCAGAGAACCAGTGGAAAGGGTGCCGCTGTTGGTCAGGTCATATGCCACAATCCCATTAGTCACAGTCACTGTACCGCTGTTGTCCAATCCGGCTGCAGCAGTGATATCACCAGCTGTCAAGCCGGTTCCTTCAGCAACTGATATTGTACTTTCAGCGGAAGCGATAGCGCCACCTACGCTCAGGCTGGCTCCCTCACCCTCAATTCTGAGGGTGCCGCCATCAACCACCGCGGCATCTCCATCAACCACGAGCTCATTGGAAACCACCAGTGATGCACCATGGCTGACATCCAGATTACCGGTAGCATGGATGGAATCGCCCGTGAAGGTATATTCCTTCGCATCGCCATCTGTGTGATTGGAAATGACGATATCCTTGACGGATGCTTCACCGCCGGTAACTTCTACCACACTGCCGGTGCCTGCGCCGAGGAATGCGGCATCCATACCGGCTGTAGCTGTGGCATCCCATTCCTGCTCCGCACCGAATCCGGGTTCTGCATCATTCCAGACAATGACACCATCCCGCAGATCGGTCCGGAGATTCAGGTTGCTGCCGTCCCAGCTGAGATATGCATTATACAGTCCGTCCTTGCCAACATTCTCAAGCACAGGTACTCCACCGGCGATAATCTCCGTTTCAAAGTACATCAACTTGATCGGGGTTGCTGTGGTCAGCGTAATCAAATCCACATCGATTATTGTTGCATCAGTCAGTGCAGAAGTATCCAGACCAATGCTCAGAGCTTCACCCCGGTGGAGGAGCGTATCGGCAGTCACGGAAGCATCAAAGGTGGAGAATGTCAGCTCTCGACCAAGTATCAGTTCTCCCGCCTGGGTCAGTTTGGCTCCCAGAGTCAGTGTATCGGCGGCAAACTCCACTCTGTCACCCAGCTCCAGGCTTGTATCTTCGGTTATCTGCGATACCTCGGTTACTACCTTGCCTGCCCAGGTGTCTGCCAGTTTGATATTGCTGCCCAGTTCCAGATCGGTACCAATATTGAACGCACAGGTGGAATCACCTTGCAATGTGGCCACGCCTTCACCGCTCAACTGGCTCTTACTGAAGGTTCTGTTCTCTACAAGATTAATGTAGCCACCGTTCTGCATTACCTCCACGTCCTTGTCCCAATCATCGTCAAATTCAAGAGTGCCACCATTGAGTGCCACCTTGGTGGTAGCCTCAAATGCGCTCACGCTTGTAACCTTCTCCGTGCCAAGCTGGATCCAGTACGTGGTGTAATCTATATCACGTGTGACGACTTTTCCGTTTACGAGGTCCTGACTGTACAGTTCATCTCCGATCTG
Source organism: Akkermansia sp. (assembly GCA_045614585.1). Classification (GTDB taxonomy): domain Bacteria; phylum Verrucomicrobiota; class Verrucomicrobiia; order Verrucomicrobiales; family Akkermansiaceae; genus Akkermansia. The sequence goes on along the minus strand of JAZLDD010000046.1, from coordinate 4,814 downwards.
CCAGGTAAACGTGGAATCCGGCGACAGGACACCGCTGCTCAGAACCTCATATTCCGTAGCATACAAGGCATAACCATTGCGGGCATTCTGACCAGCCTCGTAGACGACATTTGCTTTATTGAGCACACCTTCCATACCCAGAGTGGTGATGCCGGTCAGGGTCAATGTGCCTTCATTTGCTATGGCTCCATTGAGAACTGCACCTTCAAGGGTAACTTCACCGGTGATGCTGACGCCTTCACCGATTACTGCACCAGCTGCACTGATGCTGCCTTTCAGCTCTGTTCCGGAGATATTGATTTCAGCGGTGGTTATGTCCCCGTCAAGCTCGATGGAACCGCCGGTTGAAATAAAGGAACCTTTACCTACGGCGATGCCGTTGATGGTTTCCGCCTTCAATGTACCGGAGTTGGTGATATCACCCATGAGCGCACCATTCACTTCGATGGTGCCGGCGTTCTCGAGTGTTGCCACTGAGAGCGAGGTTGCTGTCTGCACGGCAGCTCCGGATTCTATATTCAGAGCAGCCTTTGTGCTGGCAAGAGCCGGATCACTGGACGCAAGCTCCAGCACACCAGCTTTCACTTCAACAACATCGGTAATGATTGTGTTCTTAATCTTCAAGGTGCCGGCGCCATCTTTAATCAGCTTGCCCGTACCAACGACTGCAGTCACTTCTGTCTCTGTCTGTTCAGCAATATTCAATGTGCCGCTTGTAGCACCAAGATGCAGGTTTCTGATAGTGGAGTTGGAATATGCTGCATTCTCACCCAGAGTCAACGTGAGACCATCTTGCAGTTTAACCGTGGAATCCACCTTGGGAGCACTGAGGGAACCAAAGCTCATATCGGCAGCAATGATGAGGTGAGCTGTACGCCCTTCGTTACCGACCGAGATATTCCCGATTTCATTTTCGGAATTGGTCAGGATGATAGTACTGCCACCACTATCACCCGTGCAGATATCCATAAACTGGCCAGTGAGCTTACCATTGAGAGTCATCGTAGCGCTATTTCGGAAGATATAGGCGCCCTTGGTCTCAGAAAGCTGCAGATCCAGATTCAATGTGCCACCATTGCTCCAGTGCTCACCGGAAACAAGCTGCAGAACCGCATCAGAATTGATACTGTAATTGACAAGATTAGATTTGCCCGTCACCTTGATAGTACCGGTGAAAGCATCCATCTTCAATGCCTGCTCATGGTTACTTGTGGAGAAGTTCACCTCCACAGTACCATTACCGGTGACATGGCCGGCGTTCAGAACACCTGAATACCCACCTGCGTAAATCAGCGTTCCGTTTTCGCCCACGTAGATTCCTGAAGCATTCTCAACGCCGTCGGTCGGATTCTCGCCGCCTATTGTCACCGCGTTTTCTGCCTCCACAACATAGAAGACCTTTGCTCCGGAAATGTATCCACTGGAATCAACCAGATACGTCTTTTCACCAAACGATACCGAGCTCAGGTTCGTTGTAGCAGATTCGGCTTTATCCAGCACCTGTATGGGAGCCATTGACACAAGGCCATTCTCCGTCGGAATCTCCTGCTCACCTTCGGTATCATTCTCCATCAAGGAAAGAGCCAGTTTGACCGACCCGTTATTGCCAATGTTCAAAGAGGCGCCATCATCCAGCTTCAGCACACCGGACAACAATACGGAACTATTGAATGTCACAGAGCCTGCAACGATATTCATACCCTGCTGCAGGGTTACGGAACCATTATATACCAGGCCGCCGCTGTTTTCCTTTGTGAGTACCCCGGTGGAAACTGATGCACCTGTAATGGTCATGTTCAGATTGGCAGCAGTTGCGGCAGATATCGTGGCCTCACCGGTATTGAGTGCCTTGAAGTTGCTGTTGGTTCCAGTGCGGTAATTGAATGTGGCCCCATCCTCCAGTTCGAGGGTCAGGCGGGTATAATCGCTGGCATTTCCGGCTTCGAAAACAGCGCCCTCCCCTACAACAACCTTGCTGTTATCTGCAAAGGTGGAATTGCTGGTCGAGGTGAGAAGTGTGCCTTCCTGCACGTAAATCGTGCCGGCGGATATATCGGTGTTGACCAGGTGGAATACGCCTGCGCCGGTTTTGGTCAGGGTGTGACCGGCAAGATTCAGGGTTGTATCACCATGGCCGGCACCTACAAGCCCGAATTCTCCAACAGCGTGAACCGTTGCATCTCCATTCAGTACAATGACCGGAAGTTTTCTTAAGCCAGTTGATATGGCCTTTTCACTGTTATTGGCGAGGGTTGCACCTTCTTCCAGTGCCACCTTATAGTAGAAATCGCCAAGGCCGTTCAAATCCAGCACCGCGTTGTTCTTTACGACTACCTGGCGGTCGGGGTTTGCTGCATAGTCAACACCAAAGGTGTTGGCTTCCCCTATGGTTACCGTGGTATCTTCTGCTATTTCAACATTGCCGGTAAATTCGGCAAAGGTATCTGCAGAGGTCGTCATATCATAGGCGATGGAAACCACACCATCCCCCATCAGGCGGCTTTCGTAGTTAAGAGCCGCATCATTCAGCACCAATGTACCCAGCACGGAAACAGCGGGGGAATTCAGTGTATACCCCTTACCGGTGAGTGATACAGTGGCATCCTCTGCTATTTCAACAAATTCAGCATCGATATTCTCAGCAAGTGTCACCTCTGAATCACCCATGAAGGCCACACTCTTGCCATCTTCGAATACCTCTTCTTCGGTAAATGAAGCACTGGTTGTATCCCAGAGGAGCTCGCCGCCACTGAACTCAAGCATACCAGCCAGACGGGTAAAGGAGATTTTGCCGGTCGAATCAAATATCACGTCCTTACCGGTGAGTGATACACCTGTTATGTTTGCACTGGTCAGCCCGGCAAATGAGGATGACTCTTCGCCACTGAAAATGGTGTATACACCATCTTCACCAACTGCAAGATTCGATAAATCAATTACGATGTCCTGCGCAAAGGTCAGAACGCCATTATTCGTGATTGGTGTAGCAAGTGATATGGTTCCACAGAGCGTGAGAGAGCCGCCTTCTGCCACCGTGACAGCAGAGGTGATGCTGTTGGTCAGGCCTGCTGCACCAAGTGTAGCATTGCCGGCAAATGTCACATCCGTCAATGCCGAGGAGGTGATAAGCGTGTGGATTGCAACATCCTTGGTGAAAACGGCATCACCCTTTTCAATAGTGACCTTCGAGGTGGCACCCTCTTCTACCAGAATGTTGTTGGTCACATAAAAACTACTGTTATCTGTGTAGTTGAAAACCAGTTTGTTATGCGTTGTCTTGAAAATGATATCGCCCGTGCCGGCCACACCTCCCGTTTCATCACCGGCAGGATTGGCTGATCCATTGCCAAACATCAGCTGGAAGTCTGAATATGACCCACCATCATTGTGAAAAGCTGCCAGTTCCATATCACCAGTGAACTTACTTGCATCACCGTTGATACGGAATTTGTTGTTGTAGTCCTCAGCTCTATAAGCAAAAATACCGCTGCCCACTACTTCTCCGGCAAAACCCTGGTCCGTATTGGCACTGGCCGCATTCCAGATAAATCCTCTGCTTGTATCATCTGTACCTATCTGTGCCTTCTTGGTAAGGACGGCTGTTCTATTATTGCTCAGACTCATCCAGTTGGAAGACCCTGATACTTCTGCCATGTCAAATATAACTGTGGTCAGAGTCGCATCATCGGACAATGATTTCAGGTCTATCGACCCGTTACCACCACCACTGAATGTGCCCACGGTCCCATCCTCATTGGTGGCATAGGCTGCCTGAGCATGCTGAAAAGAAAGAGATACAGTTACAATTCCTCCGACCAACGTTGCCGTGCCCACTGTAGTCGTGGTAACACCGGTAACCATTGTCACACATGCTATGACAGCATTTCGAAGCAATTTAGGGAGATGTAATTTCATATAAACGGATTTGTAAGTGAAAACTGATTCGTGGCCGGGTAGAGACAGTCCACCCAGAGTACTACTATGCCATACTACCCAAATCCCCCCCCACTGACAAGCAAAAAAGTTTAAATATCGCACCATTCCGATAATTTTGAGGAAATGAAGACCAGGATTTCACAAAATGTGCATGCCTGACCAACGTATATGGCAGATGAAGCTGCATTACCAGACAGGGGGCTGCACGCATCGGGGGATTCACCGGACTTTTCTTCCGGTTGCCAGGCCATGAACCAGCTTTCATGGCCCCATACGCGCGCGAGCGCATTTTTTTTGATTCTGATAGCAAATAAGTCTTGCATTTTAGGTTGAGCTGTGGCATATATCTGCAAGTTTACACTGACCATGCCTAAAGACACATCTATCAAGAAGATTCTCGTCATTGGCTCGGGCCCCATTGTTATCGGTCAGGGGTGTGAGTTTGACTACTCCGGTACTCAAGCCTGTAAGGCACTGAAACAGGAAGGATATGAAGTGGTGCTGGTGAATTCCAATCCGGCAACCATCATGACCGACCCTGAGACGGCACCACGCACTTATGTGGAACCGATTACGCCCGAATATGTAGAAAAAATCATTGCCCGCGAGCGGCCGGACGCCATGCTGCCGACCCTGGGTGGCCAGACGGCACTGAACTGCGCCATGGCCCTGCACAAGGCCGGCACGCTGGAGAAATACGGCGTCCGCATGATTGGTGCTGATGCCGAAGCCATCGACAAGGGTGAGGACCGCCAGAGCTTCAAGGATGCGATGATGCGCATCGGTCTGGACCTGCCGGCCAGCGGCGTGGCCCACAATATGACCGAGGCCTGGGATATCGCCAAGAATGTGGTAGGCAACTACCCGATGATTATCCG
>JAZLDD010000045.1:0-17061 GCA_045614585.1 Akkermansia sp. | reverse complement strand
TGGCCTCGCCCTTGGGAAGGTACTCGACCTTGCCTCCTTTGGCTGTATTCTTCTGCCAGCGGATACCGGAGCCCTTGGCATGGCTCAGCAGTTCTGCTGCGCCGCAGGGGAGGGTGAGCGGGGTGTTCTTGCTGGTGCTTGTCTGCTTGGGCTGTACCCAGTAGGTTGCGTCCCACTTCGGCAGCTTCTGTTTATCCAGATACACCACTGTGCCACTGGAGGGGAAGAGCTTGAAATGCGCAAAATAGGGGCGTACATCGCGCCCGGCAGCCTCGGAGAGGGCAATCAGATAGCGGTCAATCTTGGCCTGGTCGTAGTCATGCGTACCGATGAAATCAGCCTTGTTCAGCAGGTCATTCTGGTCGCGCAGGCGCTTGATAGCCGTTCTTACGCAGCTCCAGCCGAAGTCCTCGGCATAGGCAATCATCATGGAAGTGATGGGGTAGGACCAGTGGTGTGTGCCCTTGTTGCTGACCTTGTACCATTTTTCCTCCATGATTTCCAGCATGCCCTTGTTCTTCGGGTCAAAGAGGTTGCGCAGGTGCAGGTCGTGAGAATCTTTCCAGTCGAAGGCCATGCCTTCGCGGGCCTTCAGGTAGTATCCGCCCCAGTTGGTGGTGGATTCAGCCCAGAAGGAGAGCTCCATTTCCCAGAAATCGCAGTGGTGCCCGTGTTCGTGCAGGAAAAGTGCGGAGTTTGTGGCCTTCATGGCCTCCAGATCCAGCAGATTGGGCACATTCTGCACATCCCAGTGCAGCGGCCAGTAGGATAGACCTTCCTCGGCATAGAGCCCGGAGTGCATGCGGAAGGGAACCTTGGGATAGTAGGCATAGAAATCCTCCAGGTCGCGGTTGTTCTCATTCCACCAGGTCATGAGCGCAGTGGGATTATCCAGTTTCTGCAGCAGGTCGCGCGGCACCAACAGCACCAGGTGCTCGCTTACCAGTTCGCCCCAGGGGGCAGGGGCCTTGCGCAGTTCCTTCCACTCCTCATCTGTATGCTGCCCCAGGATGAATCGCGGGGCCTGGAGTGCTCCGTCAATGCAGACGGGAGTGTTCTTCATTTCTACTCCCTTGGGCACCATGAGCAGCATGATGCCGCCGTGCGGACTCACCAGGGTGGTATTTTCCTTGTTTAGCTTGAACCAGCGGGAAGTTCCCGGCATGCTGATGAGCGGCAGATGCTTTTCGGGGAAGTGGTGGCCCACCTGAACCTCCAGTCCCTTGCCGGCAAGTTCCCTGGGAATGCTGACGGTTACAGGCTTTCCTGGTGCGGCATACAGACCGAGGGATACATATTCCTCCCGCCACTTGTCGCCGGCGGAGTTCAGTTTCTGCGTGAGCTTGCAGGGGGTGGCTCCGGGCGCAATTTTACCGAGTGTCTCAGCCATGCGGTGTGCGCCGAGCCGGGAAAGCTCCTCCGTTGTGAGCGATTTCAGCCAGGCTTCTTCCATGAAGAGCAACTGCCGGGCCACTGGGTGATATACCGGAGATGCTGCGGAGGCGTTAATGCCCTGCGCCACCTTGGCGAAGTCTCGCAGCCCGTCACGCAAGGCTTCATCGCCCTTGCTCTGCAGGTCACCAAGGATAGTTTGCAGTGCCTCCATCATCACCGGCATATCATCCTTGGAAAGACTCATCACCCAGTCATTTGCTTCAGCTTCGGAAAGACTGAGCAACTTGTTTATCAGCCCCTTACCCTTTACCTCGCGAATGATGGTCTGCTCCCATATCTTCTCGAGCCCGGGAGCCATACGGGGCGTGAGCCAGGCGGTGTCGATAATGGATTTCGGGATTCCCGGACCCTCCCAGGCCAGGGCCACGTGGTCATCCTTCACTGCATCCTTGAAATGCACGGCCAGTGCGTATTTTCTACCTTTTTCCAGCTTCACCTTAGCCGAGCTCCTGCCGGGGGCAAAGTGGTGGCGGGGCATGTAGTACGGCACTTCGCAGAGCTTTTTCAAATCGCAGTCCTTCTCCGTGGTGCTCAGCAGCAGCTCTGCTGAATCATCTGCCGCCAGGTAAAAGGTATACTCCCCGGTTTCCGGCGCAGTGAGCCAGGCTGAGTAGCGTGCGGCAAAGTGGTCCTTACCGGTGGCGCAATCATCGATGCGGTTCTTGATGTAAACGGAATTGGCCGGTCGCCTGTGGCTGACTTCGGCTACCTCCTTTACTTTTTCTCCCTGCACATTGTCCCAGACCTCCAGCACTACGCCATACCTGGGTAATTCCGGGGCGCCAAAGACCGCTGTTCCTGCGGCCCACATCAAACCTGCAATGGGGAGATACTTCATTGTTGTAGTAAGGTTAGGAAAACTATATGGACGAAAGAAATTTCCTGCAGTTGACATGATGCCACAGATTCTCATGCCATGGCAAGTAAATTTGCTACCTCTGGCAAATTTTCTTGCACAGTAAAATCTGCCGGTAAAAGGAGTAAAAGCCTACACCGGGCTTACGATAACTTACGGTTTGGTGTAGCGCTGGATGAGTGCATCCGGTTCTGGCTCCCGGCCCAGGAAATCCCGGATTTGCTGCATGGCCGGTATGCTGCTGCCTTGCTCCAGGATGCAGCGCCGGTAATCAGCTCCGGTGGCAGGATTAAGTATGCCCTCCCGCTGAAAGCGCTGCATGGCATCGGCTGCCAGCATTTCCGACCATTTGTATGTGTACAGGGCGGCAGCGTAGCCATCAGTCATGCAATGGGTCAGTGTCCGCATTTCGCTGGGGGGCTGCATGGTGTAGGGGAAGAGCCAGGGAGCCAGAATCTCCCGGCATACTTCATCCAGCTGGCGGCCCTTGTATTTATCATGATAGTGCATGTGCAGCTCCAGATCCAGTTTGCTGGTGAGCAGCATGCGCATGTGCATTTCAATGGGATTGGAGCCGCGCGAGGCGGCCAGTTGTTCGGCAAGGACGGCGGGCAGGGGCTCTCCGGTCTGATAATGGCTGGTGAAGGTGGCCAGCGCAGCGGGTTCCCATATCCAGCTTTCCTGCAGCTGGCTGGGCATTTCCACAAAATCACGCTCTATTTCCGCTGTGCAGTGGGCGCGCAGCTCACCGTGCCCCAGCATCATGTGCATCATATGCCCGAACTCGTGGAAGAGCATATAAAGCTCCCCGTGGTTCATGAGGTGGGGGCGCCCAGCTACCGGTGGTGAAAAGTTTGCCATGAGCGCAGCCAGGTGCGGTTCCCCCGGGCCACCATCTGCTGCCGGTTCGCCATCCCTCAGAGGCAGACACCAGGCCTGGGGCCTTTTGCCCGGACGGGTGTAGATATCCAGATAGAAGGAGCCGAGGTGGTGGCCTGTGGCAGTATCCTTCACCGCAAAGCATCGCACATCCGGGTGCCAGGTCTCCACATAACCGGCGGGCGCTTTTTCGCCGGAGGTGAGGCAGATGGTGGATAGTTCTTTAAACTTCACACCCAGCAGGCCGGACCATATGTCCATGAGTCCTGTCAGTACCTTGGGTGTCTGGAGATACGGGGTAATGACGTTTACGTTGAATTTACTGCGTTTGGGCGGAAGGTGCATGTTCAGGTAATTCACATCCCAGGGATTCACCGCGGTAAGATTCTGCCCGGTAGCCTGAGAGAATCGCTTCATTTCGGCGGCCACATACGCATCCCATGCTGGTTTACTTTGCTGCAGCATTTCATCTACAAACGCCAGAGCTCTCTTGCCGCTGCCCATCATACGCTGAGCAGCCTGCATATCTGCATAATCTGAGTAGCCCAGCAGAGTGGCCAGTTCATGACGTAACTCCAGAATGCGGGCAATAATGGGTTCTGTATCAAGCGTGAGGGGCGTGCCGACTGAGACCGTGCCCAGCCAGCATTTCTGCCGGGTTTTCTCAACCTTGCAATAGCGCAGTACTGCAGATGCCGGCGCGGTGGTCAGGTTGACCATCCATGCAGGTTTTTCCTGGTAACCACCCGCAACAGCAGCAGCCTCGGCTGCTTTCATCCACTGTTCCGGCATTCCTTCCAGCTCTGCCGGGTCGGTAATGAGCAGTTTCCACATTTGCGGAGCCTGCTTCACATACTGAGAGAAACGGTAACCAAGCTGGGAAAGTTCTGCCTCAATGGCCGCTTTGCGTTCCTGTTGCGGGGTGGTAAGGCAAAGCCCGCTATTACGCATGCTGGCAAGGGTCTGTTGTATAAAACGTTGTTTTGCCGGACTGAGTTGCGCAACCCAGGGGGCTTGCCCGGCATGGCGCAGCACCTCTGCAATGCGCTGAGCGTGCAAACCTTCGGCCTTGAAGCTCATAATCTCGCCATGCACATCATACATCATGTGTTGAATGGCCGGGGCTCCAGTGGCTAATTGCAGGTGGCTCAGGTAATTGGTCAGCTGCTTCATGTTTTCATCTGCTTTGTACCAGGCCAGAAAGGTGTTCTCAAAAGTTGCCGTATCCGGTGTCACTGCGGCGATAGCGCCCAGCCGTTCCCTGGCTTCATTCAGCGCCGCCTTGATATCCGTCATAGCCTGCTGCCGCGTCATCCTGGACCACTCCGGGTATAAGGATGTGCGGAAAAACGGATGCTCCGGAGTGGCTGCTTCTGCCGTGGCCGGTGCAGCCGGGGCGGTGGCCTCATTGGCATGCAGCGCACTGCATGCGCAGGCAATCAGTATCGAAAGTACTGTGTTTGAAAGTTTTTGCATGAGGAGGGGGATGAAATGGTATTCGTTCTCTGTGGTGATTTCAAGTGTCCTTGAATCCGGGGCGTTTTACTCCCAGTTGGTCATTTCCTGGAAGGCTGCAATGCGGCGGGCAAGCTCATGAATACCAAGAGCGAAGAGCGAGATGGTGCCGAATTTCTCGCACACGGCGGCGGCCACTACGGTGGCAATGGCTACGCCGCGCTTCATGTCCTCCCAGCGGGGATTTCCTCCGTTCAGGCACTTGGTGAGGTAGCCAGCCAGGGCTCCCATGTAGGCATCTCCTGCGCCGGTGGGGTCCTGGGCATGCTTGAGCGGCCAGGCCGGGCAGCGGAAAAGCTTTGTTTCGCCCTGAGGCGTGCGGTGGAAGAGAGTGGAGCCGTGGCTGCCGTGTTTCACGATAGCGTAGCGAGGGCCTGCGGCCAGCAGTTTTTCACCTGCTTCCAGGGAATCATCAGTCTGCGCCCAGAACTGAGCCTCCTCATCATTCATGAGCATGAGATCCACGTTTTTCAGCAGCTCGGTGGCATATTCCGGCTCGCGCTCCAGCCAGCTTTTCATGGAATCCGCCATGCGGAAACAGGCATGCGTGCATTGCTGCAGCATGCGGTTCTGCAGCCGCGGGGTCACATTGGTGGCCACGGCAATACTGCACTCGCGCAGCTCCTGGGGCAGCTGCATCACCCAGTGTTCCTGCACGCCTTCGGTGCGGCTCACGGTGGTGCGGTTGTTCATGTCGTCCTCGTATTTGCCGGTCCACGCGAAGGTCTGGCCCTTTTCCCGGGCCACATGCTTCATGCTCACACCGCGCAGTTCGAGCGCCTGAGCCCACGCCGCCGGGAAATCATCTCCCACCACGCCGACCATATCCATCTTATCCGTGACCAGCCGTGCTGCCAGTGCAGCATAGGGCCCGGAGCCCCCCATCACCGAATTCACCTGACCACCCGGGGTAATGAGGGTATCGATGGCTATCGTGCCGTATATGAGTGCGCGTCCGTTCACAGCTGACCTCCTTCCAGCAGGGTGAGAAGTTCATCCTCGCTTATGACGGGAATGCCGAGCTTGGCGGCCTTGTCGCGCTTGGAACCTCCGCCTTCACCCGCCACCAGGTACGTGGTGTTCTTCGTGACGGAACCCGTGGCTTTACCGCCGGCAGCGGCAATCATCTTTTCAAATTCCGGGCGGGGGCGGCTCAGTGCGCCGGTGAGCACGAAAGTCTTGCCGCTCAGGGGGCCTTCTGCCTGGTTGTTCAGATTCTCTGTGAACCCAGCGGATGCGGGGTTGATGCCCAGCTCGCCCAGTGCTTTCAGCACCGCCTGCCCGGCAGCAGAGTTGAAATAGGCCAGCAGTTTGCGGGTGGAGACAGAACCCAGCGGGTTGGTGAATTTGAGCTTGTTGGCGCCATCGGCCTCCATCTGCACATAGCCGCGGGTGGTATAGCCGGCAGCGGTGTTTTCCAGCTGCGCTTTCAGCCCGGTCTGCTGCGCCAGCAGGGCTTCCTTGTCTGCTCCTTTATTGGTGCGGGCTTTGGGGTTGAGCGCGTTGTACTGCTCTACGCCATCCTCCAGCTGAACGAGCAGGTTCAGGAAATCGCCTGCGGCCAGTTCTGCGAGGCCTCGGTGGTATTTTGCAGTGGTCCGGGCGGTTACTGTGCCGATGGTCGGGATGCCGAAGGCGGTGAGCCAGCGTTCGAGGGGGAGGGTGCGGGCTGCTTCGAGGGCGGCGAGAGCCTTGGCGGCGTTTTTCTCGCCGAAGCGGCGGGGTTCCTCATCGGTGCCGAGATTGAGGGCGCCGAGCTGCTCGACGGTGAGGTTGAACAGGTCAAGCGGGGTGGAAATCATGCCTCGGTTCACGAGGGCTTCTGCCACGGTGCCGCCGAGGTTTTCGATATCCAGCGCTTCGCGGCGGCAGAAGTAGGTGGTGCGCATGGCTGCCTGCGCGGGGCAGGTGAAGTTGGTGCAGCGCCAGGCAACCTGGCCTTCTTCCTGTGCAATGGGGGCGCCGCAGCTGGGGCACACGCCGCCTACGGCATCATACAGGCTGTAAGGCACGGCATCGGCAGGGCGTTTGCTTAGAACGACATGCACCACGGCGGGGATGATTTCGCCGCTCTTTTCCATGAGCACCGTATCGCCGATGCGGATATCCTTTCGCTCGATTTCGTCCTGGTTGTGCAGAGTGGCGCGGGAGACGGTGGTGCCGGAGAGCGGCACGGGCTCCAGCTCTGCCACTGGGGTAAGCACACCGGTGCGGCCCACCTGGATGCTGATGCCGCGCAGCACGGTTTCTTTCTGCTCGGGCAGGTATTTGAAGGCGGCAGCCCAGCGGGGGGCGCGGGCTGTGCTGCCCAGGGATTCGCGCAGGGCGATATTGTCCAGCTTGATGACGGCACCGTCTGTGCCATAGCCCAGGTCGCGGCGAAGTTCGTTTACCTGCTGTACGGCGGCTCGGGTTTCCTCCAGAGAATCGGCATAGATGACTGGCTGGTTGCGGGGGATGCCCATGCGGTCGAGCAGGTCGGTGAAATCCCGGGTGGTATGCAGAGCCGGGCCTTCGTATACGCCCAGACCATGGGCCAGGAAGCGCAGCGGACGGCGGGTGACTTCAGTCGAATCCAGCAGCTTGATGGTGCCGGCAGTGGCGTTGCGCGGGTTGGCAAAGGCGGGCAGACCATCGGCATCGCGCTCGGCGTTGAGCTGATCAAAGTCGGCAGAGGGCATGTAGATTTCTCCGCGCACCTCCAGCAGCTCCGGGGCATCTGCAGGCAAGGTGAACGGCACGCTCTTAATGGTGCGTACATTGGCGGTGATGTCATCGCCGGTGCGGCCATCGCCCCGGGTGGCGGCGTAGGCCAGCTTGCCCTGGCGGTAGAGCAGGGTGACGGCACAGCCGTCGATTTTGGGTTCCACCGTCACCCTGGGTGCGGTTTGCCCCAGGCTGCTGCACAGGCGCTGGTAGAACTCCACGAGTTCCGCATCTGTTTCCCCCTCGCCGGGTTTGTGCTCGAAAATATCATCAATGCTCTGCATGGGGGCAGGGTGGGTCACCTTGCGGAATCCTTCGCTCAGGTCGTTGCCCACGCGCTGGGTGGGGGAATCCGGGGTGATGAACTCCGGGTGTTCCCGCTCCAGCTCCTCGATTTCGCGGTAGAGCTTATCGTATTCAGCGTCACTTATTTCAGGTTGAGCCTGTGCATAATACAGCTCGTTGTTGTGGCGCACAATATCGCAGAGCTCCGCGTAGCGTTCCTGCGGTGTCTGCTGTGCCTGTTGCTGCTGGCTGGCGGCGAATTCGAAGAGGTCCATGGCAATTGCGCTGCATCATACCATACACGCGCCCGCGGGGTCAACCCCGCTCTTCGTCAATTTGATTGATGGTTGATTGTTGACGATGGAGAGGGGACATGCTAGACTGGCAGAGTATGAAAGCACTTTTAATCAATGGCAGCCCAAATGCCAATGGGAATACCTATCAGGCGCTCCGCATGGTTGCAGAGAGCATGAATGCCGCAGGAGTGGAGACGGAGATTGTGCAGATTGGTGCAGCGCCTGTGCAGGGGTGCATAGGGTGCCGCCAGTGCCTCAAGACCGGGCGCTGTGGGATGAAGGATAAACTGTACAACTATATTTTTGAGCAGCTGGATTCCATAGATGGGATAGTGATAGGCAGCCCTACGTATTTTGCCGGACCGAATGGTTCGCTCTGTGCGCTGCTGGATCGCCTGTATTATTCTGCCGGCGCCATGCTGGCCTATAAACCTGGAGCCACGATAGCAGTAGCCCGGCGCGGTGGTGCCAGCACGACGCTCGACCGCCTCAATAAGTATATCACCTACAACAACCAGCCGCTGATCAGCTCGTTCTATTGGAATATGATTTACGGCATGCGCCCGGGTGAGGTGGAGCTGGATGCTGAAGGCTCTCAGACGCTGCGCCACCTGGGGCAGAATATGGCCTGGGTGATGAAGTGCATAGCTGCTGGCCCCGCTCATCCCGAGCAGGAGACGCCCCGGGCGTGGACCCATTTCATCCGCTGAGTATTGCCGGAATATTTACTGTAGCCGCCAGAGATTCAGAAATCTCTGGTGGCTTTTTTTGAATGCTATGGGAAGCATCATGTCCGGGCGATATTTCATGCCGTGAAAATCCGCTTTTTGAGCTGCCGGTGACCAGGCATATTTGAGCCGAATTTGCTTGACGCGGAGCGGAGCTTGTGTATAGTAAGAAAGTACTCGCATTTTTTTTATGAAATTGAGATATACTCAAAAGCATTCCTCTGCCCGCAGCAAGCGCCCTAAGAAAGGGTTTGCACTCATTGCGACGCTTACACTTATGATGTTGCTGGCTATGCTTGCCGTGGCTGTCATGGCGACTGCTGCTTCTCAGAACCGCATTGCACTGCAGACGATGCTGCAGGCCGAGGCCCGGCAGCAGGCTCTGGTGGGGCTGGATGCTGCAATCGGTGAATTGCAGGTTGAGCTGGGGCCTGATCAGCGTGTGTCTGCCAGTTCGGGTATTCTCAGTGAGAATGACGGGGGTAAGGCTCAGCACCTGCTTGGTGTGTGGAACAGCTGGGATGGCCCGATTTACGGCCGCAGCTTGTCGGGGCAGGGAAATAAAATCAATGGTACATATTCCAAAGGCCGCGCATCGGCTTTCCGCCGTTGGTTGATATCTTCGCGAGATGTCGATTCGACGCGTTCTCTCCAGGGCGCAGATAGTCTTTGCAGCAGAGAACCCGGACAGCGCATCTGCATGGTTGGTGAGGGTTCGCTGGGCAAAAATTTTTCTGCTCAGCACTATGTGTATGCAGACTTGCTTAAGATGCCCGCTACCGGCAAGAATGAGGCCTGCTTTGCCTGGTGGATAGGCGGCGAGAATCAGAAAGCCAAGATATCTGTTCAGAATCGCCCCGAAACCAACGATGAGTACGAGGCTTTGCACCGTACCTGGGATACCCCGGCCCCCCGCTTTGTTGATAATCGCGACCTGGATTTCCTGCCCGCCGATATTGAGGAACCGGCCCGCCTGGTTACGCTGGCATCTCTGCCGCTGGTGGGCTCCTCGTCTCAGGCTGCGGGTATGCCTTATTTCTTCGATGTCACCACATCCTCATACACATTGCCCGTGAATGTGAGCCTGGGTGGCTTCAAGCAGGACCTCTGCCTGCTGCTTGATAGAAAGAATATGGCGGATACGGAGTTTGCCTCGCGCGCCAACCAGGACTGCCCGCTTGTGGAAAATCAGGATCTGCCCAAGGGGTCCGAGGTTGATATGCCTATTGGTTCCTGGCAGAATCTGCACGCATACTATAATTGCTGGCCCGATGGTACCGCAAAGGAAAAGGAGGACCGCACAGCTCGATTGATTGGTGAGCTGTCGCAGGCATATACACGCATGAGTGGTGCTCTTTTTGATAACAGCCTTGAGTATGTGCAGGAATTCAAGGAGGCCATGGTATCGCAGCGTGAAACTTTCTTTGATACGCGTTCGATGCTGGAATCAAACAGTCTGGAGGCCGGTTACACCCGTGCACCTGTGCTGCTTGCATACATGTTGAATTTCGCGCTGGAAACCAAGCCTGTCGGTGAAGGCGGCGGTGAAGAATCTGAACAGAAGTATAACCTGAATATCTGCTACGCTCCGACCTTCCTGTGGTGGAATCCGTACAATGTACCTATGCGAATTCGTGGTCAGCAGATATGGTCCCAATCTGCAGCGTATAAGACGACATGGCTTCAGACGATGGGTAAGGATGGCTCGACCTGGAGCCTTCTGCCGCGTGCCGCGTCCGACTTCGGTGAGTACTTCCAGCTCACTGTCGACAGTGAGAAGGAGGATATTCAGTTTGCACCCGGTGAAATTGTCTTTTTCTCTCCCTCCAAGAAGAGAAATGAAATGCCTGGGAATTACAGAGGCTATGATAATCCGTTCGTTCCGACCTTCAATCCGAGCACGGTTGCAGGTGCCACAATTACCAAGCATAGCAACGTGTCTGATGTCGATAGCGGTTCCTACACCCTGTCCATGGGCCTGGGCACCAAGGAGACCAAGAGCGCGGTGCAGACTGCAGGTGGTCATACGGACGGCTACTGGTTTGCCGGCCATGATGAATGCGTGACAGTTTTCGTGGGACTTGGTGGCGCTGAGAGAGACCAGCCTGACCCCTATGCCCGTGCAGGACGATATGGTATTTCTCCGCATCGATATGTGTGCGGCTGGTATGACCCCGATAAGGTGTCGCCGGATGATACGCTGTTCTGCGGTGGTACCGGTGATACGGATTCCATGTGGAAGGCGGATGGTTCCCAGAATGACCCTGAGCTTCCCTACTTCATTGCATCAGTCGGCGTTATGGCCAAGTCTTCAGGTTCCCACACGAATTCTGATATCTTCGAGGGCGACTATCGAGTCAAACTCTGGCAGCATTCCAGCCCTGCGTTCTGGGGCAGCGCCATCACCAAACCGGATGACCAGATGCGAAAATACCACCCCTACCAGCTGGTTGCAAAACGAGTCAGCGCTGGTATGAACAGCTCCCCCATGGATAACATCGGGCGCAATGGTTTCCTGGGTATTACCAGTGAGGGTGAGCAGGTTTCGTTTGCTTCTGTTCTTGAGTTGCCGGTGCATCCTCCTTTTTCTCTTGCCGGCTTTGCCGGTATGCGCCTGCAGCCCGGTTGGTACAAGGCTGAGCCTTCAGATGATAACTACGGCGATACCACATCTGCCAGCGCTATGCGCCGTGCTCAGTATCAGGCCGGCGTGCCCGGCGTAGGTATCGGTAACTCATTTGCTGACCCCTGCCTGCCTGCGGAGGATGTGTATACCTTCTTCCAGAATGAACTGGAGCGAAGCGAGATGAAGACAAACGCCCGCCTCTTCAGCGATTTCTTTGACCACGGCCTGCTGATTAATGACGCCATGTGGGACCGCTGGTTCTGTTCCTCTGTTTCGGATATGCCCGCAAAGAGTGAAGGCGTGGTGAAAGCTGAAGATGTATTGAAGCGTTTCCTCAGCGGTCAGGATGAGCTTCCTGTATCCCGATATAAGCGTGTTAACACGCCCTATAACGATAATCAGGTGATACAGCGTATTATGTCTGGCGACGGCTGGAAACACATTGCCCAGTACCTGATGGTGGATGGTGGTTTCAACGTGAATTCCACCTCCGTAGAAGCGTGGGCTGCCGTGTTGCAGGGCCTTGCAAAGCGCAAGCTGGTTGCTGGCGTAGATAACCAGCTGCGCTTTGTTGAGTCGGGTAAGAGTGATAATCAGGTACTTTTCTCCCGCTTCATGCTTTCCACCACAGATAAGAGTATCGACGGTCTGGGCGGTTATAGTATGATTCAGGGCTCCAGTGCCTTCCGTAATGCTGGTATCACCTCTGCCTGGGGTGAGGTGCGTATGCTGGAGGCTGAATCCATACGCCGCCTGGCTGAGGAAATGGTGAAGCAGGTGCGCAAGCGTGGACCGTTCCTGAGCATGTCTGACTTTGTGAATCGCCGCCTGGAGCAGGGCGAGCATGGCCTGAAAGGTGCTTTGCAGGCGGCCATTGATGCAACGGATATCAACCGTAGTTTCGATGAGGTGCGCGTGCCGGAGCACCGCGGCGGCCTGTTTAAGAATCCGGAAGCCAGTATGGGGTCACTGCATACGGCCGCCCCTGGTTACCTGATTCAGAGCGATGTGCTCGCTTCTCTGGGTAATATTCTCACGGTTCGTGACGATACGTTCACCGTGCGTGCGTACGGTTGTGTCCGCAACCCGAATAATGCCATTCTGGCTCAGGCGTGGTGCGAGGCTATTGTGCAGCGAACCATGGATTACGTAGACCGCAGCAATATACCGGCAGATTCTGAGTACAGGCCTGACGGCACCAAGGGCAATGGTCTCAGCGATGCGAATAAGGTTCTGGGAAGACAATTCCGGGTCGTTTCGTTCAAGTGGCTGGATAACTGGGATATCTGATACAGCAGTCGCCAGATTCATTCCTTTTCAACGCGCATCCGAAAGCCGGATGCGCGTTTGCTGTCTCGTAAGCTCGGTACGGTAGGTTGCGAATATGCTTTTTTGTTTGGAGACGAAGAAAAATACACCTTTTCGAAGCAATTCTCTTGACTTTTTGCCGGAAGTGAGTAAACTTTCTCCACCAAAACGAAAAACCCAATCACTTTTCATCTGAATTATGGCTCATACACAGTCCGCTAAGAAGCGCATCCGCCAGACGATTAAGCGCACCGCTATCAACCGTTCCATCATGTCCCGCGTACGCACCCTCCGCAAGAAGGTTGCTGAGGCCGTGGAGACTAAGGATGCTGCCGCCGCCGCTGTTGCTTACAACAACTTCTCTTCCGCTATCGACAAGGCTGCCAAGAAGGGCACCGTGCCGGCTAACCGCGCCGCCAACTACAAGAGCAAGGCTGCGAAAGCCGTGGCTTCCATCGCCTGAGTTCCTTTTCAGGTTTTCCGTTTTTGAGAATGGCGGAGTATCGGTATAGGCCGGTGCTCCGCCTGTCTTTCTTTCATTGCCATGCGCCAGGATTATAAGGAAATAGCTACCACCGTGGTAAATGACCCCGCAAATTATAAGGTATGCGTGGTTTGCGGTGCCATAGTCGATAAGGCTTCTCCTACATGCCCTGATTGTCTGGCATATCGCTTCGATGCTGATCCTGAGCGGGTGGCCGACCGTGCTGTTGATATGGCTGCAAAACCGCAGAATGCCGTGTCGCATCACGATACCCTGGAATAGAGTGTGCATATGGCGAGGCGTTACTGGCAATTGGCGCGCGAGAGCTGGCTGTTACCGCCTGGTGGCGCGGTAATGGGGATTCTGAATGTAACGCCGGATTCGTTTTCGGACGGCGGTTTGCATGCAGATGTGGATGCCGCCGTGCTCCATGCCGGGCGAATGCTTGCGGCGGGGGCGGATATCATCGATATAGGCGGTGAGTCGACGCGCCCTGGGGCAGAAGAGCTTGAGGTGGAGGAAGAAAAGCGCCGTGTCCTTCCTGTGGTGGAAATATTGCGCCGCGAGTTTCCTTCTGCCCGTTTGTCTGTGGATACCCGCCATGCTGTTGTGGCGTATGCGGCATTGCAGGCCGGTGCCGATGTGGTGAATGATATCTGTGGTCTGCAGAATCCTGAGATGCAGCGTGTCTGTGTGGAAAATCCGTGCGGGATTGTGCTTATGCATATGCAGGGTACCCCCGCCACGATGCAGCAGAATCCATGCTATGTTGATGTGGTGGCAGAGGTCAGGGCGTTTTTTGAGTCGCAACTGGCCAGGGCTGTGGCCGCGGGTATTGCGGCAGAGCGTATATGCCTGGATCCCGGCATTGGTTTCGGTAAAACCACGGAGCATAACCTGGCATTGATTCGTCAATTGTCTGATTTGCGAATCAACGATCGACCCTTATTGATGGCGCTTTCGCGCAAGCGATTCCTGGGCGAATTGCTGGGCGATACTGATTCTGCGCGCAAATCTGCGCTTCCCACCGTGGTCATGAGCTTGCTTGCTGCGCAACACGGGGCAGATATGCATCGTGTGCATGATGTGGCCGCTCTGCGGCAGGGATTGAAACTTTGCGCATCGCTCAGCTAGTTGTTTGTTCTAACCGCTTGATTATTGGCATGCAGACGTGCAGAATGCATGATTATGCAGTATCTTGTTTCGTTTGCGCTACTGGTGTTTGTGGCGGGGTGGATAGTGGGCGTTTATAATCGTCTTGAGCATTTGCGCCGCGTGGTCTGCAATTCCTGGCAGCAGTGGCGAAAAATCACTCACCGGCGCAATTTATGCCTGCGTGATTTTGCAACTGAATTTGCAGCGTTCCTGCCAGCAAATAATCCCATGGCGCAGAATCTGCTGCGTTTGGCCGTTGATTCTGAACGCGGCGTGACATTGGCGCTCGAGCCGCGCTGGAACTCGCAGCCGGGATTTATAGGCGGCGCCGAGCTCTTGCTTCGTCAGGTGGTGGCTGATTCTGTGCTGGCTATCGAAACAGCGTATGCTATAAGCGGGCATGAACAACTCCTCAGCCTGACTCAGAGAGTTGCAGCTCTGATGGGCGAGCAGGAGCAGATTACTGCTTTGTTCAACCGCGCGGCGCTTGAATATAATACTGCGCTGGTCACTCCCGCTGCGCGTTTGCTTGCTCCTTTGCTTGGGTTCTGTACTGCTGCTCCGCTCGATGCACCGGGTATGCAAAATACTACACCCGCAGCTTCAGAAGGAAAGCTGCGGGTGTGAAAGGTTAATGAGGCTTCAGGTCTCAGTTCTGGGGAACTTCACCTTCCGGGTAAATGAGCTCTTTGGGAGCCGGGGCAATAGCCTTGATGGTCATCATAACCGGAGTGCCGCCCATTTCAAGCGGCAGACGCAGCTTGTCGCCCACGGAGTGACCGAGAAGCTTGGCTCCCAGCTTGGAGCTGTAGGCTACGATGTTTTCCTCCGGTACAGAGTCCCAGGCGCCCAGGATGGTATATACAACCGTGCGACCCTTAGGCGCAGAGAAGGTAACCTGCGTGCCCATGCCGGTGGTAGTGCAGTCCACATTGGCAAAATCGGTGGGGTCTGCCTGTGCCAGCTGGCGGGAAAGCTCCTCGCTGCGGCGCAGAAGAACGCGCTGTGTAGCTTTGGCATCCTGGTAGCCGCCGTTTTCGCGAAGGTCGCCTTCGGCGCGGGTGATTTCCAGGTCGTGCTTGTTCTTGGGAAGACGCACGTTGATGATGTCCTCGAGCTCTGCCTTACGTGCGGCATAGGAGCGGAGAGAAACGAACATGCTCTGCTTTTCCTTGGCGTTGCGGCGGGTGAGGGCGATTTCCTGCAGAGTCGGATGCACCTTCATCATGTTTGCCAGCAAGAGGTTGCGATCCAGGTCAGGCAGCACAGAGGAATCGAAAAGCGATTTGGCGAAAGGACGAGCTTCCAGTTCAGAAAGGTTGCTTACCAGGTCAGGTGCGAGGTCCTTGTCGTCCAGCAGCAGGTTGCGAAGACGCAGTGCGCGGTTAGGTCCGCCTTCTGAGCTGTCGCGTTCAATGGCGCTCATGATGGCAGCACCCAGCGGCATGAGATTCTTGTTGAACACTTCTTCCGCAACTCCCTTGCGTTCCTTGCAAATCCAGATGAGAACCTCGGGGCTGAGGCTCTGGCGGGAAATGCCGTTGGCAAGGTCACTGAACAGTTGCTCCTTAGCTCCCTTGGAGATGATGAAGTCGGCGGCGGGGGCAGTTACCTTTGCTCCACCGAACAGGAAAATATTGGTGGCGTAGGGCAGCCAGCCATCGCCCATAGCCTCGGGCAGAGCGGTGTATACTTCGTTCTGGCGGCCGGCAGAAAGCTCGCCTATGTAGCCGACCAGCTCTTCAGAGGTGATGGTCTTGAGCTTCTCGGCCATGGTGGTTACTGTTTCCACGCCGGCTGCTGTCAGAGCGGCATCCATGGCGGCTTTTTCCTCGGCTGTTGTGGCTACAGCCTCGAGTACATCATCGCGGATGATGATCAGCTCAAGCACATGCTGAGGTTCGGTAAATCCACGGGAAATGTCTTCTTCCATGGCTTTCACCAGCTTGGCAACAAGCTCGTATTCGCCCTTGAGTACATCGAGACGTGCAAGGTCAAGAATGCGTACGCAGGATTCCAGAGATGTGGCATCATTGTAGTCTGCCAGCAGTGCCTCGGCGGCAGATGTAGCGGAGCGCAATACGATAGCCTCTCCACGCTTGGTGGGCAGGCGGAAGCTGGGATTGTCGCGCATGGCGGCACGGGCTTTTTCCCACCAGTTTTTCCAGTCGGCTTCTGCGATAACGCGGCCGCTGAGGAATTTCTCAAGGTCCTCAGGCTGCATGGGCAGCACATCGTTGATGCCTTCGCGCAGAGAAATATTGCTGGTAAGCACCATGCGAATGAAGTCGAGCATGGTGTCCTTATCGTTTGCCTGCTTGGCGCATTCCTCGGGGGAATCAAACAGGGTAATCAGGAAGTGACCGGCGGGAATCGGAGTAAGCTGATTGAAAGCGAGCTTGAGACCGAGAATCTTACCTTCGTTTCCTTTTTCGAAATCAATTTTGATTTTGCTCTTAGCCAGAGACCAGGCGGCGACCCGTCCTACGCCAAGATCCTGGTGCATTACATATTTACCGGGTGCGAACTGATTGAGACGTTCTGCAAAGTCGGCAGGAATTTTGCCAGCGGATACTAATTTTTCAAGGTCGGCATGCATACGTGAGTGACATGATATCATATCTTTCGTCAAGGTCAATCCCTGACAGTGATTTTTCTGTATTTTTTTTGGTAGAAGGCAGAAGAAGAAAAATCCAGCCCGGAATCGGGCTGGATAAAATGGAGCGTATCAGATAAGAGATAGTGGCGCAGCTTAGTCGCCTCTCACG
>JAZLDD010000044.1:0-12764 GCA_045614585.1 Akkermansia sp. | reverse complement strand
TCGGAAGTAGTGAATTCCTGCAAGGTGACCGCCCAGCCGGCAGCAGCCAGTTTCTTCTCGATATAGAGCCGCGCCTGCTCCAGCGTATCGCCATAGCGCGGCTGGGCACAGAGCTGCTCCACATGCCCTCTCAGCCGCTGCGCCGCTTCAGGTGCAGGGCGGCTCACCGGATGCTCGGCAGAATGCTCCACCAAGCAGCTGCACGACGAAACAATACACAGGAGCAGAGAGGCTAAAACGGCTCCTGTAATCTTGAGTACTTTCTTCATACATCACTCAAAGAGCGAAAGCACGGCCTCGGCAGCCTTGGCGGCGGCACCACCGTGGCCGAGGGTGGCCATGGATTCCTGCATTTCGGCCAGCACCCTGGCGCGGGAATCGGGCTGGGTGAGGCGCTCGGGCTCGGCAATGCAGTTCTCCACATTGAAATCATCCTGCAGCAGCTCTCGGGTCACGGGCTTGTCCACCAGGATGTTCACCATACCCACGTATTTGATGGTGAGCACCATGCGGGCAAAGAGATAAGTACCATACGCTACCTTGTACACCAGAGCGAAGGGCAGCTCGTGCAGCGCAGCCTCCAGTGTAGCAGTACCGGAGGTGACCAGCGCAGCCTCGGAGCGGTCCATCAGATCATGGTAGCTGCCGGGGCAGATGTTGATGACCTCGGCGGGCATGCCGGCTTCTTCAGCCATGCGGCGCATGGTGGCAGCCTGTTTCTCAGAGGAGGCAGAAGTCTCGAAGCGCCACTCTGGGTGGCGGGTGCGGAGCTCCTTCACCACATCCAGGAACACGGGAAAATGGCGCTCCACTTCGCGGTTGCGGCTGCCGGGGAAGAGACCGATGAGGTTCTTCTCGCGCACATCGGTGCGGCGGGCGGCCAGGATATCATCCACCAGCGGGTGGCCCACAAACTCCGTGCGCAAACCGGCTTTCTCGAAGAGAGGCTTTTCGAACGGGAAGGTGCACATCATCAAATCCAGCACAGCGGCCAGCTTGGGAATGCGCCCCTTCTTCCAGGCCCACACCATGGGGGCAATGAACCAGGCAATCTTCGTCTTCGGGGAAACCTTCTTCACACGCTCGGCCAGGCGCTGGTTGAAACCGGGGTAGTCAATGAGCAACAGGCAATCCGGCTGGTCGGCAGCTATGCGCTCGGTCATTTCCTTGAGCTTACCAGCAAAGAAACGGATATGGCGCAGCACCTCCACAATGCCGATAACGGCGGCGGCATCTGCCCAGTCCTCCACACCGGGAGCGAGGGCATGCATACGGTTACCGCCAAGGCCCACAATTTCCGCGTCCGGGCGGCGGCACAGCAGTTCCTGAATAACCAATGCGCCCTGCTTATCGCCGCTCTTCTCACCAGCTACCACGTATATCTTCATGCTTCTACTCTATCACGCGCGCGAAAAATTGCAAGAAAAGACTTTTATTCCGTGAAAATGTGTGCATAATGCCCGCATGCACGAATTCCTTGTTTTCTGTATGGACTGCATTCAGCAGTGGGGCTACTGGGGCGTGGTCATCCTGATGGCTATGGAAAGCTCCATCATCCCGGTGCCGAGTGAAATCGTGGTTCCGCCAGCTGCTATCATTGCCACCTACCCGGACGCGGAAATGTCTTTCTGGGGTGTGGTGCTGGCCGGCACAGTGGGTTCCTACCTGGGTTCCTGCGTGATGTACTTCATGGCCCTGTGGCTGGGGCGCCCATTTGTGTACCGTTTCGGTAAGTACTTCCTCATGCCGCCGCACAAGGTGGAAAAGGCAGAGGTATTCATGAACAAGTACTCCACCGCCGGCATCTTCTTTGCGCGTTTCCTGCCCGTTATCCGCCACCTTATCTCCATTCCCGCCGGTCTGGTCAAGATGAACTTCACCATGTTCAGCCTCGCCACCATCACCGGCTCCGCCATCTGGTGCTGGGTGCTGGCCTGGTTCGGTGACAAAGTGGGAACCGACCACCCGGACATCATGAAGAGCCCGGAGGACCTGGTGCACGCCGTAAAAGATGAATCCCACCTGGTGGTGCTGGCCATTGTGATGGTAGCAGCGCTGTATGCCCTTATGAAGTACATGACACGCGATAAGAAATAATCCCTTTCTCTGCTATGTCCAACGAAAATCTCATCGATGAAATTCTGCGTCTGAAAAAGGAGCGCAACGCCGTTATCCTGGCACACAGCTACCAGCGACCCGAGATTCAGGACCTGGCCGATTTTGTCGGCGACTCTCTGGCTCTGGCCCGCAAGGCACAGGAGGCAGAGTGCGATGTCATCGTATTCTGCGGTGTGCACTTCATGGCTGAGACAGCCTGCATCCTGAACCCGAGCCGCACTGTGCTGCTGCCGGATGCGAACGCCGCCTGCTCTCTGGAATCCTCCTGCCCCGCCGGGGAACTGGCCGCCTTCCTGGAGGAGAACAAGGATAAGAATTACTACGTTGTAGCCTACGTGAACTGCTCCATCGGCGTCAAGGCTCTGGCGGATGTCATCGTGACCAGCGGCAACTCCCAGCGCATCATCGAGACAGCTCCGGCGGACCGTCCCATCCTCTTTGTGCCCGACCAGAACCTGGGTGCCTGGACCGCGCTCAAAACCGGCCGCCCCATGACCATGTGGAACGGCGCATGCCACGTGCACCAGCGTTTCACCCGCGACCAGCTGCTGGCCACCAGGGCAAAATACCCCCAGGCGCAGATTGTGTGCCACCCGGAATGCCAGGAAGCCATCCGACTTCTGGCCGACCATATCTGCTCCACAGAAAAAATGATTCCCTACTGCCGCGAGAGCGAATGCGGTCAGTTCATCATCGTGACTGAAACCGGCATTCTGCACCGGCTGCGCAAGCTGGTGCCGGGCAAGGAATTCATCCCGGTAGAAATGGGCACCTGTTCCTGCGCCGAGTGCGAGTTCATGAAACTCAACACACTGGAGAAACTCCGCAACTGCCTGCGCGACATGGCCCCCGAAGTCCGCGTACCGGAAGAACTGCGCCTGCGCGCCGCTGCCCCGCTGGAGCGCATGCTCGAGCTTTCCAAGTAAAAGCGCACGCGCATGAACCTGGCCCCGCATATCCTGGCCCACGGCAACTGGATTTCCATGGAGGAATTCATGGAACTGGCGCTCTACGACCCGGATGGCGGCTATTACAACACCAACATCGCAGACATCGGCTTCCGGGGCGATTTCTCCACCACCGCCACCATGAGCGACCTGCTGGCCCGCCGCCTGGTGCAGCAGTGGAAACTGAGTTGCCAGGCCTTCAACCGCAGGTTACCCATCATCGAAATCGGCGGCGGCAATGGCGATATGGCTGTGAGCATGGCCCGCTCGCTGGGCTTCTTCAACCGGCTTCGCGTGCGCTATTACATGGTCGACCGCTCCAAAGCCTTGCGCGATTTACAGCTCATGGTAGGTGGCAACTTCGTGCGCGTGTACGATACCATCGAAAAAGCCATCAAACATGCAGGAGGTCGCGCGTTCATCTTCTCAAATGAACTGCCGGATGCCTTCCCTGCCCGCCAGTTCGTATTCCAGGACGGCAAATGGCAGGAACTGGGACTTTCCGTACACCTGGGGCACATTGTGCGAGCAGTGAAAGAACGACCGCTGCCGGAATCGAGCGTATTCTCCCGCTGGGCCTACGAAGGGCAGATTGTAGAAGTACAGGAAAGTTACCACAAATGGTATGCCGCCTGGCAGCCACTCTGGAAATGCGGCACCATGGTCACCATTGACTACGGCGAATTGAACGACACCCTGTACCACCGCCGCCCGGCCGGCACCCTGCGCGGTTACAAAGCCCACCAGCTGGTAAATGCAGAATCTCTACCAGCCCTGGCCGGCAAATGCGATATCACCGCAGATGTCAACTTCACGGACCTGCAGAATCTGGCTACAAACTGCGTGGGTGACCGGATTCAGTACCTGAGCCAGCATGACTACCTGAAAGACCTGGCAGACCCGACCAGCGCCGCCGATCGGCACCTGATTGCCATACCTGGTGCAGGAGACCATTTCAACGTTCTGATTCAACACCGTTTCGAAGCATGAGCCGGCGCCTGAAATGCAACATAACGGCCATCCTGCTGGCAGCCGTCGGCACCATCCTGCTGGCCGGGGATTTTCTCATGCCCCGGTGGCTTTGCCGGGGCGGTGAATGGGATGGCCCGGAGACGGACCATTTCGATGGCACATTCTTCTACAACCCCGAACCCAGCATCCTCTACAAAAGCAGCAACCTGCTGCAGTGGCTCAGCGAACGCCACCAGAAAGGTGAATACCCCATCGTGCAGCAGAATACCCACCAGCCCCAGATGGCGCCCAGTGTCGACGGCTCGGACTGGGAGGTAACCATGGTCAACCACTCCACCATGCTCATCCGCACTGCGGGGCTCAACATACTGACCGACCCGGTGTGGAGTGACTACACCAGCCCGGTGCAGGGCTTTGGTCCGAAACGCTGCCGCCCCGCCGGCATCGCCTGGGAAAAGCTGCCGGCAATCGATATCTGCGTTATTTCACACGACCACTACGATCATTTCGATGCCGATACCGTCAAACGATTGGCATCAGAACACAATCCCCTGTTTATCGTCCCGCTGGGGCTGGGCAACCTGCTGAAATATCACTGCGGAGATCACGCCCGCATCATCGAAGCCGACTGGTGGGAAAGCGTCCAGCATGGCGAGCTGAAAATAACCCTCACGCCCGCGAAACACTGGAGCAACCGCTACCGCAAAACATACACCCGCAACCGCTCGCTCTGGTGCGGATTCTTCATGAAATCCGCAGCCGGGCCTTCCATCTACTTTGCGGGCGATTCAGCAAAATCAGGCTGTTTCCGCCAGATTCACCAGCACCTCGGGGCTCCGGATGTTGCGCTCTTACCTATCGGCGCCTATAAACCGGATTGGATCCGCAACGGCCACATCTCCCCCGCCGAGGCTGTAGAAGCCTTCCAACAACTGGGAGCCACGCAAGCCATCGCCTGCCATTTCGGCACCTGGCAGCTGGCCAACGAAGGCTACCAGGAAACGCTGGATGACCTGGCAGCGGCTCTCCGCAGTGCCGGGATTCAGCAGGAGCGATTCATTGTTCCGGATAACGGACAGACGCTGAAAGGAACAAAGTAAAAAGCCAATATGCTGCAGGTTGCGGTTTAGCGCATCAACAGCCGAGCCTCACCAATCCCTCCTTAGCCTGCATAATCTGACGCGAACGCTGCACGGTCCCCCCGCTGATTTATCCACCATCGCAGCAGATTTTTTACCGACCGTTTCCCGCACCAAAACAAGCTTGCTGCCACTCCGCCCTCCCCTGCGCAGAAGCTGCTGTCACCTCCGCACTGAAAAGCGGCTCAAGCGGCATCACTTCAACTTGCGGCGGGTCACGGTATACACCTTATCACCGTGGCGCACCTTGGTGGACACGGGAATCAGCGCTATAGCGCCTTTGGGTGCCACCTGCACCACCTGAGTTTCCCCATTCTCATCATCGCACCTCACCTCCGGCACCGTGACGCGCACAATACCGGTAGTAACACCGGTAATCTCAATCTTATCGCCGGGGGAAACAGGGCCGGCTTCCAGACGGATTTCAGCCACGCCGGCCTTACCATACCAGCGCACCACACGGCCTAGGTGCTGGCGCTGCTCCAGCGCAAGGCTGTTCGAGCAGCCGCTCCAGGTCTCCCACTCCTCGCCCAGATAATAGCCGCCGTGCCAGAACTGACGATTGAATACACGCAGAAGCTCCTCTTCCCAGCCAGCCACCTTCTCCGGGCTCCATTCACCACGGGCGCAGCACTGCACAGCCTCCTTGTATACTGAGGTTACAGTGGACACGTATGCTTCTGAGCGACCGCGGCCTTCCAGCTTGAACACCGACACGCCAGCCTCCACCAGCTGGTCAATCACGCGGATCGTGCAGATATCCTTGGGCGACATGATATACTGGTTATCAATATCCATCTCAAAACCAGTCTCCGTATCCGTCACGCGGTACTTACGGCGGCAGAGCTGGTAACACTGCCCCCGGTTGGCGCTGGCATTGTATGCAGCCAGGCTCATGCCGCACTTACCGGAAATACCGATACACAATGCACCATGAGCAAACACCTCAATACGCACCAGATTACCGGAAGGCCCGGTGATATTCTCACGTTTGATCCCCTCGATAATATGGCGGATCTGGCTCAGCTTCAGCTCGCGGGCCAGCACCATCACATCCGCATAGGCGGCAAAGAACCGCACCGCCCCCATGTTGCACACATTCGCCTGCACGGAGACATGCACCTCCAGCCCGATACTGTGAGCATAAGAAATGACGGCCAGGTCAGCAGCAATCACGGCATCCACCCCGGCATCCTTGGCCTGGCGCAGCAACTGCTGCATGCCCTCCATCTCCTCATCATAGATGATTACATTGCAGGTCAAGTAGGCCTTGGCCCCGCAGGCATGGCAGAGCCGCGCCACTTTAGGCAGATCCTCCACAGTGAAATTCACCGTGGAGCGGGCACGCATATTATACATACCCACACCGAAATACACACTATCGGCTCCGGCGCGCAGAGCTGCGGCCAGGGATTCAAACGAGCCCGCGGGGGACATGATTTCCAATTCCTGCATGCGCGGCAGTGTACCCGTTATCGCCCAAAAGGTCAAGGCGGAAGCCGTTTTCCATGCGGAAAACCCGGCATTTATTCCCCAAACATGTAAAACAAGCTTGCCAACATATCATTCATACGCTAGAGTTAGGTAAAGCATCTGCTATATCTCCATGAAAAAAACGCTTCTCCTGTTCACCATCGGGCTCGCTGCCCTTTCCGCAGCTTCCGCCAAACCGGCTCTTTTCACAAATCCCGCCGCCACTACGGTGCGGGAAAATGTCACCTGCTCTGCCGGCACCCTGACAGGAAAACACGGCAGCTTGTACTCACGCATGCCCATTTACAACATTTCCCACTTCCGGAAATCAAACGCTGCCACCGCTGCCATTGCCATGACTATCGACCTCACAGCGGCAGCAAAAGTGACCGGGCCCACCAAGCTCCTCACCATTGACAGCACGCATGAACTCGGGCTCATGGTCACGCCGGAAGGAATTACCGGCAACTGGCATGGCGCCCCTTGGGGAGAAACCATATCATACGGCAGCCTTTCCACCCATCCTGCTGCATTTGTGCGGAATGGCTCTGTGTATATCTCCTTCACCGTGGTAGCTTCCGGCTGCTGCGGATCCGGGTGGAACGGCATTGGCGGTATCATGGGCTACGATGTCAACGGCGACCTCATTCTCAGCTTCCCCCTGCTGGCATCCGCTGAAAACAAGGATTTCAAATCCATCTCCGCCAACCTCGATTATGTAAAAATTATTTCCGTGGACCCGGTCGTCAGCCGCGACAATGCCAAAATCACAGAAAATGCAGCCAGGCAAGCAGCAAAAGCCGAACGCAAATACCTGAAAACCCGCGGCGAATGGCTTTCTCCCACCCAGTGGGTCGGCGTCGGCATCTTCACGCTGCTCATACTGGGTGGCCTCAGCATCTGCAGTTTCCGCAAAGGCAGGTGGTAACCCATTTACCAGAAACAAAAAAAGGAGGGACTGAGTCCCTCCTTTTTTTTGTTTCATTTAAACAGCATTACTCTTCCATACCGGAATCTTCACCACCACTCAGCCACGAAATACTGAACGGAGCAAAGCGTATGTGGCGGATCGGATTACCATTCACCTCGAACAATACACCGGCCACACCCGGTTTCACCGGGCACAACACAGAATACGCATACGGACCATTGCCCACATGGCGGGCCACAGGCCAGGTTTTGCCGTCATCATAACTCATCTTGATAACACCATTACTGCGTCCCTGTGTGGGGGTTGAGAACAGAATGCGCCCTTTATTTCCCAAAGCAGCATCATCTTCGTATGAATAGCGCGTCAGACCATTCTGGCAGTTCGGGCTGGGCAGCTCCGGGTGGTCATTCACCGGCCCCCAGCTCTCCCCGCCATCATCCGAATAGGCCACCTTGCGCAGATTGCCGCCCCATGCACGGGATACAACAAACAAGCCTCCAGTCTCAGTCTCAACCACAGAAACCTCATTGATACCGCGCCCGGCATCGGATTTAGCACCAATCTTCCAGGTCTTGCCGCCATTGTCGGAATAAGCAGCAGCCAGAGTCCAATTACCGAACGGCCCCTCATTCAGCGGCACCACCAGGCGTCCTTTATGCTTGCCGCGGGTGAGCTGCACGCCGGGATTCGGGCCGCTGCAAGTGATGGTCACGCCGTCATTTTTAGTAAACTGGGTCACATCCCGGGGTTTACTCCACTTTGTGCCATTCTTGGAAACGCAGACAAAATTGCGAATACAGCGGTCATCTTTCCACCCGGTCGGGATATCGGGAGTACGCTCTTTAATCCCCTCGGGATAACGCTGAAAGAAAAGCACTATCTGCTTACTTTTCCGGTCATATATCAGGCATGGGTTATTGAATGTAGCCCCTTTGGAAGCCGCCGCAACAACGGGCTTGCTCCACTTTTTGCCGCCGTTCTTACTGATGGAAACAATCAGATCATTCTGCCCCTGGTCCGTATTCTGGTAGCGGCCCTCTGCCATAGCCACCAGCATACCATCCGCATTGATGATATCCGGTATGCGTATACTGGCATAGGGGTTATCTTCCCCTGCCACAAACACATCCACCGCCCGCGAATAGGGCTCGCTGTCCAGCTCTTCCAGTTCAGCTTTAGCGGCTGGTTTTCCGGGCAGCCAGCTTCCGGCAGTTCCTTTCTCATTCTTTTTCTTCTTTTTCTTGCCCTTCTTCGTCTTGGCCGGAGCAGGCTCATCATCCTGCGCCCAGACGGGGGCTGAGCACTGCGCTACCGCCCAGCAGGCGGCAGCGCAGAAAAGAAGAGATGTGACAATACGGCACTTACGCATTGTTTTTCTTAGGAAGGAGGAACAGAATGATACCACAGAGCATCATGAGGACACCGGCCAGGCTGAGCACGGCGGAAAGCGGCGTGCCAGCATCCTTGAGCATGCCGCCCAGCCAGGATACCAGAGCCCCTGCGCCCACAGAGGTCAGGTTCAGCAGACCGTAACCCGTGGCGGCAAAACGCTCATCAATAGTATTGCGCAGCACCGGCATGAGAGTGGCATCCATAGAGCCCTGAGCCACACCCTGCATAGCCACCAGTGCCAGAACCGCAGCCAGACCGATTTCTGCACCGAACACCATGGCCAGCAGCACACAGGGGCCAGCCACGCAGAACGCAATACCGGGCACGTAGGCACGGGCGTTGCGATTGCGCAGATACCAGCGGTCGGCAATCACAGCACAGGCCAGCACGGAAATATACTTGGCTATGTTAATCCAGAAAGTAGCCTGGGGTCCAGCCTCGGCCTCGGAAATGCCGAACATATCCTGCAGCAGACGCGGATACCAGCCCAGCAGGAACCAGTTGGCAAAGCCGGCAAACGAAATCATGAGCAGCAGCAGGTACATGCCACGGCCGGTGAAGATGCTCTTGAGCATCTGGCCCAGCGTAAACTCAGGTGCAGCCGGGGCTGTGGCGGTCGGCTCAGTGGCAGCAGTCTCCGTAGCAGGTGCCTCCTCGGCCTTCGGATCACGCAGGAAGAAGAGCACAATAAGACCATAAGCCACACCAACGAAACCGAACACCTCGAAGGTGAGGCGCCAGCCCATCTGGCAGGGGTCGCCCGCCATCATGGCTCCGCAACCGGCCAGCACCTGGCCGGCATAAATACCGCTCATGTGCAGACCTGTAGCCAGCGAGCGGGTGCCACCGCGGTGGTAATCGGTGATAAGAGCCAGCGCCGCAGGAATGTAGAACGCCTCGCTCACGCCCATCATGGCGCGCCAGAAGATAAGCTCTTCATACGACTCAGACTTACCGGTCATCCAGGTCACCACAGACCAGATAACCAGTGAACACATGATGATGAAGGAGCGGCTGAAACGGTCTGCAAGATAACCACCCACCGGCGAAAGTGCAGCATACACAATCAGGAACGCGGAAGTAACGATACCGAACTGCGCCTGAGTCATCTCAATGCAGCCCGGGCCTTCGGTCATGGACTTATTGAGCACAGCCAGCAGCTGGCGGTCAAAATAGTTAAGCATCACCACCACCCAGAGCACCGCCACGGCAATCCAGGCCCACTTACCGGGCTTGGTCACGGGAGCATTCGGAGAAATGGCAGGTTTCTTGAGGCCCTTTTTGCAGGCAGCCATGATGGCCAGCACAGCAATACCGATAGCCACCCAGGGGGTGAGATCGGCCAGGAATGACAATACAGGATTAGGTTCAGGCATATGTTTGTTTTTCTTTGTTTATTTGGAGAGATTAAGGGTAGAAATAACGGGAGTGCGCACACCGGGGTGAGTCTCACCGGAGATGATGAAGATAGTCCCCATCACCTTCACCGCAGGAGCCGTGGCTATACCGATGCTGTTCTGACCGGCCACGGTCCAGGCACCCGTTTCCGGGTTGAAGCTGTACACCGTGGTGTTCTGACCAGGGTGGTCAGCCGGAGCATTGCCGGCCAGACTGGCGCGGTAGAAATTGCCGGGGTCACCGCAGAGCAGCAGCATGCCGCCACGCATGGTGGGCATGGGAGTTGCGGGAGCCACAATAGTCTCAGGCATATCGGCAGCCTGAGTCCAAGTGTTGGCAGCCGGGTCGTAGCAATAAGTGCTCTTCAGGTAGGTGCGTTCTGCTGCGCCCTTGGCATCCGGGTGCAGAGAGCAACCGCCGGTCACATAAATCTTGCCGTCCTTCCACACACCGGCTGCAGCCAGCATGCGACCTTCGCCCGGCATGGGGGCCAGTTCCTGCCAACCGGCATCGGGGTTCTGCAGGTCGAGCGCGTAGCTGCTGCTCAGGCAGGTCACGGATTCAGCCTTTTCCTGACCACCAAACACATACAGCTTACCCTTCACCTGCACAAAGGCGGGATACGCAATAGTGGTGGGCAGTGCGGGCAGAACCTCGCTGCTGCCATCGGCCTTGATTCGGGTCACCGCGGCTACATGACCTCCCATATTGCAACCACCGGCAATCACCATATCCTTACCCATAGTGGTGTGAGCGGCATAGCCGATGGGATAGGGAAGCCTGGCCAGAACGGAGCAACTGCCATCTGCCGGATTGATGCTCAGGATTTCATCGTAGAACACCTTGGCTCCACGCTCAGCCGGGGTCTTGGCACCCGGCTTGGCATTCGGAAAATTAGCACCACCGATAGCCAGGATACGCGGTCCTTCTGCGGTCCGCAGCACGCTGGCCACCATACCGGCACGCCCCACGGAGTCCGTGATTTTCGGGCTTTCGACCAGCGGCAGGGATGCCACCTTGACCGGGGCTGTTTTGCCGCAGCCGGGGCAGCACTGGGCTGCCAGCGGCAGGGCGGCCACAGCGGCCAGGATAAAGAGATTCTTCAACATACTCAACAAGTTTAAGTTACATTTTAGCACCCCAGACCTGGTTCGAGCGCTTGCCGGGGCGCTGCTCACCATTCACAATGACAGCCATACCATTCCACACGGCGCAAGGCAGCACGGCACGAGCCACAGCAATCTCACCGGCATCGTACCAGGTATCACTGCCGGGGCAGTAGCACAGGCTCTGATTGTGGAAACCGGGGTGATTCTGCGGCGTAAAGCCCTTCACAGTGGCATCATCGCCACCCAGCAGGTAGATGCGGCCGCCAATCACAGGAGCGGGTGTGGGAGCTGCACCACAGTAGTGCGGCAGGTGAGCCAGACGACGCCAGCCGGTCTCAGCGCTCCAGCTCCAGGCATCTGTCAGCATCTCGCGGGCCATGCGGCCTTCATCGCCGGGCTGCAGGCCAATGCCACCAAGCACATAGATAGTATGGCCGATAGTGGCCATCTGCTGCAGGAAGCGGCCACGGCAGGGCATGGGCTCACCATCGCTCCAGGTATCAGTATCAGGGTCGTACACCCACATGCGGGCTTCGGCATCCTGCTCACCAGGGGCCACGGAACCACCCTGCACGTAGACCTTGCCCCCCATCACGGCAGCGGCGTGGCCGGTGAGCGTGGTGGGAAGCGGAGCCACAGCCTTGCACTGCACATCAGAACCATCCCAGCTCAGCATATAGCAATCAGCCACAGCGCCATCAGCATTGCTGCCGCCAAACAGCATCACACCCTGCGGCAGTGTAGCCGTAGCGCCATAGCCCAGGGGCTTGGGCAGGGGCGTGGCATCCTTCCAGCCGATTTCACCGGTGGGAAGCACATAGATACGGTCCGTCCAGCGCTTGGGGCCACCTTCCCAGAGCGGTTTTTCCGGGAAATTAGCACCACCGCACACGATGAGGGCACCGTTGCTCACGCCGGCGTAGGAACCGGCAAAACCTTCAACATCCGGCAAGTCTGCCAGCTGTTTCCATTCCAGAGAAAGCTGTTCGTTTTGCATTGTCCCTTACTCTAGCACACTCTACGTGCCACCGCAAGCAGGAATTTTCCTTATAGTTCAGAATCCTGCACTATTCGAGTAAATCTCACCACATCAGCAGGAGTAAGAGCATCAAGTTCATCCAACAGGGAAGCGGCAAAGCTGCCGGGGTGTGGGCACTTGGATGCAGCTCGCTCACCGGCAAGGCCCAGAATAGCCGCGCATGCCGCTGCACCGGTAAAGCAATCCGGCGCTGCAGCCACACAAGCCGCAGCCAATGCCCCCATGGCGCAGCCTACTCCCGTGACA
>JAZLDD010000043.1:0-3900 GCA_045614585.1 Akkermansia sp. | reverse complement strand
CTGTTCCTGCCGTTTACCCTGCTGACACCCCGCAGGCATCATCTGGCAGAGGTGGAAACCTGGCTTGTGATAGCAGTCGGGGTTCTGGTCATTGGCATGATTCAGGGCATTGTGGCATTCGGGGTATTTCGCCATCTCAACCTCCCCCGAATCGGCAAGGAGCTGGTGGTAGTGGCGCTGGTCAGTTTCTGGTTCCTACCCATCCTCCTGCTGAGAGACCTGGCAGGTGAACTTGACAGCGGATTCTCCTACCTCGCTGTTATATGCCTGGCCCTGGTTACCGCCCCGTTTCCTATCCTGCTCTGCCTCTTCAACCGCTTCTTTGACCGGAAATAGCAATTTTTCATAATTGGCTTACCCTCTTTTTTTATATCATACCCCCATGAGTAACGATAACAGTCCAGACAACGGTTTACATGCAGCAGTGGCCATCAATAAGCCGGAACTCATTGATTCCCTGATTGCCGAGGGCGCAGACGTGAACGCCCGCATGACGAACCCGGATGAAGCGGTGGAGCTCAACCAGGTCACCGCACTGTACATAGCCGCCCGTTTCGGCAGAATAGAGTGCCTGAAGCAACTGCTGGCAGCGGGAGCAGATGTGAACGCCGAGGATGCGCACGGCACCACGCCGCTGCATGTGGTGGCTTATAACAACGACCTGAAAAAACTTTCCGAAAAAATTCAGCTGGAATGCATACAACTTCTGCTGGAGGCAGGGGCAGATGTGCACCGACGCAACGAACTGGACGACACGCCGCTGCACCTGGCCACCCAGAGCGGCAACGCCGAGGTGGTACGCACCCTGCTGGCAGCCGGAGCAGATGCAAACAGCTGCGACAAGGAGGGCTACCGCCCCATCCACGGAGCAGCCTATCACGGACACATGGAAATCATCCGCATGCTGCTGGACGCCGGCGCCGATATCAACGCCCGGGAAAATGCCGGATTCACCCCGCTGGCTCTTGCCACCATCTACTACGGCACGGCGGAGAACCTGCGAGAACTGATTCAGCTGGGAGCGGATGTGAACATCATCACCAACGAAGGCACCAACCTGCTGCACCACGCCGCAGCTTCCTGCGGCTCACGGCATGACAGAAGCGAAAAGATGCAGGAGCTCCTGCAACACGGACTTGATGTCAATGCCGTTTCCCGAAACGGCAACACGCCGCTGATTTCCGCCACTCTCATGACTCTGACTGACGAAGCCCCCTCCGATTGTGCGGAAATGCTGGTACAGGCCGGTGCTGATATCCATACCCCGGTCAACAATTCCACCCTGCTCCACCTTTCTGCCGAGGGTGGAAATGCCAGCCTGGTCACCTTATTCCTGAAGGCCGGAGCCAGTCCTACAGAAAAAGATGCGCAGGGCAGATCCCCGCTTGATTATGCCTTCATTCATTGCACAGCACCCAGACCGGCTCGCCAGGAGGTCATCGGCATTCTCCTGGATGCAGCACCGGAGCTCAAAAAGGAATTGTCGGCCATGAAACGCCGTTTCTGCATCAATCTGGTGCTTCTGGCATTCTGCGTTCTGTTCTTTGTCAGAATGCTCTGGAGATTGTTCACCTGATAAGGAGTACCACCTTCAACGGCGTTTTCTCTACTGCATACAGGCAAGAGGTACCATTCCTGCCTTGCATGCATGCACATCAAATTCGTTTGTCTTGCACAAAATGCAAATTTTGCAAAACAAATCTTCTTGTCTTGCATCCATGCAAAACAAACACGCTTGTCTTGCACGAAACGCAAATTTTGCAAAACAAAATCTTTTGTCTTGCATCCATGCAAAACAAAATCCATTTGTCTTGCACAAAACGGAGATTTTGCAAAACAAAGTCC
This sequence comes from Akkermansia sp., assembly GCA_045614585.1. Classification (GTDB taxonomy): domain Bacteria; phylum Verrucomicrobiota; class Verrucomicrobiia; order Verrucomicrobiales; family Akkermansiaceae; genus Akkermansia. The sequence goes on along the minus strand of JAZLDD010000043.1, from coordinate 2,055 downwards.
GTTGTCTTGCAAAATTGGCGATTTTTGTTTGACAAACACCTTATTTTACGATATTCATAAGCCATATGGGCTCCTCGTACATACTACCCTACCTGCCGATAACCTCATATAGCGTCGAACATTTATTTTCCATGCACAGCAAGGCTAATCGAAGCCTTGCCCGGTTAGATGGCATGCTGCGCAAGCGAAACTATGCAAATGTCCTGTTGTCACCCATGATGACTCAGGAAGCCGTGCTGTCCTCCCGAATTGAAGGAACACGCTCCACCATTGACGAAGTGTACTCATTGGAAGCCGGTGAGGAATCCACTGAAGAACAGCGATTGGATGTGCAGGAGATTCTCAACTACCGAGAAGCCATGAGGTATGCAACCGCCAGTCTCGAAAACCGGGGACTCACCTTGGGGTTAGTGAAGGAAATGCACGCTATCCTGCTGCAATCGGGACGAGGGCAGAACAAACGACCGGGACTGGTCCGCGATACACAGAACTGGATAGGCTCCCCGGGCAGCACCATTGAGCAGGCCTCCTATGTACCGCCGGCGCCGGCCACAGTAGATGCCTATCTGGAAAACTGGATTGAAAATGCAGCGACAGATACGGTCGACCCGCTGATACAGAGCGGCATATTACATGCCCAGTTCGAGTTGATACACCCATTTCATGACGGCAACGGCCGCGTCGGCCGCCTGTTTATCCCTCTCTATCTGCACAGCAAGGGTCTGCTGGAGCGTCCGTGTTTTTACCTCAGTGAATACTTTGAGGCACATCGGGAGCAATACATCGGATGCCTGAACGCCCTGCACGAGGATACCGCAGCATGGGAACAATGGCTTTTATTCTTCCTGCAAGCAGTAGATGCACAGGCAAAGGAAAACATGCGCCGCGCAGATGCCATGCAACGCCTGTATGCAGAGCTGCAGGAAACCCTGCCAGGCATCACCAACTCCGCGTCCTGCGGAGTTTTGCTGAATACCATGTTTGAAATGCCTATTTTCAGCAAACCGACCATCAGTGCCCGGATTACCGGAGTGAATACAGCAACGGTACAACGCATGATTAACTCCCTGGTAGAAGCCGGAATATTACACGTGCGCAGCCATGGAGCAGGTCGCCGCGCCACTATCTATCATCTGAGAGAGCTCTCCCTGATTGCACAGGGGCTGCCTATCGGGCGTTTCGATTACTAAGCCCACGCCCAAAGCCCCCCCCGCTCACCGTTCCGACCAGGCAAGACTGGTCACGATATGGACAAGCCCGCGCGTAACCAGGTTGAGACGGTGATAGTCGAGAGTATCGGGGGTATCGGTCGGCTCATGGTAGTTGGGATTGCGAATCATGGCCGTATCCGTCACCATAACGGCAGGAATGCCCAGGGGGTGGTAATTGCGGTGGTCGCTGAAGAACAGTTCTGTTTCCTCAGCCCAGGGCACATTGATACGGGCGGCCGGCAGTTGCTGCTTCAAGCCGGAATAAATCTGCTTTGCCAGGCCGTATGCCTCCAGATTGCCCGCCACGGCTATAAAATTGCCGACTGTGGGAAGCAAGAGAGAATAGCCGGGAAACAGAGAGGGCTGGCTGGCCGGTTCATCGCTGAAATACCCCAGCATCTCCAGGCAGATAAGGCCAAGCACCTTCTCCCTGTCGCAGGCCGCCGCGTGGCGGGCACTGCCCATGTCCTCACTATCGAACCAAGGCGGTTCCTCACAGGCCCAGGCCACCAGCTCAATATCATGCACGGGCGTATCCCGGGGCAACTGAGCTGCCAGCTCGAGCAGGGCTGCCACGGCACTGGCATTATCATCAGCCCCGGGATTCTCTCCTTCCCCGGTGTCGCAGGCATCATAGTGCGCACCGATGATATAGCGTTTCCCCGACTTCCCGCGGCGTAAGGCACAGATATTATGGTGGGTCTCCCCATCGGAAGTAGTGAATTCCTGCAAGGTGACCGCCCAGCCGGCAGCAGCCAGTTTCTTCTCGATATAGAGCCGCGCCTGCTCCAGCGTATCGCCATAGCGCGGCTGGGCACAGAGCTGCTCCACATGCCCTCTCAGC
>JAZLDD010000042.1:0-7343 GCA_045614585.1 Akkermansia sp. | reverse complement strand
CCCCGGCCTCACCACTCCCGATGCCTCATACCACGGTCTGGTATATACTGAGGCTTTCGGTGCCGGTGCCTACATCACCAAGTGCACTGTGACCCTCATGCGCGACCTGGGCTCCATTCCCTCGCCCATGAATGCCTTCCTGCTCAACCTGGGGCTGGAGACCCTGCACCTGCGCGTGCCGCGCCACTGCGAAAACGCCCAGAAAGTGGCAGAGTTCCTCTCCACTCAGGAAGATGTGGCCTGGATTAACTACGCCGGTCTGCCCGATAATAAGTACTACGAGCTGGCCCAGAAGCAGTTCGATGGTGGCCGCACCTGTGGCGTGGTTACCTTCGGTATCAAGGGCGGCCGCGAGCGCGCCATCAAGTTCATCGACAGCCTGAAGCTCTGCGCCATTGTCACCCATGTGGCCGATGCCCGCACCTGCGTGCTGCACCCCGCCAGCCACACCCACCGCCAGCTCACCGACCAGCAGCTGGAGGAAGCCGGCGTGAAGCCCGACCTCATCCGCTTCTCCGTGGGTATCGAAGATGCCGAGGACATCATCGCCGACCTCAAGCAGGCCCTGGCCCAGATCTAAGACCAGATATTCCCGTTTCAACAACTCCGCGCCGGCTGGATTTTGCATCCACCCGGCGCTTTTTTTGCTCAAAAAAGGAGAATGCAGGTGAATCAGTGTTAATGGTGCTATATCAGAAGTATACGGATTAGGAAATCACATTTTCCGAAGGACTTTCGGGTAGAATGATGCTTTTTGAGTGTGATTTAGCTCAGTATTCAGATTATTAGATTTCCATGTGGATGTTCTCATTCGTTACTCTGCATTCCAGAATTGTGAGGCAGCATGTACTCCCCGCTGGTCCACATATCGTGTGCGCAGCAGCGTGGCATCTCGGTGGCCGATTTCCAGCTGCAGCTCCGCAAAGCTGCGGAAATGGCTCAGGTGGTAACTCGCAAAGGTATGGCGCAGCGCATCCTGTGGCCATTTCTTTTTCTTACCCCATCCTGCTTCCTGGCGTAGCATACGCCAGTGCATCAGCCAGTTAGATGGGCAAATCTTATCATGCCCTTCTTTCTTGTGGATAAGTAATATTCTCATCAGTGGTTTGTGAATTGCCACCCTTCGAGCACCGCCTGTTTTACTGTGTCGGGGCAGGATGTAAATCGCTTTCTCCTGCAAATCTACTTGCTCCCATGTTAACCGGGCTACCTCATGGGGGCGGATGCCGGCGTATAGCATCATCCCCACGGCAGCGGCGCAGCTGCCGCTATGGTAATCCTCTGCTGTTTGTTTAAGTGTTTCGATTTCCTGAGATGTCAGAATCGGAACCTGCTGCTCCACAACGCGAGTTGCTTCTACGCGTGCCACGGGATTGCTGTCGCACCAGCCTCGCTTTACCGCTGTGCCGAATACACCACTTAGTATCAGCCGTGCTTTTTGTCGTTGCCTTGGAGTATCAAAGGCCTGCTCAATATACTCCGCGCATTCCTGCGGAGTGATTGCGCGTACCCTTCGCCTCGCCAGTTCCGGACACCGCTTCATGAACCTCCGGGTAAAATACCGGAAATCGTATATCGTTCTTTTGCGTTTATCTTTTCGTGCATTTAAAGCTTCATTCACCGCCTTTTCAAATGAGATGGTTTTCTCTTGTAATTGAAGGGTTTTCTTTCCTGCTTCAATGCATTTGCGGGCTCGGTTTATTTTTCCTCGTCCCACGGTTAGTGCTTCCTTTGCAATGATTGCGGCCTCTAATATATCGACTCCCGTGTTGAGTAATATCGCTATTGCTGCTTGTTCTTTCTGTTTCATATGGCTCGCTTTCTAAATCCGTAAGTCAAGCAGACAAACTGTTTTATTTCGAGAAAATTGCAGCCCCCGGTACATCGTTTCATTATGTGCTAGGGGACGGTCTTATGAGCTGTTATTATCTAAACAGCAGACCTAATCAACGCAGCCTATTACGGATTTAGAAAGCGTAGAATGCTTCCCGGGAATGTTTCGTAGACTGCTTTATCATCCGCTTACAATTTCATTTGCAAAGTATATGCTTGCAGGTGGGGTGGGGTTTCTGCTGGATTACATGGTGCTGGCTGTTTGTTTTGAGTGTTTTGGCTGGCATTATCTACTCTCATCCGCGTTGGGTTTCGTTTCTGGGTTGTTTTTTGTGTATATTTGCAGCAATAAGTGGGTTTTCACTCGCCGCAGCATGGCTGATAAGGTAGCGGCAGAGTTTCTGATTTTTCTCATAATCGGGGTAATTGGTCTGGGGCTTACGTTGCTTTTTATGTGGCTGTTTGTGGATGTTGCTGGTATCTACCCCCTTATATCCAAGCTCGTAACCACGGCTATAGTATTGCTTTGGAATTTTGGCGCAAGAAAAATCATTTTGTATTCATGAGTAAGAAAGTCTTTATTATTGGTGGTGGTCCGGCGGGATTGACTGCGGCCTTAGAGTTGGCTCGCAAGGGGTGGCAAGATGTGACCGTAATTGAACGCGAGAAGCAGCTCGGTGGTATATCCCGTACACTTGAGTATCATGGCAATCACATTGATATTGGCGGGCACCGGTTTTTCTCCAAATCGGGCAAGGTGATGAAGTGGTGGAGCGAGATGATGCCTCTGCAGGGGGCCCCCTCATGTGATGATGTGCAGCTAGGCAGGTCTGTGGTGTTGACCCCGGGAGGTCCTGCCCCTGAGACTGAGGATAGGGTTATGCTGGTGCGTTCGCGACTGAGCCGCATTCTCTTCCTACGACGTTTCTTTAATTATCCGATAAGTCTTAGTATCGATACTCTGCTTAATCTTGGTTTAATTCGCGTCGTGAAGATGGGCGTAAGTTATCTCTGGAGTTTGGTGCACAAACGAGAAGAAAAGAGTCTGGAGGATTTCTTTATCAACCGCTTTGGCTGCGAGTTATACAAAACGTTCTTCCGTGACTACACCGCCAAGGTATGGGGGGTACCATGCAGCCAGATTGGGGCAGATTGGGGAGCTCAGCGAGTAAAGGGGCTTTCTGTTGCCAAGGTGCTGGCCCATGCTCTGAGAAAACTTGTTTTCTGGAGAAGGAAGGGGAAGCAGGATGGCGAGACCTCTCTGATTGAGGAGTTCTGGTATCCTAAGTACGGCCCGGGGCAGCTGTGGGAAACGGTGGGTGCCGAAGCCGAGAAGCTGGGTGTGCGTATTCTTCGAGAGCAGGATGTAACCGCACTTGAAATGGAGAATGGAAAGGTCACAGCCCTCCGTATCCGGAATCTGGTTAGCGGGCAAGAGCGCACAGAGACGGCGGAATACATAATATCCACCACATCGGTTCGTGAATTGGTGGATAAGATGGGAAAACATGTTCCGCCGGATGTGCATGATGTAGCCTCAAAGCTGGTTTATCGTGATTTTATGACGGTAGGTTTGTTGTTGAACAAGCTGAAACTTAAAAGCCGGAAGATGAATACCAGTGTGGGAGAACACGGGGTTGTGCCTGATAATTGGATATATGTGCAGGAGAATGATGTGAAGGTCGGTCGTCTGCAGATATTCAACAACTGGAGCCCCTACCTCGTGGCGGACCGGAGTAAGGCCTGGGTGGGTATGGAATACTTTGTTAATGAAGGGGATGAACTCTGGCGCATGGATGATTCTTCTTTCTGTGATTTTGCGATTAAGGAATTGGAAAAGATAGGAGTCATCGATGGAGCAGATGTTGTCGATAGTGCCGTATTCCGTATACAGAAGGCGTATCCTGCTTATCTTGGAAGTTATAAAAAGTTCGGTGTGATTCGGAAATGGACGGATGGTATACCTAATTTGTATCTTGTCGGACGCAACGGCATGCATCGATATAACAACATGGATCATTCCATGCTTTCAGCCATGGAAGCAGTTGGGAATATCGTATCCGGCAAAACCGATAAAGCTAATATATGGGATGTGAATACCGAAAAAGAGTATCATGAATCGAAGTAACAGATTCCGGTTATTATTTGCCATCTGCAGCTTTTTTATCGTTGTTGCGTTGTTCTGGAGACTACTTCCTCACATGCCTGATTCGCAAGGTGTGGGGATGTCTCATGATGCTGTAAAAGTATATGCAACATGCATTGAAAGTGGGCATGTAACAAATTGGCATAGTTCATTATTCATGTATGAATGTATAGCGCTGAAGCATGTAGCCGCTTTGGTGTTCGGGCGTGAGTTTTCCGGAACAGGGATTTTGTGGGGAGTGTGGATTGCAACAACTATTGTGATGGCGGCAGCTATCTGCTTGTTGGCTTATACAATGCTCAAAAAGGGTAGTTGGTGGTCTGTCGCGTTGCCTTGTTGTATAGCAGTTTCGTTTAAGTATGTGGGTGATTTGTCGGCCGTAGGTCTGGATTATTATTTTGCCTGCCTTCTGTGGTGCTTATTTGCAGCAATGTTTATGCATTTTCATGCGGGACAAGCAATGTTTCGTGTTTTCTATTTGGTGCTGATTTTTGTACTGCTTCTTCATTTGGTTTCGTATAGAAAGAACTTTGTTTTGAGTGTGCCTTTTGTGCTCGGGTGGCTTTTCTATACTATGAATTGGTTCCGCGAGTTGAAATGGAAGAAGAAATTTGCCGTTTGGCTGACCTTAATTTTGCATTTATATCTTTTTCTATGATTTGGGTAGATACGCTGTTGCCTGTGGGAAAACGGCACCCTATAACCCCCATGATGGAATCGGACGTTCGAATTGCTGCGGTTTTGAGAGGCGAACGAGATTCATACAGGCTAAACGGATTCAGAAAATCCGAAGGAAAACCGGAGGAAACATGCATTTCGGCATACTGGTTTGGGCTTCCTGAGTCAAGGTGGAAAGAGGCACTGGACGTTTATGTAGATGAGTGGAAGCAAAATACAGAAACAATGTGCGCTGCCGCCATCATTCAGCGTATTCAGTTTTATTCAGGTGGGTATAGCTTCCCGTTTTTGAAGGCGGCAGTGGAGTCGAGGTTTCCTGCTGTACGCAGAAATGAAAATGCGTGGAAAACTATAGCACCTACGGTTCAGTCACCATTGAAGCGACTGTTTTGGTTATGTATGGCTCCCATTTGTGTAGCGCTGGGCTTCGTTTGCAGGTGGCGTGAGATTGTGTCCCCTGAAATCTGTGCTGCCGTGATTATTGCAGGGAGTCTTTCTACTCTGTATTCTCTCAGTTATCTGCTGGTTACGCCCACATCAGATGCGCGTTATCTGGCGCCTTCCTACATGTTCGCGCTTTTTGCAGTATCTGTGATAGTTTGCGCAATACTGGAAATGCTTTGCAAAGGGGTATTTACCAGATTGCGAGAAAAATCATAACAGAGAAGAATGAATCTTTTAGGTGTCTAACTATTTGATTGTCAATAAATCGAGTTTGTGATGGTGCCGAGCCACTCGCGGTATTTGAGGGGAGAAATCTCGCTGGGGCGGATTTCGGCTTTGAGACTCCAGAAGACGGTGGTGTGGAGCACGGGGATGCCGCAGGCGGCCAGGTGGGCATCAATGGCGGCTTTGTGGGCGAGGACTTCCTCGCGGGTGGGGGCGTGAACCACGCCCATAATCTGGGCGCCGCCGAATTTCTCGCCGCCGCTGCGCCAGTAGCAGTGGGTCATGCAGATGTGGCGGCCGCATTCGGCGCCGGCGCGTTCCTCCATGCCGGCGGGTACGGCCCAGTGGAAAAGCCCGGCAGCGCCGGTGCCGGTGCTGCGGTTGCTTTCCTTGCGCTGGTGGTCGAGGAAAGTGGCAAAGCGGCCGATGACCTTGCGGGAATCGAGCGTTTCGGCGATGTTGCAGTATTCCTCTGTGCTCATGCCGAGGGCTGCGGCGCGCTGCTCCCAGGGGCAGGGCACGAATTCCTCCGGCAGCAGGCTTTCCTTGAGGCTGAGGAGCACGGCCCATTCCTGCTCGCTGAGCTGCGGGCTGGTGGGGCATTGCATGGTGGGCAGCTGCGGGAGCTTGTCGCCCGGTTTGAGCCCGGCGCGGCGGGTGTGCCCCACGCCCAGGGCAAACATGCCCACTACGGGCAGAGCTGCCCAGTCTGTGGCGCCGATGTGGCGCATGAGCAGGTTATTGTGCCCCTCCACGCTGCCGTAGCCAGTGGGTACTTTGAGGGTGGTCCACAGGCGGTGATCGGCACCGGGGGCGGCGGGGTCGCTGCATTCGCGCAGCACTACGTGGCCGGTGAAGGGGTCATTATCGCGCAGCCAGGCATAGGCGCTTTCCAACTGTGCCTCCGGCACTTGCCATGCAATGAGGGCACCCTGTGCCAGGCTGGTGGAAAGCAGGGTCTGGCGCACGCGGCGTATGGTGCCGGCGGCCAGCATGGATTTCAGACGGGCGATGACCTCGTCTTCTTCCACGCCGCAGCGCTTGGAAATAGTGCGGAAGGGGAAGCGGTGGAAGCCCTGCACGGCATCCTCCGCCACGCAGAGTATGCTGTGGTTTACCGGGTCGGCAGCGCTGGTGGGAAAGCTCATTCGGCCTGGGGCTGCGGGTTCACGGTACCGCAGTGGGTGAAGAGGGTGGGATCGAGTTCAGCCTTGGCGCGAGCGGCGATTTCCTGAGCCTGTTCCGGGGTTTCGGTGAGGGCAAACATGGTGGAGCCGCTGCCGCTCATGAGGGCGGCGCGGGTGCCGGGCTGCTCCAGCAGCCATTGTTTCATGCGCGCCAGAATCGGGAATTTGGCAAATACCGGGCGCTCCAGGTCATTCACCAGCGTGATGTCGTCCACCTTCTGCGGGCCGTAGTTGATGCCTTTGAGCCGGCGGCTGCAGGTGAGACCCTTGTAGGCGCTCGGGGTGCTTACACCGAATGCAGGCTTGAGCAGGACAATGGGGCTGCTCCATCCGGCGAGCTCCGGTACGGGGGTCACGATTTCTCCACGCCCTTTGCAACGGCAGATGGTAGGAGTAAGGAAGTAGGGTACATCGCTGCCGAGCTGGGCAGCCATGGCGCTGAGTTCCGCCAGGTCATAGTTGGTGCCGAGAATCTGGTTGAGCGCCTGAAGGGTGATGGCGGCATCGCTGCTGCCGCCGCCCAGCCCCGCGCCGTGGGGGATGCATTTGGTAAGGGTGATGCGCTGCTTGGCTTTGCGGCCATAGGCTTTTTCGAATTCGCGCACGGCTTTGAATACGAGGTTGCTTTCATCAGTGGGCACGCCGGGGGTGTCGCACAGCAGGGTGGTGGTGCGGGAGTTGTGAAAATCGAGCGTGTCGAATATGTCGATGGGGGCCATCAGGATGTCCACATTGTGATACCCATCTTCGCGCACCTTGTTGTGCACGCGCAGGGAGAGATTGATTTTGGCTGGGGCTTTGAATGCGATGGACATGATTTTAGTGAGGGG
>JAZLDD010000041.1:0-1655 GCA_045614585.1 Akkermansia sp. | reverse complement strand
CTCAGCGCGCGGAAGGTGCCGGGCACAAACACCAGCTTTTCGAAAGCATCAATCTGCTCGTCTGCCGGTTCCTGGATGATGGTGCCGTCGCGGTCGATGAAAAGAGCCTTTTTCTTCATGTTCAGAATTGTTTGAGCGCTGCGAGAAGTTCGTCGTTCTCTGTCGGGGTGCCGATGGTGATGCGCAGGCAGTTCTCGCACATGGTGATGCGGTGACGATTGCGTACAATGATACCCTGTTCCACCAAGGCATCGTAAATGCCGCAGGCATCATTCACCTTGACCAGGAAGAAGTTGGCATCACTAGGATACACCTTCTCGCAGATAGGCAAGGCAGCCACGGCCTGCATCATGCGGGCGCGCTCAGAAAGAGCTTCCTCTGCCCAGGCGCGGATTTCATCCATGTGGTCCAGGCGCTCCATGGCGGCACGCTGGGTGAGGATGTTCACGTTGTAGGGGTACTTCACCTTGTTGAACAGGCCGATGATTTCCGGGTGAGCCAGCGCCATACCCAGGCGGATACCGGCAGAAGCCCAGGCCTTGGAGAAGGTATTGAGCACGATGAGACGCGGGTACTCCTCCAGCAGGGAGATGACCGAGGAGCCCTCCGGCGCGAAGTCGATGTAGGCTTCATCCACCACCACAATGCCGGGGAAGATATCGAGCACCTTGCGGATTTCCTCCAGCGGCAGCAGATTGCCCGTGGGGTTGTTCGGGCTGCAGATGAACACCACCTTGGTGCAGGGAGAATAGATGGAAAGCAGGAACTTCTCGGCATCGAAGCGGTAGTCCTCCTCCAGCGGAATGGCGCGGTACTGCACGTTGTTGATATCAGCGCAGACCTCATACATGCCGTAGGTGGGGGAAATGGCAGCCACTTCATCCACTCCGGGGGTGCAGAAGGTGCGGAAAATGAGGTCGATGGCCTCATCACTGCCATTGCCCAGGAAGATACGCTCCGGGGCCACGCCCTTGTAGGCGGAAATCTTCTGCTTCAGGTCCCACTGCAGCGGGTCGGGATAGCGGTTGTTCGGTGCGTTGTGCGGGCATTCATTGGCATCCAGGAACACATGGGCAGCCTTGCCGGCATACTCATCACGAGCAGAACTGTAGGGCTTAAGCTTCAGGATATTCGGACGCACCAGACGGGCAATGCCGGTACCCTGCTCCTCCTGGGGCATGGTGGCCACAGCCTGCATGCGCAGGGTCATGGCGCGGGCGTGGGCATCCAGCTGCTCGGCCTGGGCCATGAGCTCCACCGTGCTGCCGATGCTGCGGATACCCTCCGGGGTGAGGGTCTGCAGGGTGAGCTTGCGTTGGAAGCTGTCGATGCACAGGCTGCTGTAGGCACGCACACAGCCCATGGTGGGCAGCGTGTGGTTGGTGCCGCTGGCGTAGTCGCCGGCGCTTTCGCAGCTGTAGTTACCCAGGAAGATGGAACCGGCGTTGATGGTTTCCTTGGCCACAGCGGCGGCATCCTGCATGGCGATGATAAGGTGCTCCGGGGCGTAGGCATTGGTAAAATCGATGGCATCCTGCTTATCAGCCAGCACAATGATGCGGCTGTTGGCAATGGACTTGGCGGCAATTTCCTTGCGAGGCAGCTCAGCCAGCTGCTTTTCCACCTCGGCAGCAACGGCTTCTGCCACAGCGGCA
>JAZLDD010000040.1:0-12920 GCA_045614585.1 Akkermansia sp. | reverse complement strand
GTCTTGAGGTAGGGGTTGCCGTGCATCATGTCGCGGAAGATGATGGTCATGAGGATGGACTCGCGCAGGGTGCGCTCCTTCTCCTCGGGGGAAAGAACGAGGTCGGGGCGGTTGCGGTCCGGACCAATCTTCACATACTTCTTGGCCCATTCCATGGCCAGGTCGAACTCGGCCTTGTCGTAGATACCCAGCTCCATGCGGCGGCGCACTTCGGTCATATCGACAGCCTGCACGCGCATGCCCATGTAGCTTTCCCAGAAGTTCTGGTCAACGATGGAACCGGCGATACCCATGGAGCAGCCACCGATGGAAAGGTAGCCCTTGCCACGCAGGGTAGCCACGGTCAGACCGGCGCGGGCGAAGCGAAGAATCTTCTCTGCCACGTCCTCGGGGATGGAGGTATCATCGGCATCCTGCACATCGTGACCGTAGATAGAGAATGCGGGCACACCCTTCTGGGCGTAGCCGGCAAGAGCAGCGGCCAGATACACAGCGCCGGGGCGCTCGGTGCCATTGAAGCCCCAGATAGCCTTGGGCGTGGTGGCATCGGTCTCGAAGGTTTCGGTGATGTAGCACCAGCAGGGAGTCACGATAAGGGAGCAGCCCACGTTGTTCTCAGCGAACTTCTGGTTGCAGGCAGCAGCCTCGGCCGGACCACCGATGGTGGTATCGGCGATGATGCACTTCACGGGCTGACCGTTGGCGTGCGTCACGTTGGCCTCGATGAGGGCAGCGGCAGCCTTGGCCATGTTCATGGTCTGATCCTCCAGGGATTCACGGACGCCAAGACGGCGGCCGTCAATCGTCGGGCGAATCCCGATAGTGGGCAATGTATCGTACTTCATATACGTTTAATTTGGGTTAAATGGTTATTATTTATCAGAAGAAGTGGTGGGCTTGCGGAAGATGAGGCTGTATACCAGCACTACCGCAAAACAGATGGCGGGCACGATGAACGAGGCACGCACTGCAGCGTGGGAAGTGCCCAGGTTCGTATCCCAGGTGTTGTCCATACCGGCGGTCAGGCACAGCCAGCAGGATTCAGCATCGCCGATGATGCCGGCCATCCAGGGGGTAATAAGAGCGCCACCCAGAATAGCCATGATAAGACCGGCAGCACCCAGCTTTACATCACGCTGGTTCAGACCACCGAGGGCGATACCGTAGATGGTCGGGAACATAAGGCTCATGCAGCCGGACATAGCGATGAGGCAGAGCACGTTGGCAGAGAAATCAAGACCACCGATGGTGAAGAGCACCGTGCTGGGCAGGTAGATGGTGCCGGCGCAGCAGGCAATAGCCGCCACGGCAAACAGGCTCATCATGCTGGCGGGGTTGAACTTCTTCATGTAATAGGTGGCCACCCAGCGGCAGACAATGAAGAGGATAAGAGAAATCAGGTAGTAGGTAGCCGCGGTAGCGGGAGTCACACCCATCTCCTTGCAGCAGTATACGTTCAGGTAGGTCCAGGCGGCAATCTGCACGCCCACGTAGAAGAACTGGGCAATCACACCACACCAGTAGCGAGGCTGGCTGAGCAGAGAGAACAGCATGGCGCGGTAATCACCCACCAGGAACAGGTAAATAATCGGGCCCAGGGTACCGCAGAGCACCCAGGTCACCTTGTCCATATCCGGGAACAGGAAGTAAAGCACCGTAAGCGGCACAATGGCAAACAGAGCAGCGATAAACACGCGCAGACCGCTGCCGTTGCCCTGCTGGGGAGCTTCGGTGGAAGTCTCCTGCGTATCCTTCACGCGCAGAAAGAACACCCAGATAAGGAAGGCAATGCCGCAAAGCCCCACATACGGAGCGCACACCCAGAACAGCTCGCTGTGCACGATCTCCTTGAGCTGCTCGGCGGGCATGGCAGCGCGCTCGTCAGCCGTAGCGGGGTTCAGGTTGCTCAGAATCAGCTGCTGAGCCAGAAGAATACCGGCAATGGAACCCACCGGGTTGAACGCCTGGGCAAAATTCAGGCGTCGCACAGCCGTCTTATCCGGTCCCAGGGAAATCACGTAGGGGTTACAGGTAGTCTCCAGCACAGAGCAGCCACAAGCCACCACGAAGATGGCGATGAAGTAAATCTCGAAACTCTGGTGGATACAGGCCGGAATATAGCACAGAGCACCGGCAATATACACACCCAGGCCAATCAGCACACCTTTCTTGTACGAAAATTCCTCAATGAGGATGGATGCGAAGATAGCCAGCACAGCGTAGGCGCCATAAAAAGCCACCTGCACCAGCGCAGCCTTTTCCTGCGGAATCGTGAAGATATTCTTGAATGCAGGAACGAGATTATCCGTCATATTATTCAGCAGGCCCCACAAGGCGAAACAGCTGACCAACATAAAGAAAATAGCGCGGTACTTGCGAGGAACCACCGGCGTAAGATCTTTCTGGGGTTGAGTACTCATACCTGCGTATTCTAGCATATTGCATGCCGAGGTCAACGAAAAAAATCATGTGCTTTCGTGTTATTTCCCCAGCAGAAAAGCCGTTTTTTATTGTCAGCCCTGGGCGGTTTGTGGTAATAACTATATAAGACTTCTGAAAACGAAACCACTACCACACATGATAAAGCGTATAGCCTTCTGTATCTGCCTGTCGTTCACTGCGTCTTCCACTGCAAGCGAATATTCCACATCCGACCACCTGTGGTACAAACAACCTGCCGGCATCCCCCATGCTTCCCTGCCCTGGGCTGCAGGCAAAAACCTGCCCGGCAAAGCCAGCAAGGATACCTGGGAAAGCCAGACCCTGCCTGTAGGCAATGGCCGCGTGGGTGGCACCGTCTATGGCGGTGACCGGCTGGATTGCGTGGTACTCAACGAAGTGAGCCTCTGGTCCGGCGGCCCGAATGAACCGGATAACGGCAAGCATTACAAATACGGTCCGCTCGCGGGCAAGAATGATTTCGGCAGTTACCAGCCCTTCGGCAATCTCTACGTGCAACTCAACTACAAGGGAGAAGCCTCGAAATACACACGAGCACTTGATTTACGAAAAGCAGAAGCCACTGTCACTTTCCAGGCAAACGGCGTGCAATACAAGCGCAGCTGCTTCGTCAGCCGCCCGGATGACGTGATGGTTTACACCGTAACAGCAGACAAGGCAGGCTCCGTTTCCGGGCTCATTACTCTGACTCCCTACCACAATGTCAGCTACGAGAAGAACGGCGAGCAGATTATCATGCGCGGCACCCTTGCCAATGGTGAGGAATTCGAAGGGCGCATGCAGGTCTGCACCACCGGAGGCTCTGCCAGGCTGCACATCGCCGGGCAGGAGGTACCCGTCACCTACACAGGCAAAGGAGATTCGGTAATGCCGGCATACGCAGCAGCAAAGGTTCCCTACATCGAAGTGAGCTCCGCTGACTCCCTCGTCATTTATGTAAGTCTGGCAACCAATTATAAGATGGACTACGACGATGACTGGAAGGGAGACAGCCCCGGTACCCACAATGAAGATGTACTCGATAATGCTGTGGAAAAGGGCTTGGAAGCCATACGCGAAGCCCACCACCGCGACCACGCAGCATACTATGACCGCATGAGTCTTGACCTCGGCGAATCTCCGGAAATGATGATTGAAACTCCAACCGATGTGCGCCTCATTTCCTACCGCACCCGCTATGACCACGGGCTTCGCACCTTTGACCCGGACCTGGAGGAACTCATTTACAACTACGGCCGTTATGTCCTCATTGCCGGTTCTCAACCCGGAAATCTGCCCGTGACCCTGCAGGGTATCTGGAACAACAAGGTACACGCCCCCTGGGCCTGCGACTACCACAACAACATCAACCTCCAGATGTGCTACTGGGGCGCAGAAGTTGCCAATCTGGCAGAGTGCCACCAGCCGCTTATCGATTTTATCCGCGCCATGGAAAAACCGCTTTCCGAAAGCACTCAGAAACATTTCGGGGAGCATGTACGCGGATGGACCACCCGCATCTCTCAGAACCCCTGGGGCGGCGGCGGCTGGATTAAATGGAACCCGCCTGTCAATGCCTGGTATGCCCTGCACATCTGGGATCGCTACCTCTATTCGCAGGACAAGGAATACCTGAGAGAAGTAGCATATCCCCTCCTCAAGAACATCTGCCATTTCTGGGAAGATGAACTCAAGACCGTAGGAGCACAGGGCAAAGGCCTGAAAACTCAGCAGCGCGAAGGAGCCCCGGTCAAGGAACTTACCGCGGCCGAGCACCCGGAGCTGGCAGAAATCAAAGAAGGCGCTCTCGTCTGCCCCATGGGCTGGTCTCACGAATGGGGTCCGCTGGAAGACGGCTGTGCCCACGACCAGCAGCTCATCTGGGAACTCTTCGACAACACAGCCAAGGCAGCGTCTATTCTGGGAACAGATGAAGAATGGGCAGCAGAGCTTACCGCCAAGCGAGACCGTCTGGTAGGCAATCGCATCGGCCGCGGTGGCTACCTGCAAGAATGGATTGTGGACCGCCCCAACATGGTGAAAGGGCAGCGCCACACCTCGCACCTCATCGGCGTATTCCCCGGCACCACCATCTCTATGGAACGCACGCCGGATTTCGCCAAGGCTGCCATGAAGAGTCTGGAGCTGCGAGGCCTCACCCAGGACAACCGCCGCAGCTGGACCTGGCCCTGGCGCACGGCCCTCTGGGCCCGGTTCCACAATGGCTCCAAGGCCTACAGCATGGTGCAGCACTACATCCGCTACAATGTGCTCGACAACCTCTTCGGCAACCACCCGCCCATGCAGATGGACGGCACCTTCGGCATGACCGGCGGCATGAGCGAAATGCTCATCCAGAGCCATGCTGGCGTCATCGATCTTCTGCCCGCCATTCCGCATGATTGGAAAGACGGCAGCGTGCGCGGCATCCGCGCCCGTGGCAATATCACCGTCGACATGCAGTGGAAAAACGGCCAGGTGACCAGCTTCAAGCTCACCACCACCACACCGGACCCCGCCCCCGTCACCGTCAAGTTCAACGGCAAGCGGGCCCGGATTACCCCCGATGTGGTAAAGTAACGGTCTATCTGACACCACTTCTTTCCAGCATGCGGAGTCCCGGGCTCCGCATGCTTTGTTTTATTTATGATTGACTCCCGCGCGCGCCTGTGGCATGATACAGGCACTATGTTGAAAGGAATTTCCCCTGTTGTATCACCCACCCTGCTCAAGATTCTTGCTGAGATGGGCCATGGTGATGAAATCGTCATCTCCGACGCTCATTTCCCGGCACACACCTTCTGCAACACCGTGGTACGCGCCGATGGTCTGGGTGCCGACACCCTGCTCAAAGGCATCATCCCCCTGTTTGAGCTGGACAGCTACGCCACCCCGGTCATCATGATGGAAGCCGTGCCCGGCGACACCCTCGACCCTGCCGTAGAGGCCAAGTACCGCGCCGCCATGGGCTATGAAGGCGAGATTGAACGCGTAGAACGCTACGCATTCTACGAGCGCGCCAAACAGGCCTACGCCTGCGTCATCTCCGGTGAGACCGCCAAATACGGTAACATCATCATCAAGAAGGGTGTAACGCCCATCTGCAACTAATGTACCGCATCTGCAAAAGCATAGAGCTGGAGAGCGGACACCTGCTCTCCAAGCACCCCGGCAACTGCCAGTTTCCGCACGGGCACACCCGCAGCGTGGAGCTCGTTTTTGCCGCCGAAACACTGGACGAGCATGAAATGGTGATGGATTTCAAGGCCATCAAGGAGATGATGGGGGAGTTCCTGGAGCAGTTCGACCACGCACTCTGCATGAATACAGCAGACCCGAACTACGAGAAGTTCCGTGAAATCTACGGCAACCGCATCATCCCCTTTGACCAGGGCGACCCCACCAGCGAAGCCATGGCCCGCGTAGTGTTCCAGCATGCCGCCGCAGCCCTCAAAAATGCCCAGGCAGGCAACTGCACCTACCCGGTGCGCGATTGCGTGCGACTGGAACGCGTCCGCGTCTGGGAAACCAGCAGCAGCTGGGCAGAATATGAGGAGTAAGCCTCACCATCCATTCCAGAAAAAACGCTCTGAGGTTATCTCAGAGCGTTTTTCTTGTATTGAATCAATTTACAGCCAAACAACACCCGGCCGAGATACGGTATACGCTTCAGCCCCACGCATATGTAGGCAATAACCACCGTTATCAACACCGCCACAAGAGGAATACCCACCCAGGACAGGAACGTAGCATATTCACTGAAAAACGCATACCGATGAAGCTCCATGCCACGGATCCAGTTTTCCACCACAAAGGATTGCACAATATAAATGGCCAGAGTATTCCGCCCGACAACACCAGCCACCCCCCCAACAACACTTTGTTACTCAACAACTTCCACGCATAAGCCAACAAAGGAACAACGGCAACGATCCCGACAGCGGCAATGACATCACGGTAGAACGAGCACCAGGCAACTTCCTGCCAGCTGTATGTATCAGAAAACAAGCAAGTACCCGATTTCCAATGCGACATATTTGCAGGAGCCAGGATACACAAAAGGAGATAAGGTACCATGCACACCAGGGTGCATTTAATATTAGTCAGCAGACACCCGGATTTCTTCAGCCCGAAAAGATAGCCCAGCACCGCAAAGGGGAACAGATAGGGCACATGATAATTCCACTCCAGAATCCAGGAGCCGGGAGCATAAACAAAATGCAGCCCGACCGCGCATACAACCGAAAGGAGAACAAACAATCTACTGCAGCCGCAGGTAATGCTCCATATCAGCACAATCAGAAACAAAGATGCAAATGTCGCCCCCAGAAACCAGACCTGTCCATAAATGCCATAGTAGAGAATCCAGATGATTGACTGTAAGGACAACTGTTCCTGTTCCCGGAAAAGGGCATACACCCCATACCAGATACAAACGGGGAGGAGCAGCTCGGACGCCTTGTTGATAACAACAACGAAAGGGGAGGATTTTCGCACCGTCGAAGCAAAGTAATAGCCAGCAATCGCCACAAACAACGGCATGAAGTAATGTGACACCGCACCGCTTATAAACGAAAGAGCCACAGAGGAGTATGTTTTCGGCATCACCGCAGCTATCAGATGCACCAGAACAACTCCGTATATCAGAAAAGCCTTCAGAGCATCCGCGCCAGAATCACGAAGCTTCAGTGAAACCGTTCCTTCCATGATTTTTACCTCTGTGTAAACACCTGTTTCTATCTCGCTACCTGGGCTCACCTGGAACCGGGGAAGCATTTGAGGCTGCCTCTTACACACCCAATTCCTCCTGGAGGATTTCGAGGATGCGCTCATGCACCTCCTGCACCGAGCCATCGGCCTCCACATGGTGCAGCCACGGCATTTCCATGGCAGAGTAAATCGCCGCACAATCGGTCAGGAATTTCTCATTTTCAAAAGCATCCTTACCGTTCCCCCGGGCATGCATACGCTCCTGCGAAAGCTCAATCGGTATATCCAGCCAGAGAGCCACATCCGGAATCGTGGCAAACGCCTCATTCCACTCGCGGATTTCCTCCACATTGGCCCCACTGGCCCCCTGATAGGCCATCATAGAAAGATAATAGCGGTCCAGCAGCACCCACTTGCCAGCCTGCAGGGCAGGTTCAATCACGTCGCGCACATGCTCCCGGCGATCCTGCAGCAGACAGGCAATCTCCTCATCAATGGAAAGACGGTCGCCCGCCATTGCAGCCTCGCGCACGCGCATTCCCCATGGGCCACGAGTCGGCTCAAAACCAGTCACGACTTCAATACCCCTGTTCCGGAGATAACGGGCCAGCAATTCCACCTGCGTTGACTTGCCCGTGCCGTCAATGCCTTCAAAAACAATCAATGAACCTCTTAGGTGAGGAGAATCTGCTTCCATGGTAGGCGTGAACATAGCACAGCGCCCCGCGCGCTGCAAGCCTAAAGTGCTGGAAAATAAAAGAAAAGCGCGGCATTATCCGCAATTACACGGTTTTACCTTGTCTTTCTTTCAAACAAGTGGCATAATACCGCCGTGCCTCACATCTGCGCCATATTCACTCATTTCAACAGCCGGGAGCGAACCCTCACCTGCTTGAACAGGCTGGCGCAGCAGACCGTGCGTCCCAGGCACATCGTCATCATCAACAACGGCATGGCGGATGACCCCGCCATTTCCGAAGCAAAAGAATTCGCAGCAAGCACTTTTGCAGAAGACACATTGCATATTCTGCAGATGGAAACTAATCTGGGAAATGCTGGTGGCTGCGCCCGGGGGCTTGAATATACGTTCGGCACACTACGGGCAGATTTCACCTGGGTGCTGGATGATGATTCGTGGCCCCGCCCGCAAGCTCTCGAGAATCTGCTTGCCGTCCAGACCGATGACCATACCGTGCGCATGAGCACTGTCATTGACCCCACCAGGAACGATGAGCTCAGCTGGCCGCTCACCATTCCCGGCCATGCTCAGAATCTGTGGAAAAACGCTCTCTGCCGGGCAGATTTGCCAGAAGGCAACATCATCCCCAGCCGCGGCGGCTGGCTCGGCGCCCTCTACCCCCGCGCCGCCTGGCAGAAAGCAGGATTGCCCACGGAGGCGCTCTTCATCCGCGGAGAAGATGAAGAATACCCGTGGAAAGTGCGCGAGGCTGGTTTCAATTTCATCACCATCCTGAATTCTGAACTGGAGCACCCCTCCGCCGCCATTCCGCTCATACATTACCGCATCGCCCACCGTTCATTCTTCTATGAACCGGGACTGCCCATATCGCGCCAGTATTACAAGAGCCGCAACTGGGCATGGCTGCAGCGCCTGAGAGCCCCGCACAACTATCCCCGCCGGCTGGCAGCCTGCGCATTCTACATCATCCTTTCGCTCAACGCCATGCTGAAATGCAACGAATTGAGCCTTACCCGGTTTTACACCCTTTTCCGTGCGCTTCACAACGGATTCTACGGCAAGCTCCGCCCGTTTTAACAAGCAAAAAATCAGATTATGCGCAAATTTGTCTTTACAAACGGCGAGTTATCGCTATAATCTGCGTCCCGACGCATAAGCTTCTCCAATATAACACTAACATATCACCAAAAAAATCATGAAAGTTCTTTCCTCACTCGCATCCATGAAGCGCCGTCACGCTGATTGCCAGATCGTGAAGCGCAAGGGCACTCTCTACGTGATCTGCAAGAGCAACCCCAAGTTCAAGGCTCGTCAGGGTACGACAGCCGGTACGCGCCTCAGCAAGAAGGGCGTGAAGTAATTTTACCCCATCCCCAGCTTTTCGTCGGGGATAATTGACAGAGAGAAGACCGGAGTCTGCGAAGCCCGGTCTTTTTTCGTGTTTCACCACCATGAGCCAGACCATCCGCACCCACATCCTCCCCATCGGCGATTTCACGTTCGACAACGGTGAAACCCTGCCCGGCATCGAGCTTGCCTACGAGACCTACGGCACGCTGAACGCAGAGAAGAGCAACGCCATTCTGCTCTTTCATGCTCTGACCGGCAGCCACCATGCCCATGGGTACAACGATGAGCTGCCCGAAGCGGGAGATTTCTGGCAACCGGAGAATTACGATGGCTGGTGGGACCGCATGATTGGCCCCGGCAAACCGCTGGATACAGAGAAATACTTCATCATCTGCATTAACTACCTGGGCAGCTGCTACGGCACCAGCGGCCCCTGCTCCATCGCGCCGGATGGCGAGCCCTGGGGCAGCCGCTTTCCCCTGGTCAATGCTAACGACCAGGCCCGCTCGCAAATCAAGGTGCTGGATTACTTCGGGATTGACCGTTTTACGGTGGTGGGCCCCAGCCTGGGCGGCATGCTCTCGCTCTCCCTGGCCACTCTCTACCCCACCCGCATCAAGAATATCATCATCATCGGTGCCGGCTACAAACCCGCCATCGAACACAAGCTGGAAGCCTTTGAGCAGATACTCGCCATCGAGCTGGACCCGGACTACCGCGAAGGCCGTTACCCACTCAGCGCCCCGCCCCGCCGCGGCCTGGCACTGGCGCGCATGATATCTCACAAACTTTTCGTCAACCAGCGCGGATTGGAGAAGCGCGCCCGCAAGGGGGTATCCGACCGCAAGGGAATGCTTACCTGGTACAACCCCACCCGCAACACAGAAAGCTACATGCTGCACCAGGGCACCAAGTTTGCCAAGCGGTACGATGCCAACGCCTACATCCGCATCATCAACCTCTGGGCTGGCTACGATCTGGCCACCTTCTCCGGGCTCGGCAGCGTGGATAAAGCGTTCAGACTGTTCGCAGAGCACGGCATCCGCTTCATGCTCTTCTCCATTAACACGGATTGCTGCTTCACCGCGCGCGATATCTCCTGCTTCCACCGCAAGCTGCTCAAGAACGGCGTTGATTCCCGCTACAAGTGCATCCACTCTGTAAAGGGGCATGATTCCTTCCTCCTGGAGCCCGAGCTGTACGAGGCTGACCTCAAGGCATATCTGAACTAAGTTTTCCGGGCTTCCTCAATTTGTTGTTTTCGGAGCGCGGGACTGAAGTCCCGTGCCCCGACAAAGTTCAGCCCCTCGGTATGAATCATTCCGTGGCATACAATCTGCCGGAGAGCACATAAGGCTTGATTTCCTCGCGTGCGTGCGCTATAGTCGCGCGCGACATGTCCGAACGTAAAAATCCGTATCCTTTCGACGTCTTTGAACCCAAGTGGCAGGCCACCTGGGACGCAGAGAAGACCTTCAAAGTGCTCAACCCCGGCCAGGAGGGTTTTGATGCCAGCAAGCCGAAGTGCTATATCCTGGATATGTTCCCCTACCCGAGTGGTGCCGGTCTGCACGTAGGCCACCCGGAGGGCTACACCGCCACCGATATCGTGAGCCGCTACAAGCGCATGAACGGCTTCAACGTGCTGCACCCCATGGGCTGGGACTCCTTCGGCCTCCCCGCTGAGCAGTACGCCATCAAGACCGGTCAGCACCCGAGCATCACGACCTACGCCAATATCGACACTTTCCGCCGCCAGCTCAAGATGCTGGGCTTCTCCTACGACTGGGACCGCGAAATTGCCACCACCGATCCCCGCTATGTGCGCTGGACCCAGTGGATTTTCCTGCGACTCTACAACTCCTACTACAACGAGGAGCTCAAGAAGGCCTGCCCCGTGAGCGAACTGGAAGCCAAGGGCTGGACCCGCGAGCAGATTGACAACGTGCGCCTTGCCTACGTGGCCGAGGGTATGGTGAACTGGTCCCCCGACATGGGCACCGTGCTCGCCAACGAAGAAGCCGAGGAGTGGAAGAGCAAGGGCCACATCGTGGAGCGCCGCAAGCTCCGCCAGTGGATGCTGCGCATCACAGCCTATGCCGAGCGTCTTATCGATGAGCTCGAGCCGCTCGACTGGCCGGAGAGCATCAAGCTCCTGCAGCGCAACTGGATTGGCAAGTCCACCGGTGCCGAAGTGAACTTCGACTGCCAGGGCAACACCATCACCGTGTACACCACCCGCCCGGACACCCTTTTCGGCGCTACCTACATGGTGCTTTCCCCGGAGCACGAGCTCGTGCCCTCCATCACCACCGCTGAGCAGAAAGCCGCCGTGGAGGCCTACCAGGCCGAATGCGCCGCCAAGAGCGACCTGGAACGCACCGAGCTGAGCAAGGAAAAGACCGGTGTCTTCACCGGTGCCTATGCCACCAACCCGGTAAACGGCAAGCAGATTCCCATCTGGATTGCCGACTATGTGCTCACCGGCTACGGCACCGGCGCCATCATGGCCGTGCCCGCCCACGACAGCCGCGACTTCGAGTTCGCCACCAAGTTTGAACTGCCCATCATCCAGGTGGTGCAGCCGGATACCGCCGATACCCCCTGGCAGAACTTCTGCGGGTATGACGGCACCATGGTAAACTCCGAGCACTTCAATGGCCTGAGCGTACCCGAAGCCAAGAAGCAGATGACTGTCTGGCTCGAGGAGAAGGGCTATGGCCAGGGCAAGGTGAACTACAAGCTCCGCGACTGGTTGTTCAGCCGCCAGCGCTACTGGGGCGAACCCTTCCCCATTGTCTGGAACAGCGAGGACGGCAACCACTACGCCATCCCCGAAAGCGAGCTGCCCCTGCTGCAGCCCGAGATGGAAGACTTCAAACCCAGTGGCGACCCCCGCGGCCCGCTCGTGAAGGCCACCAAGTGGATTCAGTACTCCGATACCTTCACCCGCGAGACCAACACCATGCCCCAGTGGGCTGGCTCCTGCTGGTACTACCTGCGCTATCTCGACCCCACCAACGACCACGCCTTCGTGGACCCCGCCGTGGAGCAGTACTGGATGGGCGGTGGCAACCCCGGCGGTGTAGACCTCTACGTGGGCGGCACCGAGCACGCTGTGCTGCACCTGCTCTATGCCCGTTTCTGGCACAAGGTGCTTTACGACTACGGTCTGGTGAGCACCAACGAGCCCTTCAACAAGCTCGTGAACCAGGGTCTCATTCTCGGTGAGGACAGCCAGAAGATGTCCAAGAGCCGCGGCAACGTGGTGAACCCGGACGACATCGTGAAGGCCTACGGCGCAGACTCCCTCCGCATGTACGAAATGTTCATGGGCCCGCTCAAGGAAGTGAAGCCCTGGCAGACCAAGGGTGTGGAAGGCATCAGCCGCTTCCTGGCCCGCGTATGGCGCCTCGCCATGGTGGAGAACCAGGAGGGCGAATGGGTGCTTGGCACCAAGATTACCGGTGAGGACACCGGAGCCGTCACCCCCGTGCGCAAGGAGACCCACAAGACCATCAAGAAGGTGACCGAGGATATCGAGGCCATGAGCTTCAACACCGGTATCTCCAAGATGATGGAATGCGTGAATGCCATGACCAGCGCCGACACCGTGTGCGTGGCCGACTACGTGAACCTGCTCCAGGTGCTGAATCCCTACGCTCCCCACATCACCGAGGAGCTCTACAGCATCCTGCGCCAGCAGTTCACCACCCTGCCC
>JAZLDD010000039.1:0-49831 GCA_045614585.1 Akkermansia sp. | reverse complement strand
AAACAACAAACGACACATAAATCATTATGGGATCGCTTAAGAAGAGACGTAAGGCCAAGATTAACAAGCACAAGCGCAGCAAGCGCATGCGCCAGAACCGCCACAAGAAGCGTTTGCGTTACAAGTCCTAAGCTGCGCGCTTAGGCCACGTCCGCAAGCGACGCTGTTCTTTTCACGGCACTGTTCCTGCTGGAATCAGTGCCGTTTTTTTCAGTGCGCCGGAAGCATAGAGCACATGTGTTCATTTCACCTGGAAAGATAGGTGCTCATTTATTGATATAATCTGCCAAATCAATCTGTAAGTTGTTAAACCAGAGAGTGCTAGCGGTCAGAACTTGCCAAGCGCCGGAAGCTTTGATATAATGATGGCAAGTGATACACCAACCCCAGAGAGAGCATAGACACAGAGTACTTGAGTTGCCGGAGTTGTTGTCCGGCATTCTGGTGCTGTTTGTGGTGCTGTGGGAATTTTGTTTTGAAGGTGCGGCTAATTCGCCTGCTGAGCGCGATGCCTTTATCCGCAGCTCGCATCTGATTCTGTGTGGGCTGGTGTGGTTCAACACACTCGTGGTGCTGCTTCGCTTTGTAATGGAGTGGGTGCGGTACGGTCTGCCTGGTCGTTTTTTGTGGGTTCAGTTGCTGGTCGGCATTGTGGCTTCTGTTATATTGTATGGTGGGGTGTGGTCCTTGCTTGACCGCTGGGCATTTCTGCCGAGTCTTGTGTGCAGTTTTCTGCTCGGGGGCTTTTCCATCGGGGCTTTTGGCGCGGTTGTCAGAGCTGGTAGAATCAGCCCGATCAAGGGAGGAAGCCGCTGGTCGCCCGCAGTACGCTTTTTTACCTACATGGTTGTGCTGGTGTTGCTCAGTACCTTGATTCTGCTTACACCAGGGGCTACCTATGTGCCGATTTCTCCGATTGATGCCTTATTCACATGCGCTTCGGCTACCTCTATCACCGGATTGACCACGGTGGATGTCGCTTCTACATTCACCCCGCTTGGTAAGTTGGTGTTGCTGCTGGATATACAGGTGGGAGCCATCGGGGTTATGTCATTCTCGTATTTTGTGCTGATGATGGTTGGCAAGCGCCTGGCAGTGCGCGATAGTATGTCGGTATCCGGCATGCTTGACCAGCAGGGGGTGAATGTTGTGCCATCGCTTCTTCGCGCTGTTTTTTTTGTGACCATCTCAGCCGAGGCCATAGGGGCTGTCTGCCTGTATTATCTATGGAAAGATATGCCGGGCTTTCCTCAGTCTCATCTTCTGGGGTATGCCGTTTTCCATTCTGTGTCTGCATTCTGTAATGCCGGTATCACGATATTCCCGGCGGGTATGGAGCAGGTCGGCGTTGCCGACAGCCGGGCTGTGCAGCTCGTTATGATTCTTCTCGTACTGGTCGGAACGGTAGGGTTCGGTGTTTATCTCGAAGGAATCACACGCCTCAAGAACCGGATTGCTGGTGTGCGCAGTGCCAGGAGATGGAGTACAAACTCCTGGCTGGTCATCAGGGTCATGGTGATTGTGATGTTGCTCGGTTCTCTGGGGTTGACTCTGCTGTCTGCTTTTGAACCCTCGACTCACCAGGCGCACGGCTCGTTCAATTTGTGGGAATCCTTGTGGAATGCAGTGGGGCGTTCTGCCGGCTTTGCGTTGTCCGATATCGGTGATTACGGCCCTGTGTATCAGCTTTTCCTCGCGTTTCTGATGTTTGTAGGCGGAAATCCGGCTGGTACGGGTGGCGGTGTTTATGCTCCTGTGTTTGCCTTGTGTCTGCTGGAGGTATACCGGGTGCTGCAAGGAAAGCAGGATGTGGAACTCCATAATCGCCGCATAGCGCGTAACACCGTGGAGCGGGCCATGGCTACCGTGGTGCTTTCCATATTCTGGATTGTTTTTACCACCTTGCTTCTCATGCTGCTGGAACCCGGCGTGGCGCAGCAGCATCAGGGGGTGGTCCGTTTGCTTTTCATGGAGGTGAGCGCTTACACTACCACCGGTTATGAGCTGGGTGCTCTACCACACATTTCCGGTATATCCAAGCTTATTATCTCGCTTAATATGCTGTTTGGTCGCGTGGGTATGTTCACGTTCATGCCCATCTTTATCCGTCAGCAGGAAGCTTCTCCTATCCGCTTGCCTGAAACTCGTTTACCTCTTAATTGATTAGATGTTATGAAAATTGTTATAATCGGCATTGGGCAGTTCGGCCGGGCTCTCGCACTGCATCTGGCTGACCTGGGATTCGAAGTAACCATCCTGGACGAGCGTGAATCCATTGTTACAGAATTGAAAGATCGCGTGACATATGCCCTGGTGGGCGATGCAACCGACATACGCGTATTGCGGCAGTTGGAGCTGGTGGGCGAAGATACTTATGTGATTGTGGCCGTGGGTGAGCAATTCGAGCGTAATCTTCTTATTACTGCCCAGCTGAAAGAACTGGGTGTGAAGAACCTCATGACCCGTAGTGTAAATGAGCTGCATGGTAAATTGCTTAAGCTTATCGGTGTGAGCGACCTTATCCGGGTTGAGGATGTGGCCGCCCGCCAGCTGGCTGCCCGCTTCACCAATGAAGGCGTGATGAAGCTGCGCCGCATGGATGCTACCCACTCGCTGGTGGATGTACGCCTGCCGGAAGAATGGATAGGCCGCAAACTCATGGAGGTGGGATTGCGTTCTGAATATCACCTGAATCTGCTGACTGTCCGCCGGGGTACTGTGCGCGATAATCCTACGTCTGATGATGTGCTTTCTGAGCCGGAACAACCTGTGATTGATACTCCGGATGCCAATCTGGAGTTCCAGAAAGGTGATGTGCTGGTGGTTTTCGGCAAGGATAGTGACTTGCAGCGCTTTGTGGAAAAATTTGATTTGCAGGGAGAATGAGTGCTCGTGTTACATTGCCTGAGAAGATTTACGCAGGCTATATCTTTGACCTTGATGGCACCCTGGTGGACAGTATGCCGGTTCATTACAAGGCCTGGCGCTGGGCCCTTCAGAAGCATGGGGCCCCATACGAGGTATTTCAATGGGAAGAATTCGTGGCGCATGGTGGCATGGCTGCTCCCGATATTGTGGCCGATCTCAATGCTGAATATGGCCTGCATATGGATCCTGAGATTGTGGCCGAGGAAAAAAGGAACCGCTATGCATGGTTGCTTCTGAATGAGAAACTGCCTGTTATTCCGGAAACCATCAACCTTGTCCGTTACCTCCGGGAGCAGGGGATTCCCTATGCTATTGGCACCGGTAGTATGCCTTCCGGCGCCATGGAAACATTGCAATCTGCTGGAGTGGCGGAGCTTTTTTCAATCATGGTTACGCCGGCAGATGTGCCACCCGGATACGGAAAACCCCGCCCGGATATTTTCCTGCTCTGTGCGGAGCGCATGGGCGTGCCGGCAGATGCTTGTGTCGTATTTGAGGATGCAGAGCCCGGTATTCAGGCGGCCATCGCAGGTGGTATGGATTATGTGCGCGTAGGCGAATGCGCCCCGGTGTGCGATTAATTCTGAATTCCGCAGCGTTCCACGCATTCTGCCCAGGTGGTATCCTGGTGCATCAGACTGTTGAGCCATGCATCATCCGGCAGCTTGTGCGCCCGGTTGAAGGCCGCCGGGCGTGTTATCCTCGTGAAGAGTACCCGTTTCATGGCGCTTTTCGGTATGCGGCGGAGCCCATATCCGGCAGGCTGTCCATCCCGCGCTATGTGCGATGACCACACACATGCCGTATCACCTTCATCTTTTACCAGAATAACCAGGTGTCCGCGTTCTTTGCCGCCGATATGCTCGTTCCACCATATTTTCAGTACATCTGATGGACGGGCGTTTTTCCAGTCAGTAAAGTTCACGCCGGCTCCCAGCCGGTGTATCAGGAGCGCAAAGCCCGGTCCATTGGCATTGGCGTATCCCCAGGCTGTTTCGCCATCTTTGACGAGCCTGGGCATCATTGCCTGCCAGGCCTGAGGCGATATGGCTCTGTAACGGTTGCTGGTTTCCCAGTGCAGAAGCGACGATAAGGTGGCTACCCACACCGCGGATGAACAGAATGAAGGGCGGGCTGTGCGCGGTGAGAATACCGGGCGTTGTCGAGTTTCATCCCAGGTGAAAGCATCCACCAGCGCCTGTTTGGCATATTCTTCTGTGCTGTAGCCACCGGCTCCATATTTCTGCATGGACATGATGGCACTCTGCATGCACTTCCACCATGGATAAGCAGCTTGGGTGTTCGTGCTGCTGCGTGTTTTCAAAACAGGGGCTGCCTCTGCACCGGTGAAGCAGAACAATGCCAGTGTCAATATACAGCAGATTCTCATCACCCCCGCAGTGTAGGCAATGCTCCTCTTCTGTTCAAGTCTAAAGCATGATGATGACGCGTTGCTGTTCCTCCATGTGCCTGTGGGGGAGATTCCTTCTTTGTGCTTACGCATAGGGAGAAAGAGATTTTTTCTTGCGCCGAATCTGCTTCTGTGATAATAAGATATGAGACATGATTGCTAAAGCCGCACAGTGGATTGGAATGCGCCGTAAACAGGAAGATGCTTACGTGGTTAAGTTTTTTCCTGAAGGGGTGCTGGCCGTGGTGTGCGATGGCATGGGGGGGCATCATGATGGCGCTCTGGCTTCAACACTTGCTACGGAGGCTTATCTGCAATCTTTTGAAAGGAATGAGGATTTACCCATTGCACAGCGCATGCGGGCTGCATTGGATGATGCCAATGAGGCGGTTCGTAAATCTTTTGAGAGCAGGGGTGTATATGGTGGCACGACTCTGCTTGCCGTTTTTTCCGGTGCAGGTGTTTTGCGCTGGGTGAGCGTGGGTGATTCCGCCTTGTATCTCTGGAGACGCAAGCGATTGATACGCCTGAACCAGGATCATTCCTACCGGGATGTATACCGTGCCTACATAGGCGCGGGTATGACAGCTCAGGAGGCGCTTCGCCGCGGCCATGTGCTGCGCTGTGCCATTACTGGTGAATCCCTGGATCTGGTGGATGCTCCATCGGTTCCATATCCTCTGTTGCCCGGAGACAGGGTTGTGCTTACCACGGATGGTAGTGAGGATATTCTGGCTCCTGAATTGCTTACGGATGTGGGCCGGAATATTCTGGATAACCGGGAGGGTAGCCTTCCGGTAGCGCTCATTGAAGCCTGTCAGGCGCTCGATGATCCCTATGCCGATAATACGACCATTGTTTCGATTGATATATAACAAGCACTGAACTGAGTTGTGCCCGTGGTGGTCATCCTTCGTATGGACACAATTTGTTTATGTGATGGGTATGAGGATGGTCGATATATACTGCCTCCTTTGCCGTATGATGCGGCCGCTCTGGAGCCGTTGATGGATGCTGAGATGGTGCAACTGCATCATTCTCGTCACCACGCTGCCTATGTGGCTGGAGCCAATGCTGCGACTGAGATGATGCGCCAGGTTGCCATGGGGGATTTACCCGAATCCCTGGCCGCCACTGCGGCTCAGCAGCTTGCTTTCAATTTGTCTGGTCACATGCTGCACACCTTGTATTGGGGTAATATATCAACGCAGACCGGACATTTGCCCGGTGGAGAGCTGGCAGATGCCATCAATACTGCATTTGGCTCGTACGCAGGTTTTGTGCGGGTGTTCCGCAATGCTGCGCTCGGGGTGCAGGGAAGCGGTTGGGCCGTGCTGGCAAAGGATGCTGTGAGCCACCGTCTGGTGGTGCTGGCTGCGCACCGCCACCAGGATGCCCTCCTGCCGCGCATGCGGCCACTGCTGGTGTGTGATGTATGGGAACACGCTTATTATCTGCGCTATAAAAATAACCGAGCGGGGTATATAGATGCATTCATGAACCAGATTTGCTGGCATGCTGTGGCAAATCGATTTAACCGTAATAAACAGAACCATGTCTGCTGCAGATAATAAATCAGAACCGGCATGTGGCTGCAATGCCGTGAGCCGTATGATGGGGCGCCCATGGCTTGCCGGTATTCTGGCGGTATTGGAATTGGTGCTGGGATTTATCCTGCTCAGTTTTCCTTATCTGCTGGGCCTTTCCGCTGTCTGGGTGGGTGGTTTTGTGCTGGCTGTAGCCGGCTTGATACGGTTGATTCAGAGTATACTTCACCGGAAGGACCGCTGGTGGAATCTTCTGGCTGCGGTGCTTTATCTGCTGGTTGGTGTGTTCACCTTGCTGATGCCTATGCTCTCGATGGAATGGTGGACATTACTCATTGGTGCGAGTCTGCTGACGGCTGGAATCATGCGGACCGGGGTGACCATAAGTCTGTGGAATACGGCCGGCAGATTCTGGCGTTTGTGCAATGCCTTGGTTACGCTCGTGCTTGGCGTGATGATTATCTGGAGCTGGCCGGAATCCTCCGTATGGCTGATAGGCACATTGATAGCCGTGGAGATGATATTCTCCGGGTGGACGCTCATGTTCCTTGCCATTGAGCCCAGGGAGGCCTAAACATCAATAGGAGTCCTCAATGGCCTGTTTCATGCAGGCCATTTTATTTTCTGTTTCCTGCCATTCCTGTTCTTCATCGGAATCCGGCATGAGTCCGCCGCCGGCATACAGACGGCAGAACCCGGGGAAAATCTGCATGCAGCGCAGGGAAACGTAAAGCTGTACACTACCGTGGCCCCAGGGGCCCAGATACCCGGCGTAGCACGAACGGTCAATATCCGGGTTTTGCTGCAGAATCTGACGAGCAGCCTCAACAGGGGAGCCGCATACTGCCGGCGTGGGGGGGAGTTGCTCCAGCACCTGGAGAAGTCTGTCGGGTGGCATACGGAAACTGAAGCGCGTGCAGAGGTGTTCAATGCGACCGGCCCGGAGATTTTCCAGCAGCGATTCTGTAATCTCATCGGCCAGAGGGGTAAGCACCTCGCGTACAAAATCAGTAACTAAGGCCTGTTCGCGGCGGTTCTTGGCATCCCATGGCAGGAGATTCGGAATGCGAGTGCCGGCAAGAGCCATGGTGTGCCACTGTTCCCCACTGCCGGTGATGAGCTGCTCCGGCGTGCAGAACAACCAGGTCCCGAGCTGCGGGGTATGCACCAGTGCCTTGAAGGCTGCCGGGTTCTGGCGGCATGCTGCTTCGAAGGCGCGGGCTGGGGAGAATGACGGTTCCACCGGAATATCTGCCGTGCGTGCCAGTACAATCTTGCGGAGTTGCCCACTCTTGATGAGGCCGGTGTAATGCTCGAAGAGCGCTGTATATTTCCCGCGTGAGGTCGCGGTCTCCTGCGGTTCGTGTTGCTCTTCTTCCCAGGCATCGGGTGCAGGAACGTCTCCCGATTCATCGGGAATGAATAAAGTCCGGCCTTCGAATGAGGCTACCAGAAATCCGTTCCTGAATATGGGGGCGTCCTCCGTGCGACCATCCTGCGCCATGCAGAACACGGGTGCCTGTTCTCCCGGCAGACAGTATAGCGCAAAGGCGCACCTGCGGTGGCACAGTGCATCTATCTTTTCTGCGGGGAAGGAATGCATGGCTGCTACCATACACCTAATCGAGGCGTTTGGCAACCCTCTTTTCAGCTCCACTCTATCTCAATTTCGGCGCGTACTCCCTCGGCAGAATGGATGATGTGGCGGGTGAAATTGCCGCTACGGTAGTGCTGCACCTCCACTTCGGCTCCCAGCATGCATTCTTTGCGGAAGGTCAGGTGGAAACGCGCAGGTGAACCTTCGGGGGTGTGCTCTGCCGGGAGGGTATCAAGAGCCCAGATGAGATATGCACTGTTGTTGATGTGGCCGTTGAAATCAATGTCGCGCCGAGCAGCTGTGTGCGGCACTGTGCAGAGCATCTCCTCACTCCATTCCGGGCATTCCAATGGTGCTGTGATGGCCGGGCAGTCCTTATCCTTGAATGCGACGTCAGTACGCTTCAGGGGGAAGGGGCGGCGGGTGGTGATATCAATGAGAACCCACATCAGATCGGCGCGTGCCAGCACGTTGCCGTCTTTATCGGTCATTTCCACAAAACGCCGGGCCTGCAGGGCACTGGCCTGGCCTGTATTGGTACGCAGGCTGATGGTTTCCTTCCATGCGGGACGTCGGAAAAGCTCGTAGTTACCCTGCGTTTCCACCCATATCTTGTGATTCTGCACGGCCCAGCCAAAGCCAAGATTGTACAAATCTGCGTGTTCCTCGGCCATTTCCTGACACAAGTGCAGGAAAAACTCAGGCTTCATCAGGTGGTCGGCAGAGCATTCGTAACTGGTGATGGTGTGCGTCAGGGTGAGGTCATCCATAGAGTTAACTCTAGCAAAAAGCGGGTCATATGTCAATATTATTGACAAATACCGGTAATTTCTGTAGTATTTAAAGAAATGAGAGCCCGTCATCTAATCCATGTGTTAGCATGTGCAGCATTCATGGTCGGAGAGAGTCCGGCTGCAGAACAGACTGCACCCGAGCCCGTTGCCTCCACTGTGCAGGAAACCAAGGAACAGAGAGATGCCCGCATGAAGTGGTGGCGCAATGCCAAGTTCGGCATGTTCATTCACTATGGCCTGTATTCCGGTCTGGCCGGGTATTTTCAGGGGGTGCCTGGCGGCGGCGAGTGGATACAGTGCAACCTGGGATTGGATACGGATACCTACGCTGCCGAAACGCTACCGAAATTTCAGCCGGCACCCGGTTGCACAGATGCCTGGGCAGAGCTGGCCAGAGAAGCCGGGTGCCGTTACATGGTGCTGACTTCCAAGCACCACGAAGGTTTTGCCCTGTTTGATGCCTGCAACTCGGATTACAGCACTGGCAAGCTGCTGGGGCGTGATCTGGTGCGGGAGTTTGCAGATTCAGCCCGCAAGGCGGGTATGAAGGTCGGTCTGTACCACAGTGTGATTGACTGGCACCAGAAGGATTACGATAACACTATCTGCCCGGACCTCTGCTATCCTGTGGGGCAGGCTGCCATGCTGAAAGAGAAGCAGATTCCGCGAAATCAGACAGCGTATCAGGAGTATCTGCATGCGCAGGTTCACCAACTGGTGAATAACTATGGTCCCATTGATATCATGTGGTGGGATTATTCACAGGGGGCTGCTGAGGGAGAAGCATGGAAAGCCCGGGAACTGATGCAGCTCTGCCGTGATGCCAACCCCGCTGTGTTGTTTAATAACCGCTTGTATTCCTTCAGCGGTTTTGACCCGGCAGAGGATGGTAAGGCTCTTGATTTTTCCAAGGGTGATTTCTCCACGCCTGAGAAGAGAATCCCCCGCGAGGGGTATCCCGGTCGCGATTGGGAGGCTTGCATGACCGTGGGAAACCGCTGGGGCTTCCATAGCGAGGATTATCTGAACTATAAGAGCCCGGAGAAAATCATTCTGCAGCTTCAGGAGTGCGCTGCCAAGGGGGGTAACCTGCTGCTGAATATCGGCCCGAAAGCAGATGGCTCAATTCCTGAAGGTCAGATTGAGGTGTTCAAGCGGGTTGGTGCGTGGATGAAGGTAAATGGTGAGGCCATATACGAAAGCCGCCCGCTCGGCGGAATGGTGGATTTACCGGAGGAAATTCTGGCATCCGTGGTCTGGGATGATATTTATCTTTTCCTGCCCAAGCGAGAAGCCCGGGAGGAGGAAATGGACTACGTACTCAGCATTCCCGCCAATCAGGTAAATGCCGTATATCCGACCATTCTCGGACAGGAGGATGATTGCGAGGTAAGCATGGAACGAGTGGAGGAGAAAGATGAGAATGGAGAAACCCAGTTCTATCTTGATATCACTATTCCGGCTGAGGCCTGGCATAATGCCGTGGAAGGCTTGCCTGTGCTTAAGCTCGGGTACGATGGTTGAACATTTCAGCACTAATGCCATATTCAGCAT
The DNA here is from genome assembly GCA_045614585.1 of Akkermansia sp. GTDB lineage: Bacteria > Verrucomicrobiota > Verrucomicrobiia > Verrucomicrobiales > Akkermansiaceae > Akkermansia. Next base: position 40,000 of record JAZLDD010000039.1, on the reverse strand, counting down.
ACAGTCTGCCGCGGGTTGTGGCGAACCAGTATATCCTCACTTCTGTTTTCAGTGAGGATGCCGATACGGTGACTTATGCCGCAACTCAGAAGAATATGAGCCGGGATGTGCTGCTGCGCAGCTTGCGTCCTGCTGCCATGGCAGATGATAGAAAAGTACGATTCTTTGTCGAGACCGCTCGTCTGCAGGCTCGTTTTTATCACCCCAACATAGCCGCGCCTCTGGAGCTGCTGGAGGCAGATGGTACATGGCACCTGGCTATGGAGCGAATCAAAGGCGAGCCGCTTGATATGATGGTGAGCAATGGCCGGGTACTGCCTTCGCATGTAGTTTGCGGATTGCTGCAGCAGCTCTGCCGTGTGTGCATTTATCTGGATATCGAGCGTATAGCACTTGCGCCGTTTTCTCTGGAGCATACATATCTGATGGAAGTCGGCTTCCGGTTTGATAATATGGCTCAGGCCGGAACTCGTCTGCGAAATGCCAGTAAGCGCTTTCTTTCCAACGCCTGTGAACTGATTCAACCCTTGCTGGATATGAGCACGCCGCTCGCTGCGCATCTGCTCCGGGTCATGACTCACATGCGAAGCGTAGGCTCCTGGAGACCGCTGACTCCGGTATATTTTGACGAGGAGCTTACCCGTCTGCAAATGGAGATGCTGCGCATTCAGTCGGGCGAAAGGGCTCTGGTTTCTAACGCGTACACCAAATGAAGAAACGTCGCATTCTTGGTATTCTGCTGTTGTTGACTGCTCTGGGCGGAACTTCCGTTTATACCAGTCTGCAACAGGATGAATTATCTGCAGACCAGTTGCTTGAGATGATAAAAAAGGACGGCCCGACTGAAATATCTGCGGGCGGAGCCTGGGTGACTCCTGTTCAGTATTTCGCTGATTCCTATGCCCCGGAAGCCGTGCTGGAATTAATGAAGCTGGGGTATTCTGCTTCATCTGTCACGACGGAGAATACTCATCTGCCGCTGGATATCTGCCTGCAGTCTCTCCAGTTTCTGCAGCTGGGGCAGGATGCAGATGGCCCGGAATACAGCAGTTTAAAGACGCTGGATATTCTGCTTCAGCACGGGGCTCTTCCTGGCGAACGGAGCCGTGACTTATTGCCGATTGATGACAAATTACGCAATGAAGTACTTGCTGTATTTGAAAAACATGGCATCAATCTTCTTTCCGGGGCAGACGTCTGCAACGATTGCTGCCCGGCAGAATAAAAATACCGCTTCTACCTGTGGCAGAAGCGGTATGATAGATAATTGCTTTTAATCAGGCCTGGTCGCCGTCGTTCCACTCGATGCGGTTCTCGGGTTTCCAGAGCTCTTCAAGCTCGTAGAATTCGCGGGTTTCTCCGGCCATGACATGCAGCATCACATCGATGTAGTCAAGCACGCACCACAGAGCATTGGGGGTGCGCTCGGCGTAAACGGGGGATATTTCGTATTTCTCCCACACGTCTTTGTCTACATCGCCCATGATGGCGCGGAGGTGAGGCACGGAGGTTGCAGTGCAGACCACGGCAAAGTCCGTGATGGAGGAGGTGCCGCGCAGGTCGTAGATGGCGATATCGGATGCCTTGGCATCACATGCCACCTGAGCGCAGGCGAAGGCGAGTTGTTTGCTGTTCATATTACGTGTGTTAATAAAAGAGTTAGATGTTGTTTGTCTTTTCTTCCGGGGAGGCGGTTTCTTCTTCTTCCGGTGCAGGCGGCTCGTCATCCGGCGTCTGCAGGTCAGTCGGAGCATCCTCATCCATGGGGATGGGCGGCGGAAGCTGGCGCACGGGCGGATCTGTCATTTCTCCGGTTTCCAGCAGCTCTGCCACCTGCTTGCCGCTCAGGGTCTCAAACTCAATGAGCTTGTCGGCTATGAGCAGGAGCCGTTCCTTATTTTCGGTAAGAATCTGGACGGCCCGGCTGTAGTTCTCCGTCACAATGCGCTGGATTTCTTCATCGATAATCTGGGCTGTGTGCTCGGAGAAGTTGCGAGTGGTCTGGGAGATATCGCGAGCAAGGAATACTTCGCTGTGGTTGGTTCCGTATTCAATGGGCCCGAGCTTTTCGCTCATGCCGTATACGCAGACCATCTTGCGGGCAATGCCGGTAGCATGGTGAATATCACCCCGGGCTCCGCCGGATACATCGCCGAACACGACCAGTTCAGCACAGCGGCCACCCATGGCCATTACGATGTAATCCAGCATTTCGCTCTTGTATTCGCTGTATTTGTCTTCCTCCGGCAGCATCATGGTGACGCCCAGCGCCGGACCGCGGGGAATGATGGTGACTTTGTGCAGAGGCAGGGTTTTTCCAAGAGAAGTCTTGAGGAGACACACGGCGTGACCTGCTTCATGCACCGCAGTCATATACTTCTCCTTATCCGAGATTTCAAGAGAACGCCGCTCGCGGCCCCAACGCACCTTCTCGCGGGCTTCCTCCAGGTCGTTCTGCTGGACGGTGGGCTTGTTCTGGCGGGCGGCGATGAGTGCTGCCTCGTTCACCAGGTTGGCCAGCTCAGCCCCGGAGAAACCGGTGGTGGCGCGGGCAATCGGCCCCAGATCTACTGCGGGATCGAGCTTCACTTTGCGAGCATGCACGCGGAGAATCTGCTCACGGCCGGCTGCGTCTGGAAGGTTGACTGTCACCTGACGGTCGAAGCGGCCGGGGCGAAGCAGGGCGGGGTCGAGCACATCCACTCGGTTGGTTGCGGCAATGACGATGACATTCTCATTGGCTGTGAAACCGTCCATTTCCACCAGAAGGGCGTTGAGCGTCTGCTCGCGTTCATCGTGACCACCACCTACGCCATGGCCACGGTGGCGACCAACGGCATCGATTTCGTCGATAAAGATAAGGCAGGGATTATGCTTCTTGGCCTCGGCAAACATATCTCGCACGCGGCTGGCGCCCACACCTACAAACATTTCCACAAAGTCGGAACCGGAGATGGTGTAGAACGGCACGCCTGCTTCGCCGGCTATGGCTCGCGCCAGCAGGGTCTTGCCCGTTCCGGGGGGGCCGACCATGAGCACACCCTTGGGAATAGTACCACCCAGATTGCGGAATTTCTTGGGGTTCCGGAGGAACTCCACAATTTCCCAGACCTCTTCCTTGGCCTCGGAGATGCCGGCTACGTCTTTAAACGTGACTTTGTTCTGGCTGGGATCAAGCAATCTGGCGCGGCTGCGGGCAAATTTCATAGCGCCGCCGGGGCCGCCACCCTGGGCACGGAAGAAAAACAGCAGCAGAAGAAGCACGATGCCGAAGGGGAGGATGTTCATGAGGAACATGCTCCAGCTGTTGCTTTCCACGATGTATTTGACCTGGTTACCCAGCAAATCCCGCACCTGCTGGCCCTGGAATGTGGGGTTGAACTCAACCCGGACCGGCTCAAGGTCCTTTAATTCTGCTTTGGTGGCAGCTGCAAGCCGGTATTCGCCTACAATGACCCCCTGACCGGCGGACTCGTATATGACCGGGCTGGTCGTGGTGGTGATGATGCGACCTTCTGCGCCCATGCGCGCAAAGTCTTCCGTGGACCAGACCCGGTCGCCCTGCAGCTCTGCAGGGGGTGTTTCTGTCCGGGTAGTCGTGATGCCGAAGCGGTTACACAGCGCGCGGATATCATCAGAAGCTGTGAAGGGCATGTAGAAAGCAGCCTTGGGATACTGGGGAATATTCCGGTACTCATAGGCTGTAATCATGCCTTCTGTGGAGGCGGAATCAAGCGTGACTTCAATCGGGAATTCCTTAGGCTGATTGAGTACTACCTTGCCGGAGCGATAATCCTGCCGGAACTGCTCCAGAGAAATGCTGCGCCCGGTGGAGGCCAGCGTGCCGTCGAACATGAAGGCAACCATCAGGATGCCTACGATAACGGCCATGAGAATCATGACGCCCCAATTGGTGGAGCCGCCAGGAGGTGGTAATTTGTTGGGCTGTTTGTTCGGGTCAGACATATGGTCTTGCTTTGCTTTTTCGCATTTTATCTCAAATCCGTCTCATGCGGAATAGTCTTTTGTGCCATAAATTTAGTAAATATGTCAGCAGATGCGGGGAAATGCTCAGATTTTCAGCTGAGGCGTGAAATCTTTGCCATTAGCTCAATAACTGCTTGCAAGCACCTTGCGTTGGAAGTATCATAAGGTAATGAAGCCTTATCTTTATTTACTTCCGCTGGTGGTATGTCCTGTTGTGGCTCAGGTAACAGATGCCGGAGCCGCCTGCAACGCTGCGCTCGATTCGGTGCGGGCGGCCCAGTCAGAGGCGCTTGGCCCTGTGATTACCGCTGTTCTGGAGGCTTGCGGTGGCGATGAGCGGGAGTATGCCCGATTGATGAAGAAGTCGGCTGATGCCGGGCATCCTGTGGCACTGACCTGGCTGGCCAGGCAGGCCTTGACGCAGCTGCGCGCACAAGGGGTCGATACGGTTGCGTCTCCGGAAGCGGAACGGTTGCGGGCGGTGATGGAGCAGGCCGCATCTCAGGGGTATGTGCCGGCAGTAGTGGAAATGGCACATTTCTGCGGCAGCGGGGTGGGTGCGCCCGTAAATGAGGATGAAGGAATGAAATATCTGATGCAGGCTTGCAAGGCAAACAGCGCCCGCGCCCGGGCTGCCTATCTGCTGCTTTCCGGCAGACTTGAAAAGGAAGGCGCTGATGGTGCTGCCGTGGCTGCTGAAATAAAACGCAAGAATTACTATGTGGAGGAATTTCTGGCTGCTCTCAATTCGGCGGATGAAGCAAAAAGTCTGGAATGGCTGACCCAGGCGGCCGCTCATGGAAGCGCAAATGCAGCTTGTTCCCTGGCCTTGCATTATCTGCAGCAGGGAAAGGACGCCATCGGCTATGAATTTCTGAAGCAGGCGGCGGAGAGAGATCACCCTGAGGCCCTGGCCCAGCTGGCTGCGCTTACTCTGCCCGGGACCATTCTGAGCCCGGGTTTACAGAGTATCATCAAACCCGATACTGAAACGGCAATCAATCTTTTCCGCAGAGCTGCCTTGCTGGGGTATACTCCGGCGTTCATTCCTCTGGCCGGAGAATACCATAAGCAACCGGATAAATATGCACCTGAACGCGTATTTGAGCTTTATCGGCAATCGGCAGATGCCGGAGATCCTCGCGGTGGGGTGGCATACGCATATTGCATGGTTGTGGGCCGTGGGTGTACAGCAGATATTGAGCGGGGACTCCGGATCCTGAACCAGCTTGTCGATGCTGGCATCCCATTTGCCAATCTGGCTCTGGCTGATTTGTATTTCAATGGTTCCGGCGTGCCGGCTGATATGACGAAAGCGGTCAGCTGCCTTACTGCCGCAGCCAGTGCCGGGGTGCCTCAGTGCTATACGCTCATGGCCGTGATTTCACAGTTGGGAAATGCAGCTAAAGCGCCGGATGCAGCCCGAGCCGCGGTGTATTTGCAAATGGCCGAGGAACGTGGCGAAAGCGCACCCCGTGAGACATATGATGCCATGGTGCAGAAGGGAGAATGGAAGTTTATTCCTTGATTTATCAGTTGCCTTTCATATATTCAGAAGCTCCGTACTGAGATGTTTATCAGTACGGAGCTTGCAGTTTTGTCGAGAGCTGTGAAATCAACAGTTTACAGTGGTATTGAGTCTGGCTGTTTCTACGCTGCCGTTGTGAATCTTTTCGAGCGCTTCCTGCATGGCAGCGGCGCATTCCTTTTCTCCATGTACCAGATACACTTTTGATTTTCGCCCCCCGGTGCGCCGGAAATATTCCAGCAGCTCGTTATGATCGGCGTGCCCGGAGAATGAGTCCAGGGATTCAATGCGGGCTCGCACCGGATACAAATCACCCAGAATGCGGACCTCCAGCGCTCCGTTCAGTATGCGGCGTCCCAGCGTGTTTGCGGCGCAGTATCCCACAAAAAGCACGGTGTTATTCGGTCGGCCTATGCCATTTTTCAGGTGGTGCAGAATTCGCCCGGCTTCGCACATACCTGATGCGGATATGATGATGGCATTTTCCCTGAGATTATTCAGGCGCTGAGATTCTGATATGCTCCGGACCATGTGCAGCTGCTCGAACTGGAAGGGGTCACGTTCTTCGAAAAGAAAGTCGTATACTTCCTTGTTGAAGCATTCGGGGTGAATACGGAAAATCTCCGTTGCGCTTACCGCCATGGGGCTATCCACAAACACCTGGTAATTCGGAAGCCGGCCTTCCTTATATGCTCTGTTGAGCAGATAGAGCAATTGCTGGGTACGCTCCACTGCAAATGAGGGTATGTATACATTTCCACCGCGTTTGAGCGCTTCGCGTATCGTCCGGCAGAATGTTTCATCATCCCGGCTGGGGGCTTCATGATATCTGCCGCCATAGGTGCATTCCATCAGCATGATATCCACATCCGGTACCGGTACAGGGTCCTTCAATAATTCATTATTGCCGCGCCCTACATCACCTGAGAAGAGCAGACGTTTATGCTGCCCGTCTTCCTCATCATCAATATCGAGCACAATCTGCGCAGCTCCGAGAATATGCCCGGCATCGTAGAAGGTGAGGATAACTCCCGGCATGATGGGGAAGGGGATTTCATAACCGATGTTAATGAAACGGCGCAGGCAGAGTTCGGCATCCTGTTCGGTATAGATGATTTCTGCCACATCTCCACTGCCACCTTTGCGCGCGCTCATCTTGTTCATGAATTTGCAGTCGCTTTCCTGAATCCGGGCAGAGTCGGCCAGCATTACCTGGCATAGGTCTCGTGTGGCATGTGTGCTGTATATAAAACCTTTATAGCCTTTCTTGACCAGGTTGGGCAGGTTGCCGGAATGGTCGATGTGTGCATGCGACAGAACGACGCAGTCTATATCCGCCGGCGAGAAATAGGGGAATTCCCGGTTGATTCGCAACTGGTCTTCGCGGTGTCCCTGGTACATGCCGCAGTCCAGCAGGATTTTCTTACCGTTCACCTCCAGCAGATGCTGGGATCCGGTCGTTGTTTCAGCAGCTCCGCAAAAATGAATTTTCATTACCCTGTACTCTAACCTGAAAAACAGAGATTTTCAAGGAAAAATAATGATTAACAGCAAAGTCTCATGCGGCCTGTGGGTAGCACCAGCTGCTCGTAAATGAGCCCCGCCAGACCCTGTCTGCCGATTGTTCTGCCATTTCAGAGCTTTCTCAGTATTCCACACATGGCGAGTTTCTTACTCTGTTTTCAGGGTGTCATTCAGCGGGAAATCAAACTGGTGGCAGGTGCCTGGTGGGGAAATGTAGTAGTGCCACCACTCTTTGCTGTAATTTTTCATGCCGGCGGCAGCCATGGTATCCCGGAGCAGAAGCCGGTTTTTCTGTTGCTCCGGAGTGAGTTGATTGTAGATAGTGGATGAGCTTACGTCCAGCAAGTCGTGCCGCCCGCCCATATCAAGCTCTTTGCCGGTTCTCAGGTCAATGATGGTGGCATCCACGGCAATTCCCCAGCTGTGTTCCGATGTGAGCCCTATGTATTTATGTTCGTAGATTTCCCGTTTGGTTATGTTCGGGTAAAAACGCTGGCGAGTTGAATTATCATTATTCAATGACCAGGCGTAAAAATCACTGAGTGCCCGATGCGGTCTGTATGCATCCCAGATAAGGAGACCGTATCCTTGCTTTTCCAGTTCTTTCTGCACGGCAGCCAGTGCTTTTGCAGTATCTTTTCGCACTATGGCCCGTTTTCCTGTTGTGTAGCCATTTATCGGCCGACCGGTAAAATTATCATTGCCACAGTATTTCAAGTCTGTTCTGATGCGTGGTGCAATTTCATCCAGATAACAGAGCCCATCCGGCATGATGCCGGGGTAAATCATCAGCCCGGGCTGAGTACACTGGCAGAGCAGGAGCGGAAGAAACAGGAAAAGATGTTTGAAGTTCATCATGGTAAGGGGATAAGGGTGTCGCAGAGAGGGAAATCATAACGGGTCACATTCCCCCGTTCTTTCAGAAAATAGTGCCACCATTCGCGTTTGTAGTTCCGCATGCCGGCACGGTCCATGGTGTCGCGCAGTAACATGCGGTTTCTGTGCTGCTCAGGTGTGATTCCGGTGTATCTGGTGGCTGAACTGATATCCAGCAAGTCATGGCGACCTCCCATGTCGAGTTCCTGACCGGTGTTCAGATCGATGATGGTCACATCCACGGCGGCTCCCCAGCTGTGCTCCGATCTGCGGCGTATATATTTGCCTTCGTAGATTCCTTGTTTGGAGATATTGGGATAGAATGTGCTCTTTTCCGGACCGTCCGGCGTTTTTGACCATGCATAGAAATCTTCCATGGCCCGGTGCGGGCGGTAAGCGTCCCACACCAGCAGGCCAAGCCCTTTGCCAGCCAGCTCCTGCTGTGCCCGCTTGATACATTCTGCTGTGTCGCGTCGCAGAATGGCGCGGCGCCCCGAGGTGTATCCCGCGACCGGTCTGCCTGTAAAATTATCGTTTCCGCAGTATTTTAAATCGGTTTTTATGCCGGGCACTATTTCATCTACGTAGCATAAAGATGCAGGCATATACAGAGTGCCTTCACCGTTTTTCATCTTGTGCGTGGTGTGCCTGGGAACAGGCTGTACTACAGTTTTTTCCTGCGGGGCGGGCAGCGCGTGTGCACAAGGTGCCGGTGATTGCCGGGTGCATTGACTCAACAGCAATACCAGCAACGCAACCGCTGGAAGAAGATTTGTCATGTGTGCATTTTAACACATTTATGAGAATAAAACAAGACGAGCACCTAGTTTTCTGCTTGCCTGTGATTCAAGCTGTGTTAGAATAACTACGCTGACCCCTTTCCAAAATATAAGATGAGCAAGGAACATTCAATCTGGAAATATGTGTTGATACTGGCAGCTACCGGCGCTGTAGCCACAGTAGGCGGTATGTTGTCGCAGTCTGTCCTGGATGCAATGGACGATGCCAGTGAGCTGCCGCCCATGGAACCGTCTCGTGCCAGCGCTGTGGCAGATAAGGTGATGGAAATGAAGTGTGCTGCTTGTCATGCTCAGGATGCCACCTATAGCAAGGTGCTCAATTTCTTCTCCTTCGGCCTGATGCGTGAGCACGTGGAAGGAGCCAGAAGAGCTTTTTCTCTCACCCCGGATTCCGATGTGCGCTCCGGTAATGTCGATTACCTGAAAATGGATTATGTGCTGCGGACTCGCCGTATGCCTCCGGCTTCATACAGTATGGTGCATCTGGGAAGCCGCTTAACACCCACAGATGTAGCTATTCTGCGTAATAAATATAAGGAAAGCGGCGCTGCGGCCCGTGCGTTTTCGCCGATATCACCCGCGCCGGCTCCCGGTTCCGAACTGGAAGCTGCCAGAATCTACCTGGGCTACCTGTTGTATCATGACGGCCGCCTTTCAACCAACGATAAGGTATCCTGTGCCTCCTGCCATGACCTGACCAAAGGCGGCACCGATAATCTCTGCAAGTCGGAGGGTGTGCCCGGTCCTGATGGGAAACCCCAGCTTGGCGGGGTGAATGCACCCACCACATTTAATGCTGCTGGTAATATCCGCCAGTTCTGGGATGGTCGCGCTCTCAATCTGAAAGAACAGGCCGGTGGTCCGCCTCTGAATCCGGTGGAGATGGGATTCTCCTGCGTGGCTGATTGGGATGTGATAGCCAATAAGCTTTCTGCCGACCCGGAGCTGGTTGCTCTATTTGCGTATGTGTTTGGCGAACGTGGCATTACTGGTGATACCATTACGACGGCAATAGCAGCTTACGAGCAGACTCTGGTGACTCCTGATTCTGCGTTCGACCGTTATCTGAAAGGTGATGACGCAGCGCTCACGAATGCGCAGAAAGCCGGTATGAAATCCTTTGTGGATCTCGGTTGTGCCATGTGTCACAATGGCCCCACGCTGGGCGGTATCAGCTTTGAATATATCAACACCCATGGTGATTTGAGAGCTCTTGCTGCGCCCGCTGATTACCAGGAAGGTGCTTTCGGATTGCAGGATTTCACCAAGAAGGAGGAGCACAAGGATATGTTCCGTGTGCCCAATCTGAGAAATGTAGCTCTGACGGCTCCTTATTTCCACACTGGCACAGTGAACAGTCTTCAGGATGCGGTGCGAATCATGATGCAGGTGCAGAATGGAGCAGGTAACCCTGCTGATGCTACTGTGAAGAATATTACCCGCTTCCTTGAGGCTCAGACCGGAAAACTTTATGGAAAGCCAGCCAATGCGCTTTCACCGGAGGATGTGAAATTGAAACCGGTGGCTCCGCTTCCATGATTCGGTTTTCTGTGCTCGCCAGCAGCAGCCGCGGAAATGCGACTGTTGTTTCCGGCGGCGGTACCCACATCCTGGTTGATACCGGCATATCCGCTTTGCGAATCCGCAAGGGACTGGCTGAGTGCGGCCTGAGCGATTCGGATATCTCTGGTATTTTTTACACGCATGAGCATCATGACCACGTGTGCGGTCTGGGGGTGCTTTCCCGCAAGCGCGCGTTGCCGCTTTTCTGCAGCCGTTACCTTGCCCGGGATTTAAGGGAGATGGCTTCTAATGGAGTCTTTACCTATCTTGAACCCGGTCAGACGGTCCGGGTCGGAGCAATTTCCGTTACTCCATTTTGCGTGAGCCATGATGCGGCAGACCCATTCGGGTACATATTTGAATGCGATGGTGCGCGTCTGGGATATGTGACAGATACCGGGATTATCATGCGTGGTATGCCTGAGCTGCTGGCCGGTGTCCAGGGCTTGTATCTCGAATCAAATTATGACCCGGATATGCTGGCAGACAGCGGGCGCACGCCGGAGCTTATCCGCCGTATATCCGGCAGATGGGGGCACTTATCCAATCAGCAGGCATGCGATTTTATCCGCACTATAGGTCATGCCGGGCTGCAGCATCTGGTGCTGGCTCATATCAGCCCGGAGTGCAACACTCCTGCCAAGGCTACTGCTGCCATGCGGGCTACTCTGGATGAGCTCTGTCTGCCTACGCAGCTTTCATGTGCGCAGATGTCGTGCCGCCTCCCGTGGATAGAAATAACACCGTAACTGTGGACTCATTGCTGTATGCTGATGCGTTTTTTTGATAGAAAAAAAGACACAATGCAGAATGTGCGCAAAAAACCTGTTGCCATAAGTTAGTTTTTAGAGTATACTTAAAGCACATGATTGAGAATATTCTGTACATCGTTGCAGCCTATCTGATTGGTTCAGTGCCGTTTGGTTATATAGCCGGGCGTCTCAACGGTATAGACTTGCGAGAGCATGGTTCGCGCAATATTGGGGCTACCAATGCGGTGCGCGTATTGGGCAAAGGTTGGGGTATCCCCGTTTTTATCATGGATTTCATGAAGGGGTTTGCGCCATTGCTCTTCATGAAAGAACATCTTGGCGGGGACGCTACCGCGTTTACGCCGGAGCAGATGGGGTGGTTCCTGGCTGTTATGTTTGCCTTGATTCTGGGACATACCTTTACCTGTTTCCTTAAGTTTAAAGGTGGTAAAGGCGTTGCTACAACCGGTGGCTGCTTGTTTGCTTTGTCGCCCTGGGTCGGATTAGCGGCCCTTTTGTTCTGGATTCTCAGCATGATTGCGACCCGCTATGTGTCATTTTCCAGTATCATGGCCGGAGTGGGCATGATACTGGCTGCCGGTGTAGAGTTCGGCATGAGTGATGGTGCCTGTTCGGTAGCCGATTATATGGTGCTGGGGCTCCTGGCCATTATTCTTGTTCTGGTAACGGTGAAGCACCGTTCGAATATATCTCGTATCATGAATGGTACTGAGCCTAAAGCCTTTTCTTCTAAAAAGTGATTTTCTCACAGAGTATGGAACGAACTTTCAAGAAAACAGCAGTTATTGGTGCCGGTGCCTGGGGTACTGCGCTTGCGTTTACCGCCGCACAGGATGGCAGCGAAGTGGTGCTCTGGACGTATAAGGAAGAAGAGGCCGCAGCAATTCGCGAGAGCCGCATGAGCCTGATTCCCGTTAAGGGAGCACGGCCTCTGCCGGAAAATGTCAAGGTGACGAGCGACTGGGCAGATGTTGCCGGTGCTCAGTTGGTGATTGTTGTGGTGCCAAGCGTGGTGATGCGCAGTGTGGCGCAGAACCTGGCAGATGTAGGCCTTGCGGAGGATGCCGTGATTGTGACTTGCTCCAAGGGGATTGAGAAGGATACCAATCTGCTGATGAGCGAGATTATTGCTTCCTATGTATCGTATCCGGTAGGTGCGCTTTCCGGGCCTAATCATGCTGAGGATATAGTGCAGGGGCTTCCCAGTCTCACTCTTATCGGTTTTGAGGATATTGACATAGCCAAGGCTGTGCAGAAACGCCTGAGTACCGGTTTCCTGCGTATTTACACCAGTAGCGATGTGGTGGGTATGCAGATTGGTGGCGCTATCAAGAATGTTTTTGCGCTTGCCAGCGGTATTTGCGCCGGACTGGGGCTTGGCGATAATGCCCGTGCTGCGCTCTCTACTCGAGGATTGGCAGAGATGACCCGACTCGGCATCGCTCGCGGTGGTCGCCTGGAAACATTCATGGGCCTTTCCGGCATGGGGGACCTGGTGGTTACATGTTATTCTGACCATAGCCGGAACCTGACCGCTGGCAGACTTCTGGCCAAGGGAATGCCGCTGGACGAATGCCTGAAACAGATTGGGCAGGTGGTCGAAGGCGTGCCGAACACTCTTTCCACTTATCAGATGGCGCGCAGCCTTGGTGTGCGTACACCTATTACCGATGCTATGTATGATATCCTTTATAATGGCAAGCACCCGAGTGAAGCGTTACAGGAGCTGATGGTGCGTGACCTTCGTGAGGAAAATGTGACGGATTGATGCCAATCTCGTAATCGTTTTTCGTGGCGGTCTGCGTTTCCCTGTGCCTGGGTATAACGACAGACCGCCGCATTTTTTCCAGTAGAAAGTATATGGGTGAGATTCCGGAAAATCTTTGGCTGGCTGAAATATGGATGCAGTATCGCGAACGTCTGCTTCGTTTACTGCAGCTCCGCATGCCAGCCGTACTTCAGCGCCGACTGAGTGTAGATGATGTGTTGCAGGAATCATACCTGGCCTGCGGTCGGCGTATTGCCTACCTGCAAGCACAACCCGAGCTTCCTGTGTATGTGAAGCTGCGACGAATTGCGTTGCAGACGCTGACCGATCTGGAACGCCACCATCTGGCTGCCGCGAAACGCGACGCCATGAAGGAAATGTGCCCGGAAAATGATGTGGCCGTGGCGGATGCCTGGGCTCAGTTTGCTGATACGATTTCGAGCCCGCGCACGCATCTGGAACGTCTGGAACGCCAGGCCATGGCTCGCCGCGTGCTGGCAGCTTTATCTGCGAATGACAGGGAGATATTGGAATTGCGTCATTTTGAGGAAATGGGAAATACGGAGTGCGCCGCCGTGCTGGGAATTGAGCCGAAAGCAGCCAGTATACGATATGTGCGGGCATTGAAGCGTTTTCAGGAACTGATTCAACACGAAAATCCCTATGCCTGATTCTCCAGATAAGGAAGAACTGCTGGCATCTCTGGTGGATGAATATCTGGAGGCAATGCGGCGCGGCGAGGCTCCCCCCTTGTCGGAATACGTGGAAGCCCACCCCGAATGTGGAGCTGAGTTACATGATTTGCTCACCGGCGTGGTTGATATGGAGGCCTTGAGCGTTTCAAGGCTTCGCAGTGCTGGTGAGCCGATGGAGCAATACCCGGAGACACTGGGCGGATACCGCTTGTTGGAACGCATCGGAGCCGGTGGAATGGGAACGGTTTTCCGAGCGTTGCAGGAATCACTGAATCGCGAGGTTGCCGTAAAGATTCTTTCACCTGCGTGGAATGCTGATTCGAGGCATTGCGAGGCATTTGAGAACGAGTCGCGGGTTATTGCCCGGCTTCATCATACCAATATTGTCGAGGTATATGGTTCCGGTCATGAGGGGGATTACCGTTATTACGTGATGAGTCTGGTTCAGGGGCAGGGGATTAATCCATCGTGCATCCGCAAAGCCTTTCCCGGAGTCCCGTTTGATATGGCTGTGGCTCAAGTTGGTCTGCAGGCTGCCCGCGCACTGGCATATGCTCATTCCTGCGGAATACTGCACCGCGATGTGAAACCCGGAAATCTGCTTCTGGATTCAGATGGCGTGCTGCGCGTAGGCGATTTTGGATTGGCCACGGTGTTGAATAATGGGGAAAACGCACCGCTTGTAACACAGAGCCATGACGGCACCTTGCGGTATATGCCGCCGGAACGCCTCATAAAAGGCGAGAACTCATTTGCTGGTGATCAGTATAGCCTGGGGGTTACGCTTTATGAATTGCTGAGTAATCGACCCGCATTCCGCGAAACGGAACCCGGTAAGCTGATTCACAGCATATGTAATAATCCGCTTCATTCTCTGAGAAATGAAGGGGAGCTGGGGGCTATTATCAACAAGAGTATCAGTTTTGACCCGTCTGATCGGTATGCCACCATGGCAGATATGGCTGCGGATCTCAACCGTTATCTGGCGGGAGAACCGGTGAAAGCTCGCCCTGTGTCCTGGCTGCGCAGATATGCAATGTGGGTGCGCCGGAAGCCTGCTGTAGCAGCGTGGAGCCATGCTGCAGCGTTGCTGGTGTTTCTCTTGTTTGGCAGTATTACCTGGGGCTATGCCGCAGAAAGTAAGCAGCGTAAACTTGCTGAACGCAGTGCTACCATAGCGGGTGATTCTTTGCATCAGATTTTTGCCAGCATGGCCAACCGTGATTCCGGTGATAATGCCTATTGGCAGCCTTCTAAAGCAGATGTTCTGTTACTGCAGCAGCTCATGCCTTATTATGAGGAAATTGCTGCTATGGCTGAAAGTCATGGAGATAAGATGGCAGACGCCTGCGAGACTCTGGCCATTATTTCTTTACAGACAAAGGATTTTGCTACGGCGGAGATATATTTTTCCCGGGCTTTGGCTCTGTTTCCTGCTTATACAGTTGATTATTTGCGTAATCTGAATGGTTTTTGTTCTGCGCTGTATGAGCAGAACAGACAGAAGGAGGCAGAGAAACTTCTGCAGGAAGCTGTGGCTCAAGTAGATACCCTGACGGATAGTGACGCAAAGCTTGAAATCATTCGTTCGTACCAGATGCTGGCAGACGGTGCGCGTTCCCGCTGGTTTGAGCGCCGTGGTTACAGCCGGGATTCAAAAAGAGATAGGAATCGAAGGAAAGGCCACGATGTGCGGATCCGGTATCAGAAACAGGCACTGCTGCTGATGAAGGATATTCTTGCACAAAAACCGGATGATGAAAACCTACAGCAGCGGCGTGTGGAGTTGCTGATGCATGTGCAGAGAGCGGATATGCAGCAGATCCTGCTGGAGAAAGGGCAGGATATGGGGGCTCTGCTCAATGATTTATTGCTGCAGTATCCTGATAATATGCTTTTTAAGCGTGCATTTGTGCAGTGGAGTCTGCGTCCCTTTTCCAAGCCCGACCTGGCCACGCTGGAACGAGCTGCTCGCTACAGCCGCTCTCTTTTGGCCGAGGTGCCGGGTAGTACTCAGTTGCTGATGCAGTATCTTTCCATTCGCGAGCGCTATGCCGTCGCACTGGCTTCCGCTGGCGAGCATGATAGAGCTGAGCGGGAAAATGCCATGACTCTAGGCGTACTTTCATTAATTACGACCCGGGCGGAGTATACTCCAGATATCCGGGAACGCCTGGCCGTGCTTGTCTCCATGCATCCGAAAGCGGCTGATGCCCGTTCTCTGCGAGAGGCTGAGATTTCTCTGCTCCTGGACAATATGGACGAGAAGCGATTGAAGGATGTTCGTGACAGAATCCGAAAAATCCGTAGTCGCCGCCGCAGTTTTTTCGTCCCGAGGGAAAGACCTGCCCGTTGATAACCGCGAACGCAACTCTTTCAGCATGACTCAGTCATGCTGAAAGAGCGGTATGAAAGAAATTCCCCAGGAGTGATGATCTCCTATGTAC
Organism: Akkermansia sp.; assembly: GCA_045614585.1. Lineage (GTDB taxonomy): Bacteria > Verrucomicrobiota > Verrucomicrobiia > Verrucomicrobiales > Akkermansiaceae > Akkermansia. Next base: position 24,039 of record JAZLDD010000039.1, on the reverse strand, counting down.
GGCTGCTCAATGAGAATCGTATTTTTCCCTTTCTTGAGCTGAAGTTCCGTAGGGGGCAGCATCCACCATATTTCTTCTATATCCAGCGGGTGCTCAAAGTTCCAGGCATTTCCAGCGTGGCTGAATTTTCCGGCGTTCCGGTATACACGGGGATTACGCACTTCCTTGCCGTTAATCCAGATACGCGTGCCGGTTTGTGACCAATCGCCGTTTTTCGGTACACCTGTCCAGCGGCGGTTTGAGCGGGCCGGGGCATCAAATCCAATCATGAACGGATATTTTCCTGATTCTTTCACCTTAATGGTCGTGCTGGCCCATACGGTGCTGCCGGCGCGGGCTTGCATGAACATGCCCAGGTGCCCGGTATCCGGGCGTGTGCGGAAATAGAGGTTGGCACAGTAAGCTTTGCGTGCAGCGTGGTCGCCGAGCTTGTTTTCCTGCATGTCTTTTCTCGTGCTTTCAACCTTATCTTGAGCATAGGGCCCGATGATGTCCCACTCCACGCCGCTTTCTTTCCACATGGGGAAATCTTCGTTGCGGAAGATACTTTTGCGCAGTGCCTGCATACGCTTTTCGAAAAGCATGTACGCCTTGCCTGCTTCTGTTTCCGTAGAGGGCATGTCAAGGGGCAGGGCATCACCGTTTGCTCCACCGCCAATCCAGGAGCGCTCGGCCATGGCCATCATGCCGGGCCACATGGCGCAGGAGGCCGGAATCCATTCTTTGTTGTCCACTTTGCCGTCAGGCCAGTAGCAAATGATGGTCCCCAGTTTTTTCTCATCACCTTTTGCTGAGCCACAGGGGCGCATGAAGAAATAGCGGCGCACCAGCATGGCAGGATCCAGCAGGTTGGCATACCCCATGGTTGAATCGAAAGCCCGGCGGGTGATGCGTTCCGGATTGATGGATTTATCCGCCGTGTTGGGGCCTTCGCCCCAGCGCTGTTCGATGGAGGTATCGGCCACGGGCAGGTCGCGATTACTGGCCCACTGCACCGGAATGCGATTGTGTTCCTGCAGCTTTTTCGTGACCATGCCTACAAATTCGGCAGCGTTCGGGATGCGTACCTCATCTGCGCCGAAGTGGATAATCGGGCAGAGCTCTGCCGGTATTTCCTTGCAGAATTCGTCCAGCAGCGCGGTTACTATTTTCATGCCTTCAGGAGAGTGCATCTTGAACCCGAAGGCTCGGTCAAAGTAGGCGCTGTGGCCGGGCATGTCCAGCTCCGGAATGATGGTGACGCAGCGCTTCTTTGCGTATTCACACAAATCGCGGATTTCTGCGTAGGAGTAGGTGTCCTGCTTGTCGCGGGTGCGATGCTCTGCGGCATTGAGCGCCGGGTATGCCTTGCACTGAATATGCCAGGCCGGATAATCGGTAAGATGCCAGTGGAACAGGTTAACTTTCAGCCGTGCGGCCAGGTCGATTTCTTTTTTGAGGCGTTCGATCTTGCGGAAATTACGCCCGCAATCCTGCATGTAACCGCGGTAACGGAATGCCGGCCAGTCTTTAATCTGACAATAGGGAATGGATTTCTTGCCACTTACCAGCTGGCGGAGAGTCTGGAGACCATAGAAGTAGCCGCTTTCTGAATTGGCCGCGATGGAAATGCCTTTTTTTTCAACAGTGAGGATATAGCCTTCGACGGATTGTTCTTCAGTCAGACTGTCGCCTGCAATTTTCAAAGAGACATTGATTGGTTCTTTCTCTTTGCCTTTTACATCTCGCAATAAGCCTTTCCAGGCGATTTTGACGGCATCGTTGTTTGCGCCTTTCCCTTTTAATTTCCAATGGTCAGCAGAAGAAAGATTCAGCTTGCCTTCTTTCCATTCTACCTCACGCGGAAAAGGAATAAGAGCAGAAGGTGCCGATTCTTCATTCGCCAGATTATGGGGAGAGGTCCATTCTGAGAAAACAGGAGCAGTGAAAGCAATTGCCAGACACAGCGTACGCAGGAGATTGAACATGCTGTTATAGTACCAAATTTTCTGCTCGTTGCAAGCAGAAAATGTTTGTTCAGCTGCAAGGTATGAAATCTACAAAACCGGTAGCAGAATCAACGCGGGAGGGAATGACGCGCAACTTGCAACCGGGGTAAAGACAACGGGAATCCGTGCTGGTCCAGCGCTCTGCGTGGCGCTCGAAATACCATGATGCGTCAGCTGCTAAATCTGCGCCCGAGATAAATCCTTTCACTCTCAGGAGCGGTATTTCCACTGCCAAGCCCTGAGGCCAGCACGCAAGAACAACTGCATCCCATTTTTCAGGATTTTCGCTCTCGCATTGCAATTCAAGAAACCGGGTCATCATGCTTTGCTGCGCTTCATTTTCCGCGGCCGCCGAGTTTCTTTCGGTTTCGGAAATATGATCGGCTATGGTTGCCAGTGTGCTGCGGCTGGGCAGGGGGGCAGATGGTGTACCGCTCAACCGGCTGAATGCCCGGTGCACAATCAGGTCTGCATAGCGCCGGATAGGGCTGGTGAAGTGGCAATAGTCACCCTTGGCCAGCCCGTAGTGACCGAGCGCGTCCGGCGAGTAGCGCGCTCGCATCATGGCACGCAGAATCTGCACTTTCAGTATCTGTTCATCCGGGTGGCCCTCGATTTTTTCCATGACGGCGTTGAGCTCTTCTCGTGTCGCGAGTGTACCGGCTTTGATTCCGTATAGTTTGAGCTCCTGAGCCAGTTCGTTGAGCTTTGCCGGGTCCGGAGCTTCGTGTACCCGGTATATGGTTGGAAGACTGTGTGCGTTCAGCGCATGTGCCACGCTTTCGTTAGCTGCGAGCATGAATTCCTCTACCAGCTGGTGAGCTTCATCGCTGGTTTCTATTTCTACATTTACCGGAGCTCCGCGGTCATCTGTTATGAGTTTGATTTCCGGGGTGTCAAGTCTCAGAGCTCCTGCTTCGAACCTTTTTTTGCGCAGAAGTTTCGCCAGCTTTCCGGCTTCGCGTATCATTGCATCGACTTCGGCATCACCGGTAGTGTTTTTCTCTTGAAGCACTTCCAGAGCCTGAGTATAGGTCAGTCTGCGCCTCGAGCATATGATTGCATCTCTGAAATCGACCTTGAATACTTTTCCCTGGCGGTTAATCTGCATGAGACACAGGCGCGTGAGTCTGTCTTCTCCTTCTCGCAGGGAGCAGATTCCATCACAGAGCCTGGGTGGCAGCATGGGGAGTACCCGATCAGGCAGATAGGTGGAATTGCCGCGCGCTCTCGCTTCTGTATCAAGCGCGGAGCCGGGGCGCACGTAGTGGCTTACATCTGCAATGTGAACGGCTAGTTCCCAATTGCTGCCGTGGCGGGTCACGGCTATGGCGTCATCATAGTCTCTGGCGGTTTCCGGATCAATGGTAATGACGCATCGCTGGCGCCAGTCATCCCGCTGCCGGATTTCATGCGCTGAAATTTCTGCCGGTATGTGTTCCGATTCCTCCAGTACATCTGGTGGAAAAGTATCCGCCAATCCGAACTTGTGCATGATAGTGGTAATCTGCACACCTTCATCTTCAGGCCAGCCCAGCACTTTTTCGATGCGGCCGGTGGCTTCTCCCCCTGCAACTGGGTAACTTCTGGGCTCTACCACGATAACCATACCTGGCAGCAGTTCCGGAGGAGGGGTGGAGATTAATCGTACCCATTGCGGGCTAGTGCGACCATCTCCTGACATGGTGCCGTAGCGACCTGTGGATTTGTAGGTGCCGACCCATCGGTCGCGCCCGCGTGAAAGTATCTCCAGAACTTTTACTTCGATACGGGTTTCCGCCTGCTGCGGGCGGTATTTGTGGCGCCTGTCTCTTGCCGGTGCCTTGACTCGTACGGCAACTTCAACCTTGTCGCCATCCATGGCTCCGCGGCTCCCATAGGGAGCTATAGTCAGGGTTGGGGGGTCGCCTGCAGCCGAGAGCGCCGACAGCTTTGGTGCGGAGCTTGCATCCGGTACAAAAATCAGTCGGGAACCGCGTTGAGAAACGCGCCCGGTCAGTTCTCCGGATACAGGCTTGCGCAGCATGTACAGGCTTTTTCTCAGTTTAATGAGTTTTCCATGGGCCAGTCCGCGTGCCAGTTCTGCTTTGAGTTCTGCGCGTCGGGTCGGGGGTAATCCGATTCCACGGGCGATATCCACCATTTCCTGCGGTTCATATCCAGGGGTGGACAGGTAGGCGTACAGAGCTTCACTGAGTGGCGTTTCCATGGTTTCGACTTCAGTATGCTAGCACACATACACTCTGATTTCAATATGGAAACAATTGTTTTCATCTGCGCCGGCGGATTTGCCGGTTGATGGAAAAACACAGCCGTCCGTCATAAAATCTGTTAGAATTGATGGAGTTTTTGTTTTGCGGGCTTGCCTATCAATGGGTGATGTGTTAGTATGGGAACGCTGTTATAACTGATTATGCTGGAAGCTCGCAATATATGTTTGGAGGTAGATAATGACGGTGAGAGTCTGTTTTTGCTCAGCGATGTGAATTTCTGTATTCCCCGCGGGCATTTTACGGCTATTGTGGGGCCTTCCGGTTGCGGTAAGACTACGCTCCTGAAAGCGATAGCCGGTATTAAGGAAACAACCTCCGGTTCATTTTTCTGGGAAGGGAGAGACCTTGCTGAGGATGGCGACTTTGAACCATATGAAATCGGCTATGTTCCCCAGTTCAGTATTGCATATGAAGAGCTTACTGTAGATGAAAACGTGGAGAGTGCTGCGCGTCTGCGAGTGGATGCAGATGATGAGGAGCTGGATGAAATCATCGATAGTGTGCTGGAAGAAACCGGGTTGAGCGAAATAGCAGACCGTCCGGTCAAATTGCTTTCCGGTGGTCAGAAACGCCGCCTTGCGCTGGCCATGGAGCTGGTGAGCAGCCCTCGCATTCTGCTGTGCGACGAAGTGACGAGCGGTCTGGACCCCCGCTCTGAACGCGAAATTGTAGAGCTGCTGCACCAGCTGAGTATGAAGGATGGCCGGATTGTCATTTCTGTGACTCACAGCCTTGCCCAGATGGAACTGTATGACAGCATCATTGTGATGGTGCGTGGAAATCTGGCGTATCATGGTTCTCCGGAGCTGATGGTCCATTATTTCGGCGAAAAGGATTTTGAGGAAGTTTACCCTAAATTAGCCCTGCGTGAACCGGATGCCTGGCGCCAGAGCTGGCTGAAGCACCGTTTGGATTATTACCAGCGCCTGGAGAAACGCCATGTGCAGAAATTCGCAGAGGCGGGGCAGGCTCCGCCACGACCCACCCCTTCGGCAGATGAGGAAACGGTGCCCCAACCATCGTTCATGACTCAGTTCGGCACCTTGCTGAAGCGGCGCTTCCTTCTGTTTTTCCGCGACCGCACGCAGCTTTGGTTGCAGGTGGCCATGATAGTGATTTTTCCGATTCTGGTTGCTCTTTTTTCCAGCAAGGGACAGGACCAGCTCTTGCAGCTCACGGATACGATGGGCTCAGACCTGGCGGCAGAGGTGCAGGCTCAGCAGGCACAGGCAGAGGTCAGAGCCCGCGTGGGCTCAGCCGTATCTGGTATTATTATGTTCCAGGTGATTCTCCTGGGCCTTATGGGGTCGAATAATGCGTCCCGCGAAATAGCCGGGGAGCGTCTTATCATGGAGAAAGAAAAGTTTGCAGGGGCTGGTGTCGGCGCGTACCTGGCTTCCAAACTGGTGTTTCTGAGTATACTGGTAGTCATCCAGAGCCTGTGGATGTTTGCATTTGTGCAGTATTGCTGGCCACTGAGAGGAGATCTGGTTAACCACTGCATTTTCCTTCTGCTGGCAAATGCTGCCATGACTGCTATGTGTCTGGGTATATCAGCCAACTGCAAGACTCCGGATCAGGCATCTCTGCTCAGTATATATCTGGTTGGCTTCCAGCTTCCCCTGTCGGGAGCGGTGCTGGCGTTGCCTGAGTTTGTGGAGATGTTTACCCAGCCTTTCATTTCTGCATACTGGGCATGGAGCGGTAGTGTGAACGGAGGCCTTGATTCGGAGGTGCTCAAAGCGGTGAACAGCATCGTGCAGACATCGTTCGCGGGTCAGATTCCCTGTTTATTAGTATTGCTGCTGCATGTGCTGGTCGGTGTAGGACTCACATACGCGGGTGTACGCCGCACTCGCTGGGAATAATTCATTTTCATAAAACTGAACTACTATGGCAAGAAAAAGACGCTCTCCAAAAAATAAGAAATCGCAGTTACCTCTGGTGCTGGGTGGCGGAGGTGGGGTTTTGCTCCTGGCGATTGTGGCCGCCTTGGTAATGAAACCATCTGCAGAATCCGAGGATGCTCCCGATTCCCGATTCAGTATAGCAGATTACCGGGTAGATGCTTCACGACTGACCGGCAATACATACCGGCTTAAAGGCCGGGTGGAGAACATAGAATCAGTGGGGAATGATAGATTAGTGGCTATTTCTCTGCCAGGAAGCACGCAGGAGCGGCTTCCTCTGCTGGTGCGGAGCGGGGTGACCGGCCGCGTGAATTTGACGCGCGGAGATACTTTCTCCTTCTATGTGGCATGTCGCAATGGCAAGGATGAGCAGGGGCTGGATGTAAAGGGCGTGATGATTGTAGAAAAAGTGGAAACTGAGTAAAATGAAAGTGAAATCTCAAATCAAATTTCTTTCCGGAGTGTGCTGCATGGTGGGAATCCTGCCCGCCTTAGGGCAGGGACTTGGTCGCCCTAAAACCCAGGAATCCACACCACAGGAGCAGCCGGTTCAGACGGTGCAGGTGGAACCCCGGTTCGGGGCAGATGGAAATGCACCGAAAATTGGGCAGTCATACGTTGACCCGGAGAGTGGAGAGACTCCCAATCCTCAGGTGCTCGGTATGGAATTGCCCCTGATGGACCCTTCCACGGATACGATGAGCTATAACGGAGCAAAGTTCGATGTGGGCAATAATGCCATAGTTCGTGCTCGTTTTGAAAAATATCTGCAGCAGAATCCGGATGACAGCACCGAGGCCAAAAGATACCGCAAGAAACTGCGGGCGCTCATTAAGCTTACGCAGAAATCTGCGCGCTCCAGGCAGGAGGTCGGCAGTGAGACTCTGCTTCAGATAGGCAACGGCTTGTACGAGATGAATGATTACCATGGTGATAGTGGTGTCTCAGGCGCGCTTGCCAGTGCTATTGCCAGTGCCATTTCTGTTCAGTATGCGAATCGTTCCCGCTCCCGCAGGAATGAACAGCTGCAGAAAGAAATTGATAAATTGGTATCACGCACCAATACTTTGACAAACCGGAATACCGGGCGTGGGCGAAGTGCTAATAAAGGAGTCGGGAAGAAAGATGAGGCTGTGCCTCAGCCTACTGCCACCAATACGTTTTCCATAGCTCATAATACGAAACGTATTGCAACGCTGGAGGCCACCGGAGTCAAGAATGATGCCGATAGCATCGCTGCTCTTGAGCTGGCGAAAATCAATTTCCAGAGTACGATTGTATCGATGCTTATGCAGAGACGATACGACCATGCATTGATAGGAGCGCATGTGTACAGACACGTGTTCCGAGATGGGGATACAACCCTGAAACTGGATAGTGAATCGCAGGCTGCCAAGTTGTTTGAAGGGGGCGTCGGTATGTCTCCCACCGTGAATACCATGGCTACCATTGCTTCGAATATGCGGCATGAGGTCGACCAGAATATGGAAGCGGTTGCCAACATGCTTGCCCAGAATAAATTGTCGGATGCGACCCAGAGCCTGATTCAGGCTGTGGCTGTGGGTGAATATATGCAGAGCGTGGCTACGTTCCCTGTGGAGGGCCGCCGGCGAATTGCGGAGTTCTGGTCGCTTCGCCGCAAGGCTCTGACCACTCTGAACGCCCGCGATTATGGTGCTCTGGAGGAGATTGCATCGAAGATGAAAGCACTGGACCCGGATTTTGATGATTCAATGCTTACCAGCTATTGTGCCGGGCGCAAGGCTCAGAGCGATTTGCATATCCGCAATGCAGCCAAGGCGCTCAAAGCCGGTGATGATGCCACGTTTAATGCTGAGATAACAAAGGCCGGTACCATCTGGCCCAAGAATCCGAACCTTGAAAAAGGCCGGCAACAGCTGGAAGCTCTGGATAATCAGGACCCGGTGCGCGATGAATTCCGCACGCTGATTGGCCGCAAGGAATACCGCACGATATACAATGAGCAGGATAAGTTCGAGGTTGTGGCGATAGACCCCGAGCTGAAGCAGCAGTATAAAGAAGCCATTACTCTCATCGGCACTATAGATGGTATGCTGGCTCAGCTGGAGGTGGCCGCCAAGCAGGATACCACCATGGGGCCTTGCATGGCGTATGAAATGCTGCTTGAGCGGGGTGAGGAAGATGCCCGTTATAAGGATGATTCTCAATATCGGGATGCCTTGAACCGCTTCGCTCTGGGAGCGCATGAGTTCACCAAGGCTCTTGATAATGCTAAAGTTTGTGAGGAGCGCCGCGAGTATGGTTCTGCTCTGGCGAATTATTACCGCGCTCAGTGCCTGTATCCTCGCTCAACGATGGCCGGGCAGGGCGCTAAACGCGTATCGGAAATTATCCTGAAGGCAAAGTTCTGATGCCTGCATCATCTGCAGTGGTAACACGTTTTGCCCCTAGTCCGAGTGGCCCGCTGCATGTGGGCCACTTGCTTGCCGCGCTTCAGGCCCGGCGGCTGGCCGACGCTCATGGCGGGAACTGTCTGCTGCGGGTAGAGGATATTGATACAAGGGCCCAGCACCAGGAGTATCTGCAGCTCATGTATGAGGATCTGGCCTGGCTGGGACTGCATTTTGACGGTGCTGTCATGGTGCAGACCCGGCGTTTCGGGGTATACAGATTGGTGCTGGAGCAATTACGCGGCATGGGGTTGCTGTACCCATGCTTCTGCACCCGCTCCGATATCAAGAACCAGCTGGCTGAGATGGGGCGCGCGCCACATGCAACTCTCGGCTATATATATCCCGGAACCTGCCGTCAGTTGCCACCTGATCTGGTGGAAGAAAAACTGGCTGCCGGTGTACCCCACTGCTGGCGGCTGGATATGCAGCGGGTTCAGGACCTCATCGGCTGCCCTACGTGGCATGATATGATTCGCGGTACTCAGCGTTGTGTGCCCGTGGAATATGGAGATGTGGTGCTGGCGAGAAAGGATTTTCCCGCAAGTTATCATCTCTGCGTGGTGGTGGATGATGCGGCGCAGGGCGTGACTCATGTGACACGTGGTGCAGATTTATTTGATGCAACGCATATACACCGCGCTCTTCAGGGGGTGCTGGGGTTACCGGTTCCCCGGTATTGCCACCATGCGCTTTTGCGCGATAACGCGGGTAAACGTCTGGCTAAACGTGATGGTGCTCGTTCCATTGCGTCTCTGCGTGCGGCCGGGTTTACCGCGCAGCAGGTGATTGATTCTCTGGAAACCGCCTTATTGCGTGGCGGTATCTGGACTGTCTGATTCCTTGCTTCTCGTGGAAGCTTGTGATATACTCCCGCCTGTGAACCAACAGTCTCGAAAAACAGTGGCCGTGGTGGCGGCTTTGATACTGGATGCCGCGAACCGTGTGCTGGCCGTCAGATGCCCTGCTCATAAGCATGGGGGTGGTTGGGAGTTTCCTGGTGGCAAGATAGAACCCGGAGAGCTTGCGCGAGACGCGGTGGCTCGTGAAATATCAGAGGAACTGGGGGTGCAGATATCTGTCGGCGAGCTGTTGCACACAGTTGAGTGGGAATACCCCGCTTTTCATTTGAGTATGCAATGTTATGTGTGCCGTATGCGCGGGGGAAATCTGCAGCTGCGGGAGCATACAGATGCCCGCTGGTTAACTGCTGACGATTTGCAAAATGTGGATTGGTTGCCGGCAGATGTGGATGTGCTCCCTCATGTCGGAAAGCTGTTGAAATAGGTAAGTTGCTGACGCCTCGGCAGCTTGACACTGCTTGCGTTTTCTGCTAAATTTCAGCCATGTTTTCACTCCTCTCTGACAAGCTCGATGATGCTTTCCGCAAAATGCGGGGGTTGAGCAGAATTTCTGAATCAAATATCAAGGATGCTTTGCGCGATGTGCGCATGGCGCTGCTTGATGCTGATGTGGAATATAGCGTGGCCCGTGAGTTTATTGCCCATGTGAAAGAGGAGGCCATGGGCGAAAAAGTGCTCAAATCGGTGAAACCGGGTGAGCAGATTGTGAAAATTTTTCGTGACCAGCTGGCTGAACTTCTGGGTGGAGACGCCGCTCCGCTGCAGCTGGAACCCGCACCTGCGCGTGTTCTGGTGGTTGGCCTGAATGGCGCCGGTAAGACCACGACCAGTGCCAAACTGGCCCGTCGCCTGAAAATGGAGGGACACAAGCCGCTGCTGGTTGCCTGCGACTTGATTCGTCCGGCGGCTATTGATCAGCTGGCGACTCTGGCCGCGCAGATAGAGGTTCCGGTTTATACCCCGTCTTCCGCAGAGAAAGATGTAATTCGCGTAGCTAAGGACGCGCTCAAGTGGGCTGCCGGTCTGGAGCATGATGTGATTATCTTTGATACCGCCGGTCGCCAGGAGGTAGATGAGGAGCTGGTGGCAGAGCTCAGGAAACTGGCGAAGTTCCTCAATGCGCAGGAATCTCTTCTGGTGGCAGATGCTGCTACTGGCCAGCAGGCGGTTCGTGTGGCTCAGGCTTTTGACCAGGCTGTGGGGCTCAGTGGTATTATCCTCACCAAGCTGGATGGCGATGCCCGCGGTGGTGCAGCGCTTTCGATGCGCGCTATTACCGGTAAACCCATCAAGTATATGGGCGAGGGCGAGAAGTTGGATATGTTCGGGCCTTTTGTGCCGCAGCGCATGGCTGACCGTATCCTCGGCATGGGTGATATCGTGGGACTCGTCGAAAAGGCCGCAGAGAAGATTGACCAGGAATCTGCCATGAATTCCATGACCCGCATGATGAGCGGGGAATTCAATTTCAATGACTTCCTGAGCCAGATGAAGATGATGCAGAGCCTTGGCTCGCTCGAGGGGTTGCTCGGCCTGCTGCCCGGCTTCAGCAAAATTCGCAAACAATTGCCGGATGGCGCCATGGACCCCAAGCGTATGAAGCGCATGGAGGCTATTGTGCTCTCCATGACTCCGGCTGAGAGGTTGAATTATAAATTGCTTATCCCCAGCCGCCGCCGCCGTATTGCCAAGGGCTCCGGTGTGTCGGAGATTGAGGTGAACCGCTTCATCAAGAATTTCAAGGAAATGAAGGAAATGATGGGAGGTAAAGGCAAGATGGGTGGCATGATGAAGAATCTCATGAAATCTGCCGGTGCTGCCAAAGGCGGTATGCCGGATATGAGTGCCATGATGAATGGTCAGGGTGGTATGCCGGATATGAGTGCCTTGATGGGTCAGGGTGGTATGCCCGACATGAGCCAGATGCCTGACCTCTCTGCGCTGATGGGGGGCGGTGGAGCCAGACCGAAGATGCCCAAGGGAATCAGTGCGTTCAACGGGCTGTTCCGTCGCCGTTGAGTCAGAGTCATGGCCGGACGCCTGGTTGCAGTGGCAGCCCTGAGCTGCATGGCCGCCTGGGGGCTTTCACCCACCCAGGTGGTGGTGGTGTATAATGCTGGCTCGAAACGCAGCGAGCAATGCGCTCGCGCGTATTGCGCCAAACGGTCCATCCCGGCCAGGCAGTGCGTAGGTCTCAGCGGTCTTCCCAAGGGACAGGATATTACCCGTTCCGACTTTGATGCCAAGGTTCGTTATCAATTGCTGCTGCATGCCCAGCAGGAAAGCTGGCAGCTGCCGGTGAATAAGCAGCGTGGATTCAAGCCGGTGAGAGCCATGGTGCTCATGCCGGATATGCCCTTGCGCGTGAGAGAAGAGGCCGTGCCTGGTAAACAGCCCGGATTCCAATTCCAGAATTGCGCTTCGGTGGATTCGGAATTGATGCTGCTGGGGGCTGATTACCCCACGGCCGGTCCCTTGAATAATCCTTTTTTTAATCAGGATTCTACAATTGAAGAGGCGGCGCCTCCCGTATTGGCTGTTTCCAGAATTGATGCTCCGGATGATAAAACAATCCGCCGCATGATTCAATTCCCCGCGGAGGTAGAGCGCCGTGGCTTGTGGGGATGGACTGTAGTAGACCAGGGTGGTCCCTATCCGCAGGGCGATGAATGGCTGGGTGCAACCGCCCGGCTGGCACGGCAGAATGGTCTGCCGCTTTTTCACGAGGAAAGCAAGGCCACTCTGGCAGCAAGCTTTCCGCTCATGCAGGATACAGCCGTGTATTTCGGCTGGTATGCTCACCCGGCAAATGGACCATTCAACCCGAAAACGCATGCAGATTTTCGTTTTGCTCCCGGTGCTGTAGCCTGCCATCTGCATTCATATAGCGGAACTTCTGTGAAAGATCCGAATTCCTGGGTCGGCGCATTGTTGCAACGCGGTGCTGCGGTGACGACCGGCAATGTCTATGAACCGACACTGCCCGGCTGCTTGCGATTTGATGTGTTTTTTGACCGTCTGCTGAAGGGATATACTGTGGCAGAAGCTGCGCTTATGGCTACCCCGTGGCTTTCATGGCAAGGGGTGGTTCTGGGGGACCCCTTGTACCGACCATTTGCGATACTGAGCGGAAATGCCGGCTCTGGTGATAATGTGTTTGTGCAGTGGCGGCGTCTTTTACAGAGCGGGGGCAGCCGCAGTGCGCTTAAAGGAGCCGTACTGCAGCAGATGCAGTCAGCGCATGGTGCCCGTCTGCTTGAGATTTTTGCCTGGCATCTGGCTTCGCTCGGTGAACTGGAAGAGGCTGCCGGGTATTTCGGTCAGGTCTCGCGCTTTGCAAAAGACGAGCGAAATCGTGTGCGCGCTGCTCTGCTGCAGGCAACACTCACGTTTGCTGCTAAGGATGATCGCTACGGACGGGAGCTTATGCAGCGTCTGCTGGAGCAGACTCCCAGGTCGCCGTTCCGCCCGGCAGTTCAGAAAACAGCAGAGACTTTCATGCCGGAGCTGCGACCTGCGCCCAAGCCTCAGGTGCAGCAGCAGAAAACATGAGCGGTGAACTGTTTATTGCAATGGGAAAACATTGACAAATCTACGCCTCAGGTGTAGATTATTGCTGCTATGAACGACCAGTATGTATTGCCGACGTATGGGCGCGCGCCTTTCGACGCAGCGCGGGGTGAGGGCTCCTATCTGTATGATACGGAAGGTCGGCGCTACGTGGATTTCTGTGCAGGAATTGCCACGTGTTCTCTGGGCCATTGCAATCCTGTGGTGGTTAAGGCTCTGACGGACCAGGCAAACACGCTGATGCATTGCTCGAATCTTTACGGAATCCCTGGTCAGGCAAAGCTGGCAGAGCTCGTGGTGGAGAAGCTTATAGGCATTCCCGGGCGCGTGTTTTTCTGCAATTCCGGAGCAGAGGGTAACGAGGGCATGATCAAGACCGCCCGCCGATTCGGGCATCGGCGCCCTGCAGCAGATGGTTCACCCCGTTATGAGGTGATTACATTCAACAAGAGTTTTCATGGTCGCACGCTTGGTACATTGGCAGCCACTGGTCAGGAAAAGGTTCAGGTAGAGTTCGACCCGCTGTTGACCGGGTTCAAGTATGTTGATTTCAATGACCTTGAGGCTCTGCGCGCGGCCATTTCTCCTGTGACATGCGGTATCATGCTGGAGGCCGTCCAGGGCGAGGGTGGGGTGAATCCCGCTACCCCCGGTTTTCTTCGCGGTGTGGCAGCTCTCTGCAAAGAGCATGACCTGATGCTGATGATTGATGAGGTTCAGTGCGGCGTTGGCCGCTGCGGTGCCACCATGGGGTGGAAGGCTGTCTGCCCGGAGGTGGAACCGGATCTGGTTTCCTGTGCCAAAGGAATAGGCGGCGGTTTCCCCATGGGCTGCTTCTGGGTGAGCAATCGCGCCATAGATGCTGAAGGTACTCAGCTTTCTTCCATCATGAGCCCTGGTTCGCACGGCTCTACCTTTGGCGGAACCCCCATAGCGTGCGCTACATCTCTGGCTGTGGTGTCTGAGATTCTGAATAATGGACTGGTGGAGCGCGCCGCTCGTCTTGGTGAGTTGATAAAGTCTACAGTGGAATCCTGGAATCTCCCCTGTGTGGAGACGGTGCGTGGTCTGGGACTGCTGCGCGGTGTGGGGCTGCGCCAGGGCGCATTTGAGGTGCCCGCCGGCCAGACTCCTGCCGGTCATGTGAATAATCTCTGCCGCGAGGCTGGTTTGCTGGCGTGCCCCGCAGGACCGGACACTTTGCGCCTGATTCCTGCGCTCAACGTGCCGGAAGAGACATTGGCTGAAGGTCTGGAAATACTTCGCGGAGTACTGACTTCACTTAAATAACCGATAGCTGAGTCTGAGTATGAAAATGCGTTATATACCGATTCTGGGTGGCGCTGTTGCTGCCGCTTGTGTGATTGCAGGCGTGTGGCTCTCACCGTATATGCCAACCCAGGCAGAATTAGCACCGGAGGAAACCGCGTTGCTGGCAGAGTGGGCCAAAGTCGGTGATGCTTTATCGGTACAGCGCATGGTTGAACAAGGCGCATGCGTAGAGGCGGTTGCGGAGGATGGTACCTCAGCGCTGATGGAGGCCGCCTGTGAGGGGCATCTGGATGTGGTCAAGGTTCTGCTGCTGCACAATGCCAATGTGAATGCGGTCAATGCATCCGGCGATACTCCTCTGCATTTTGCGGTGCGGCACAATCAGGCAGATGTTACCGCCTGTCTTCTGGGAAACGGCGCATCCGTAGATGCCCGGAATAAAAAAGGCGTTACTCCGCTGATGGAGGCCTCCTGGTCCGGGTTTGATAAATTGGTGCAGATGTTGCTTACCGCCGGTGCCGATGCGGAACTGGTGGATGAGGATGGCGCCAAGGCTGCCACTCATGCCCGTGAGGTGCATGACCCTGCGGTTCGCGCCATTATCCTGAAACTGCTGGGAGCCTGATTCCTTCGGGAAACAAGATGGCGGAAGCTTAATTCGTTTCCAGCACAGAGTCACAGACTGGCCTGTCTTCTTTTACCGGCAGGTACATCAGATAAAACAGACCGTAGACCGGAATCTGGAGTAACAGGTAGTACCATGGCGCCGGACCAAGGTAGTCCAGGATACAGCCAGGTACCGGACTTTCCCGGGTAAAGCCGTAATTGGTGTCGAGCAGAAGATTCAGTGGATGAATGAGGAGCAGATAGGCATCCATCAGTAACAGGCTGATTGCAATATCGCGAAAACGTGCGCGGATTTTCAGCAACAGCGGTACAGCTAGTGCCGCCGGCATCAGGATGCCGTGGATGGCGAAAAATAAAAAATAGCGGGGATGCGGAAAATCTGTTTCCAGTGCAGGGGTCAGCAGTCCCTGCAGACATGCTGTCAGCGCACCGAAATAAAGCACCCAGCATGTGGTCCGGTTCTGGCTCCACAGAGCCGCAATAGCGACCAGCAGCATGAAGCTGCAATAGTGAAAAGGCAGATTCTTCTCCCAGCTTCCGTGCGTTGCCGCGGTCATTATCCAGCAGGTGTCGGCTATGTAGATAATGGCGATGATAATAGCCAGAATCCGGCATAATACGCGCCGCCTGTTTTCATTCTGTTTTCTGCCAACGCAGAGAAAGGCTATAGTTATGACGATTGTGGCTATGATGGCGCCCCAGTGGCTGGCTGAACCGTGTACAATTTCTCCCGTTGTCTCCATTTCGCGGGTAAGTATAGCGGCAAAGGTAGTAGAAGTCAATCAATAGCCGCCTGTATCACTATTGCCCGCTTTGCGCCAGCGCCTGGCAAGGTGGGCGCAGAGCATGAGCTGAACCTGGTGAAACACCATGAGCGGCAGCAGCAGATTGTTATCCAGCGTGCCGAATATGGCCAGCATCATAGGAGCCCCTACAGCCAGGCTTTTTTTGGAGCCGCAGAATACAATGGTGATGCAGTCTTCTCTCTTGAAACCCAGTAGTTTGCTGCTGCTCCATGTGGCGGCAAATGTAATAAGCAGAATGATGATACAGGCAGCAACCAGTCCACACAACCGGCTGGCTTCCAGTTTGTCCCAATACCCGCCGCTGGTAGCATTCGAGAAAGCGGTATACACAACCAGCCAGATGGTCGTGCGATCGTTCCAGCCGATGAGTGTTTTATGCCCCAGCACCCATTTGCGGAGCAGCGGCTGGCTGAGTTGTCCCGCGATGAAGGGAAGAAGTATCTGGTAGCAGATTTTCAGAACCGTGTCCAGCCCCACCTGCGCACCGCTGCCGCTGGTGGAGAAAAGCAGACTGACGAGAAAAGGCGTGAGAAATACGCCCAGCAGGCTGGAGACGGATGCAGAACACACTGCTGCGGGCACATTGCCTCCCGCCACTGAGGTGAAAGCGATACTGCTTTGGACGGTGGAGGGCAGGCAGGCCACATACACCAGACCCATGAATAAGGCTCCGCCCACCATGGGTTCAAACACGGGGCGGAGCAGAGGAATAACTATGGGGAAAAAGACAAAGGTGAAAGCAAAGACCATGCTTTGCAAGCGCCAGTTCAGCAATCCATCGATGACAGATTTGCGCGACAGCTTGACCCCATAGAGGAAAAACAGTAATACGATGGCTGCGTTGGTAATCCAGTCGAATATCTCTGCACCGGTGCCATGGCAGGGTATAACCACACCCAGCCCCAGACTCACGAGGATTCCAGTGGTGAAGACATCAAAATAGCTGAGTATTTTTCTGACGGCACCCATGGCGGAAAAGAGACTGAAGATTACTTGCGGGGCGGGAATTCGTATGAAACGCGCCCGGTGGAACTGTTGAAGATAAGGTAGGCGTCAAACTGCTTGCCGCTCTTGTGGCTAGTGAACCCTTTGATGAGCTCTGTCTTGCCCTTGGTAAGAAGCTGGATGATTGTTGCAGCCTGCAGTTCGACATCGCACATGGTTCGAGGAATGACGAGCGGCTTGCGTATTTTGCCGTAGGTCAGGCCGTTTACATGCCATGCAGAGGCTGTTTCAACCAATTCGTGTTCACCTTTCCCTTTGATTTTGACGGGGCCATGGTTCGTACCCTTGCTCAGGTCCTCTGCGGTAGCAGATGCCGCTGTGAATTTCTTATCGCTTTTTTCCCTGGAGCCTTTCTGCCGTGCTTCCCGGGGCGGAAATTCAAACCCGACGTTGCCCTTCTTGTCGTCCAGAACCAGATAGGCATCAAATGCCCGGTTGGTGCGCTGCGAGACGAAGCCGGAAAGTAATTCGCTCTTACCGTTGCCCAATACCTGGCGCAGGATGTCTTCCCCGATTTCTTTGCCGAGAATCGTGCGTGCCATGGTGAAGCCTTTGCGCCCGCCGCTCTGCGTATAATCGGGCACGCTCCACTGCTTATCGTTCACTTGGAGAGCAAGTTCACCTTGCCCCATGACGGTAACGCTTCCTGCGCTCTTTACCGGACTTTCTTCTGCTTTATCATCTGCCTGGCGTTCAGAATCAAAGTAAAACTCTGCTTTCCATGTACTGCGGGCTGTCTGGGGGGCAACCATACGCAACCCGGCTTTGAAAGGTTTGCCGAACTTGGAACGGAAACCATCCATCACAGGCAGAATTCCCTTGCTTATGAGTTCGCAGAGCTGGTCATCGGAAAGGGTAAGACCGGCATGTACGCGGCGAAGGCGGAATTTGCAGTTATTGCATGAGACTGCATCTACCCTGCTGCCAAGTCCTTTTGCCCCACAGGCGGGGCATATGAGTTCAAGGTCAGGATTCTTGCCGTTTTTCATGTAATCGCGCACGGCTTCCACAATGTCTGTGGTGTAGGTACGGATATCTTTCATGAAAGTATCGCGGTCCAGATGACCGCATTCCATCTGCTTGAGCCGGTATTCCCACTCGCCGGTCAGTTCCGGGCTGGAAAGGGTGCTCAGGCCAATCTTGCCCAGCAGATCAATAAGGTCCATTCCTCTGCGGGTGGCTATGAGCTCTTTACCCTCGCGAGCTATGTATTCCTGCGTAATGAGCCCTTCGATGATGGCTGCGCGCGTGGCAGGGGTGCCAAGCCCACGCTCTTTCATGGCATCTGCCAGGTCTTCATCCTCCACGAGCTTGCCGGCTGTTTCCATGGCGGTAAGCAGCGTTGCTTCGGTATAGGCAGAGGGGGCTTTGGTCTGCTCTGTTGTGGCTTCTGCCTTTGCGGTGGTTACAGATTCCTGATTCTCAACGGGGCAGAGCTCGTCTTTCTTGCGTTTGTCCGGCCCGTAGAGCACGCGCCAGCCGGGGGTGAGCATGACGCGGCCATGGGTGTAGAAGTAATCTTCTGCCCCGGGGCTGGTGACGATGGTGGTGCGTTCTGTATCTTCGTATTCAGCGTTGGGCATGAATACACCGAGGAATCGCTGCACTACCAGGGTGAAAATGCGGGCGGCATCGCCGGTCAGATTGACAAATTTACCGGTTGGAATGATGGCAAAGTGGTCGCTCACTTTGTTGCTGTCAAACACGCGTTTGTTTGCGCGTATACTGTGCTTTTCCAGTATGTCGCTGGCGTAGGCTGAAAATTCCGGCATGTTTTCTGCTATGGCTCCCACGGTCCGGGTTGCCACCTTCAGGTAATCATTCGGCAGGAACTTGGAATCTGTTCTCGGGTAGGTAAGCACTTTGTGCTTTTCATAGCATTCCTGCGCAATCTGAAGTGTGCGCCGGGCCGAGAATCCGAAACGGTTGCTGGCTTCTTTCTGCAGTGAAGTAAGATCAAAGAGCAGGGGTGCCGGCATGGAGACAGGCTTGCGGGTCTCCTTGACCGTGCCTGTGCGCCCTTTGCATCGCTCTGCTATAGCTTGTGCCTTATCGGCGTTCCAGAGGCGTTCCTTGGTGCGCTGGGGGGCTTTCTCATCCTTTTTCCAGGCCGGGTCATACCAGCGGCCCTCATAGCTGCCACCTTTGGCAGAAAAGGTGGCATGCACTTCGTGGTATGTTTCCGGAGTGAACGCAAGTATATCTTTCTGTCGCGCTGCGAGAATAGCCAGGGTGGGCGTCTGAACTCGTCCGGTCGGGGTTACGTTGAACCCGCCCACTCCACTCTGCAGTGAGGTAAGGGCGCGCGTGCTGTTGAGCCCCACCAGCCAGTCTGATTCACTGCGGCAGACGGCTGCATCTGCCAGATTCAGCATATCTTCATCTGTTTTCAGGGAATCCCATGCTTCCAGAATGGAATCATCCGTCATGCTCTGCATCCAGAGACGTCGAATAGGTTTCTTTATCTTTCCGTATCGGATAATGTTGCGGAAAATCAGCTCACCTTCGCGCCCGGCATCGCATGCGTTGACCACTGTAGTCACCTCTTTGCTGCGTGCAAGTTTAAGCACTTTACGGAGCCTGTCAGCAGATTTATCGATTGGTTCCAGCTCCATGTTGCGGGGCATGACCGGCAGATATTCCATTTTCCAGGGCAGGCTTTTCCCGTCTTCTGTCTGGGGTTTTTTCTGCTCAACAAGATGCCCCACTGCCGAGGTGATAATCAGGGTCTCATTCGAAAAACTCTGGCTGGAGTCATCCTTCTTGAATTTACCCATTTTCTTACCCAGTACTCGTGCCAGATCGGCAGCTACACTGGGTTTCTCGGCTATGATAAGAGTTTTGGACATGGCAGGAAAATCTTTGGCGCCGGGGCGCTTCGCTGTTTCTATTAGTGGCAGAAAAATAGGCTTTTTGTCAAGCATAATCCGCGTCAATGTGTGCGAAAAGTGCCTCGGTAAAACAACCAGACGGCCTGGGGAATTTCCCGGGCCGTCTGGTAAATAATTGAGTGCGAAGGGAGTTTAATTGTATGCGGATTCCACGCGAGTGGCCACGTCTTTGTAACCGTAATCCACTTCGTAAATAGCTTTGAGAGTTTCGATGCTCTTTTCCTTGTTGCCAGCTTCATCGTAGAGAACACCAATCATGTAAAGCACTTCCTTCTTGGTGTCATCCATGGTGAGAAGTTCCTTGTCGGCATCCTGCAGCTGGCGGATAGCCATGTCCACCATCTTCTTGGCGTGGTAGCACTTGCCGAGCATGAGCATGGCTTTGATGCGGATATTCGGGTTTGTGCGTGCACGCTGCAGGGCGGGAATAGCTTCTGTGTATTCGCCTGCATCGAACAGGGCCTGGCCGAGCTTGAACTGCAGCTGGGCATCAGTCGGGTTGGCTTCCACGCGAGCGCGGGCATCAGCCACCACGGCCTGGGCAATTTCGGCCTTGCGCTGGGCAAGGGTGGCAGCGGCTTCCTCATTGCCCGGGTCGGCGGCAAGAACCTGCTCATAGTAATCGATTTCGGCCTGCATGGCTTTTTCATGCATGGCCATGGCCTTGTCGTTCAGAGCAACGTCTGCAGAGCCGCCCAGCTGGTAGGCATAGGCATAGAATGAGTAGGCGTTGGCGTAGTCTTCCATCTGTTCGTAAACAGAGGCAATATCCTTCACAATCTGGAGGTTGGTGTTATCTACGGCGTATTGCTCGGAAAGCTGCGCGAGCCGGGCTTCCAGTTCTGCCTGGGTGAGGCCCAGTTTGTCACCGCTTTCAAGGTCTGCGGTGGCATTCGCATTTTTCATCTTGGTGCGGAAGTCGCCTTTGCCTTCCCAGTTGCCCTGCTTCATGGTGGCGCGGGCGGAGCAGTCTTTCTCACCGCGCATGGCAATGGGGTCGGTCGGGTCGGCTTGCAGCACGCGGCGGTAGGTTTCTGCCGCTTCAGAGAATTGCTCGTTCTTGATATAATGGTTGGCAAGAAGGTGCAGGTGTTTTTTTGCATTCGGCATGCCCTGGCAGATTGTTTCCAGTGCGAATGCTGCAATTTCCGGCAGACCGAGGTCGTTTGCTGCAGCAAAGAGGGCTTCGTTTGCCGTTACGGAGTAGGGGTCTCGCTCCAGGTCGTCTTCAATATTCACCAGCACTGATTCCGGGTCCTTACGTGAGGTCGTGACGCGTAAACCGCCGAAAAGGGATGCTTTGCGACCTGCTTCCGGGGTGCTCTTCACCTCGCATGCACGAAGCAGCTTGCGGCCTTCAAGGAAGCCGGGAACGCGTTTGACGAGCGTTTTCAGAATGGTTACGGCGTACTTGTAATTCTTGGTCTGCACTGCCTGAAGGGCTTTTTTCCAGAGCCCCTGCTGATCTGCAGCGAGTTGACGTTCGGTTATGATGGTAATTGCCATATGAGAAGAGTGAGAGGTGAGTGCTACGCAGTGAGTCAGGATGGAAACACTGGTGAGCAATGTTTCTGACATAGTTCTATCACAAAAATCTGGTGATTTCAATCTTGTTTTTTTCAAAATGTGTGGCAAAATGTCCGCGGCATGAGAACAGACGCACTGATGAGCCGGTTCGGGTATTGCAGCCGGCGTGAGGTGACGCAGTGGCTGAAGCGCGGGCGCGTGACTCGCGGCGGGGTCCCTGTAAAATCGCCGAATGAGAAAGTGGAGCCCGAAGATGTGCTCATAGATGGTGAACCAGTCGAGTTTCCCCGCGGGTTGTATGTTGCATTCAATAAGCCGCTTGGCTGTACCTGCAGCCACAAAGAGGAGGGTGAATTAGTGTATGATTTATTGCCGTCGCAATGGTTGCGGCGGAATCCTGCCGTCAATACAGTAGGACGGTTAGATAAGGAAACCAGCGGGCTGCTGCTGCTTACGGATGACGGGGCTTTCGAACACGCGCAGACAAGCCCGAAACGGCATGTGCCTAAAGTCTATTCGTTTACAACATCTGCACCGGTTCCGGCAGATGCTGTTGGTTTGTTCCGCAGTGGGGAGTTTATGCTGCAGGGGGAGCGTACACCCTGTCTGCCGGCTCAGCTGGAGTTGACTGGTGAGTGCGCTGGTCGCCTTACCCTGCATGAAGGCCGCTATCACCAGGTTCGCCGCATGCTTGCCGCGGTGGGGGCTCCTGTGGAAACGCTTGAGCGCGTGGAAATCGGCCCGCTGAAATTGGCAGAGCTGAATCTGTGCCCTGGTGAGTGGGTTGAGATAGACCCTGCCATTTTCTCTGCAGAATGAGCTATGATATGCCCATAGCTGTGGTGCCTGAGTTCCGGGTGCTGTATGAAGATGCCGGTGTCCTGGTGGTGGATAAGGCTGCGCCTTTGCTTACGCATCCCACCGGGGAAAAGAATGAGCCGACGCTCTGGCACGGTCTTCATGAGCTGCTGGCGTATGAGGTGGCGACAGGTGGCCAGGTATCGCTCATAAACAGACTGGACCGCGAAACAAGTGGTATTACCCTGGTGGCCAAGACTGCAGATGCCGCGCGTGAGCTGGGTAAGGCGATGCAGAACAGGCTTCTTCACAAGGAGTATTTTGCCGTGGTGCAGGGGAGCCCGCTATGGTCATCTGCTTGTTGCGCGGAACCTATAGTGCGTATGGAAACTGTGGCTGAGACCCGTATTCATGTGCGCCAGTGCTGCCATCCGTCTGGTAAAGCCTGCCGAACCGGATTTGAGGTGCTGCGCCGCTGCGGAGATAAAGCTTTGCTGAGGTGCTGCCCGTATACTGGGCGGATGCACCAGATCCGGGTTCACGCAGCCTGTCTGGGGTATCCTCTGGTTGGTGATAAGATTTACGGTGGAGACGAATCCTGCTACCTTGATTTTATAGCCCGGGGGTGGACTTCGGATTTACAGCGCCGCCTGCTGCTTCCTCGCCATGCATTGCATGCGTGCCGACTCACTTTTCCGTGGCAAGGTCGGGAGATTTCGGTGGAAAGCCCGCTGCCTCAGGATATGGCAGCGCTTCTGGCCGGGTAGAAGGGAGATTATATTGCCCGTATGAATTAATGAGCCCGGGGAATGATGCTCCCCGGGCTCGTCTTTAAATGATTATCTATACGGGCGTATTAGTTGCCGCGCACAGTGGTGGTGTAGGTGGTGTAGACACCCAGGATGCTCTTAATCTTGGTATCAACAGAGGAAACGTTCGTAATGCCGCCGTTCTTCTTAGCAGCTTCGATGGAAGCATCACCCTCTGCCCAGAGGGCAAGATAGGTGGTGGAGGTGGCGGTGCCTACCTTGGAGCCGCTGGCGGTGGTGGCCGTTACGGGAACGGTGATGTCAGTGTAGGCTGCGCCAATGACGGGAGCGCCACAGCTGCTGAGAATGAGAGCGGAAATTGCGAGAGCCGTAGAAACGAATACCTTTTTCATAATGTGAAGTACTGGTTGTTTTTTTGCATGCCGGGGAAGCATACCATTATGCCCTTTCCCGGATAACATTTGCTTATCTACCATATTTTTTTTCTCAACGCAAGAAAAACCGCTGCCCTATTTACAGGACAGCGGCTGATAATTCTGCTTTGCCGGGGAATTTAGAACTGAATTCTGTAGCCTGCGGCGGCGTTGAAATTCATGTAGTCGCTTCTCAGCTCCACCGTCCCATCGGTGAAGATGCTGCCGGGTCCGACGGGTACGGAGATGCCGGCACCCAGTTCCAGACCAAAGGCTCCTCTCTCGGCGCTTTCGATGCTGGCGCGGCTGGCATAATCAATGAAGCCCACGGAGGCATCGGACTGCGTATCGCCGAGGTCGTACTTGACCAGAGCGCGTGCGTCAAAGGCGCAGGCGCGGTTCAGCGTCTCCTGACCCACAGTGGCGGCATAGCGGGCACCGAGAGCCACGGTCACGGTGTCGAGCTCCTGTTTGCCCGCGCGCAGAGCGGCATCTGAGCCGCTTTCGCTGTAGCCGTCTACTGCGGTGTGGCGGTAGGCGATGTTGAACACAGGGCTCAGCAGACTGTTGTTGCTCAGCTGCATGCCGTGGCTCAGCTCATACATAAGGCCGAAAGACGTGCCATCCGTGTCGCCCTTGTGGGGGTAATCCATGGCCGAGCGGGTGTAATCCGTCTCCATGGTGCCTGCGGAGCCAATGAAGCTGTGGCTCCAGCGGCCACGCTGGTAGCGGGCAAAGGCGCTCAGGTAGGCGGTGTCCATATCACCCTCGAGTCTGTCCGGGGCATCGCTTTTCAGGTCGCCGCGCATGGCGGTGAGAGCCAGGCCCAGGGAGAGCTTGTCATTCACCTGCATGCCGGCACCCAGTGTGCCGCCCCAGCTGCTCAGGGTGTAC